>JBEKVR010000077.1:0-22024 GCA_049513815.1 Roseiarcus sp. | reverse complement strand
CAGCCGGTTGCTTCTCCGGCCCGGATTTCTGTCTCATCTCCGCTCCTTGCGGCTACGATGATCCAGAAATCCTCCCTACTTGAAAACCCACAAATTGTCTCAGACGTACTGACGGCGGACAGTTCGCGAGCGCGACATGCAAGGCCAACGTCGCCCGCGTCCGCGAACTGCTGGCCGTGGCGCTGGCGCCAGAACTCGTCGAGACCGAGGAGCCGCCTGATCAGCTCCCGCCTTGTCCTTGCTGCGGCGGGCGCATGCGCATCGTCGAGACCTTCGAACGCTGGATGCAGCCGCGCGCGCCGCCTCGGGCTCCCGCAGCAACCGGGGCGCCGTCGTGACCCGGCACGCTTCATTCCCACGCCATGCCGTCGCGCTGTCGCGTCGGCAAACAACATCTCGCGCGCCGATGGTCCCGCTCGCGTCGTCAGCACCGCCGATCCCTGCCACGATCGCCGAAAATGGCCGCCAACGGTCTCGGATATCGGTCGTGATCGCCCGGAAATGTTCTCGCTATGCGCATCCGATAAAGCGCAGCGCACTTCACCACCGTGCAACCTGGCACAGCCAAAACATCAAATCCCCATAAGCTCCGCCCTGCACACCGCGGGTTCGTTCCTCGGCGACTTTCCGACGCCTGACGGCGTCCGAGACTCTTCACGAGAGCGGTATGGCGGCTTCGGGCGAACGAAAGGTCAAAGCTGACATTCGCACTTGCGTAGCGTCGCGACGGCTCTCGACCGGGGCTGTGTAAAAGCTCCATCTTCTTGGAAATGGGCGCGCTCAGCACGGTCTATGGCGATTGGCGCGCTTCTGACGACCGGACTCTAATTCCCCGCGGAGGAAAACCGCATGGGCAAGTCTCCGCCGCGCATTCGATGGAGGTACCCCTCTTGCCAGTCTTCTCATCCGTCGCGATCCGGATTTCAGTATCGGGCGACTAACTCAACTTCAATCGTTCGGATTGCGGAGTGGAGGGGGCTTGAACGTCGCAGCGGACAAAGCGGGCGATCACCCAGGTCAGCCCCGCGGGAAGGTCCTTTCCGTCGAAGACGATTCGTACGCCGGTCGCGACCCGTTCGTGCAGGACGCGGTGGCCGCGCTTTGGCGCGAGAAAAGGACGATGTTCGCTTCGCTTTGCGTGGCGCTGGTCGTCTCCGGGGTTGCGTTGGTTCTGATTCCGCCTCGCTATACGGGCGAGGCGATCATCCGACTCAATTTCGGCAGTCAGGAGACCTCCGGCGCGGCTGCCAAGGAGCAAAAAGTCGCCACACCCGACCCTGCGGCGCTCGTCGAGAGCGCCGCGCGCATCGTGGGTTCGCGCGCCGCCGCGAGCGCGGTCGTCGACCAGCTCGGTCTTGATCGAGATCCTCGCTTCGCCCACGAATCGACGCTGTCACGTTCTTACATGGCCGCTCGGTCCGCGCTGGGCCTCCAGCGAGCCCTCAGCCCCTCGTCGCACGAACTCGCGGTCGCGACGCTGTTGTCGCGGATCGCTGTGACAAATGAGCCGCGGTCCTACCTTATTACGATCAACGCGACAGCGGAGGATCCCAAGCGGGCCGCCGATCTCGCCAACGCCTTGGGTCTCGAATACATGCGCGGCGAGGTCGTCCAACGCTTGAACGAAGCGCAGGCCGCCGCCGAGCGGGATCTCGACGAGCTGGCGGCGACCTATGGCAAACGGCATCCCAACTATCTGCGCGCACAGGACAGGGTCGCACAGGTGCGAGCCGACTTGGAGGCCGTGCAAAAGAACGGCGATCTCACCGCGTCGCTCAATTCTCAGATCGGGTCCTCGTTCATTCCCGCTGACGTCGTCGCTGTCCCGTCAAGCCCCAACCCGCGGACAATCATTGGGCTTGGGGCCTTGGCGGGCCTGGCGCTCGGCGCGTGGCTGTCATTGCGCCGGGCCAGCGCGTCGGCAGACGAAATCCGCGATGAGCTCGACGCGGAACCGGCCAAGCCGCACGGATCGCGAGGCGCCGCGCCGCGGTGAACGCTCGCACTTCCGCCCCATCGGGAGCTGGGACGATGGTCGCTGTGGCGCGCGCTTCCTCGCCCCTGCCGTAGAGCGTCTCCGCCGCAGACGCAAAGTCCCGCCGCTCCACCGAACACGCCGGCAAGCGGCAAAGCACCGCTCATCCAGACAGGACGCGGTTGGCGCTCGGCCCGGGTAACTCGGCAAACGGCACCGGCTTCGACATTCGGCTGACCAAGATCTCCAGCCCGGTGGAAACGGCGGGGTCGAACGAGCCGCTGTTCATGGCCCACACGGCCGCCTGAGTCCGGTTGTGCAGCCGCAGCTTGCGCAAGATGGCTTTGACGTGAACCTTTACAGTCGCCTCGGCGATGCCGACCTTGCGAGCGATGACCTTGTTGGAGTCGCCTTCAATGAGATTGCGAAGAATCCGCTTTTCTTGCGCCGAGAATTGCGGAATGTCGTCGGACCTCGCCAGCGCCTCGCTCGCGTTAAACGGCGCGTCGTCGGCTTGCTCCCTGCAGGGAAAGAGCGTTAGCAACGTCGCGGGCATCAACGTTTCGCCAAGCAGAACGAGATCGAGCGACTTTATGAAGGCGTCGCTGGTGGTGCCGCGCGCAAAATAGGCATTGACCCCCGCCCTGAAAGCAGCCAGCGCCTCGCTCGGATGCTGACGATCGGTGACGACGGCGACCCGCCCGTCGGGCTTACTCGCTTTGAACAGTTCTATCTGCTCGATCATCGCGTGGTGATCGTCGCCGGAACCGATGATGAGCAGGATGTCGCGTTGTTTGGAGAGCGCGTTCAATACGATATCGTCGAGCGCCGGTTCGACTACGACAATCCGAAAACGAGATGCTCGGAGTATCCTTGCGAGGCCCTCGCGAATAAGGCCGTTCGGTTCGATGATTACGGTTGCGAAAATTTGACGCACGACGCACCTCCCCCCGAGAATAGCGAAGCCCAGGCAAGCACTGCGCAAGCAGATCGCGCCAATTTTGGTCATCAATTGTTAACACTTTTGACATGGTTGAGTCCATCGGATTCTTCTTGTGTATTGTCATATTAGTACGGCCCAATTGACCAAGGGTTTGGCGGACTTGGACCTGCGGACCATGACCCGGTCATATATCCAGCGCGATACGACACAGGTTCGACCACATCCCACAACTTTGGCCACCGGGTAGAAGACAGTTTGAGGCGAGCGGACGCGCACGTCGCCCGTCGGCGCGACGCCCACTGCAGATCCAGCTTTGGACGCCGCCGGTCAATCTTGTCGCCAATTGCCATGCGAAGACTCGAACTCGGAATTTGTTCTGGCGTAGGCGAGACGTCGCCCACGAGATCAGTGATACAGATGCCTGCACGACCTGCAGCCCAGTGAATTGCGGCTTGGCTGGCTTACGTCCGCTGCAACCGCCGCTCCTCGGGCTTAGCGCGCCGAAAAGAGCGATCAGGTTACTCCGCTGTTTCAGTTTACGCCGCCGCCCTGTCCACTAGGCTGATCGCTCCTTCCGCGACGCGGCAAGATGCAGACGGGATCGACGCTAGTCATCTTTCGGTTCGACTGAGCGCTTGTCTGTCGCCCCGGCGATGGCGTGTCGGCGACTCCGCACGCCGGAGAGCCCCTGCGCGGAGGCGAGTGGGGGAGAGCCAATGTCGCGATCCACCGGGGCGGAGTTCTGGATCAAATCGCGCACAAAGATGGCGGACGTCGAGAGCCTTTTGCGACGTCCGGCCGGTGCGAACGGCCGCCGCCCGGCGCCTGACTTCGCAGTCGAACTCATCGGCCGATTTCGTAAGCCGCTTGTCGCGCTCTGGCTGATGGCCGGCGACGCGATCGCCGTCTGCTGCGCTGTCGCCTGCAGCGACGCCCTCTTCTCTCTTCGCCAACCGCCGCTGCTCCGCAGTTTCTTTGCGATTCCGTTGCTCATCGGAATCTTCTGGGCTTTCGGCCTGTATTCGGGCGTCGGACCCAGTCCCTATGAACGTTTCTCGTCAAGGCTGCGCGGCGTCCTCGGTTTCGCCGCCGTCGCGTGCGCCTACGGCGCGCCAGCTGGCGAACTCGGCCGACTGCTCGTCGCCGCCAGCGTGGACGCCGCCTTGTTACTGGCGCTTGGCCACTACGCTGAAGCGGCGACGCGTAGCCTGATGATCCGCGCCGGCGTATGGGGCGCGCGAACGGCGGTGGTCGGCTGCGACGAGAGCGGCACGAAGCTGGCGCGAACGCTGCTGAGCGAACCGGCGTTGGGCCTCGCACCCGTTGGGTTCATTGCGACCCGAGGCGAGTCCGCCTCGAACACCCAGGGGCTGGCTTTGCCGATGATCGGCACGACAGCCGATCTCAGGTCGGTCCGCGACGAGGTGGAAGTTGCGATCCTCACCTCGGCCGAGGATGCGCCGAGCTTCGCCGAGGCGGCGCAGAAGGCGGCGCCCGAGTGGCGCCTGCTGCTAGCGGAAAACGCTGAGGGCTTGCCGAGCCTTTGGGCGCGAACGCGAACCCTGGGTTCAGCGATCGGCATCGAACTGCGCTTCGATCTCGGACAGCGGCGAAGCCGCGTCCTCAAGCGCGCATTTGATCTCGCCGTCGCCGTTCCTGCGGCGCTGCTCGTCGCGCCAATCGTCGGCGTCGCGGCGCTGGCGATCCAATGCGTCGATCCCGGCCCTCCCTTCTATCGCCAAGAGCGGATCGGGCGGAATGGCGCGCTGTTCCGCATGCTGAAGCTGCGCTCCATGTATCGGGACGCCGAGCAGCGCCTGGCCCAGCACTTGTGCGCCGACCCACGGGCGCGCGAGGAGTGGCGCCAGTACTTCAAGCTGCGGCGCGACCCTCGCGTGTTGCCGCTGATTGGCCGCTTTCTGCGCTGCGCCAGCATCGACGAACTGCCGCAGTTGTGGAACGTCATTCGCGGCGACATGAGCCTCGTCGGGCCGCGGCCGTTGCCGACGTATCACCTCGACAGCTTCGACTCCGGGTTCCGAACGTTGCGCGCCGCCGTTCGCCCCGGCATGACTGGACTGTGGCAAGTCTCGGCGCGCGGCGACACGGACGCGGACGCGGTGAAGGCGCAGGACCTCTTCTATCTCCGCAACTGGTCGATTCTGCTCGACGCGTACGTCCTGCTGGAGACTCTTCCCGCGGTCCTGAGCGGGCGGGGGGCGCGATAGAGGGAAGGCGGGGCCCATCGCCGCGCGAACGACGCGGCGCCGGCGAGATCGACCCGCGGCGCTATCGCGACTGAGCGCGCAGCGCGGCGCCTCGAGCAGGAGGGTCGCCGCGCAGTTCGTCGCAGGTTCCGACCGCCGTCGAGCCGCGCAGATAGAGCGCCATCCAGACCCCGATCGCCAGGCCGACGAGCGACGCCAGTCCAAGCGCCAGGTTGACGTCCGGGTTCGACGGAACGTCGTCTCTTTGCGCGGGAATAAGGGAAGAGCCGCCGTCAAACTTGGAGGAATCGGCGAGGTCCGATCCGCGGCGCAGCGCGTCCAAGCTCTCCCGCAGCCGCTTGAGCTTTTCCTCGCTGTGCTGGCGGGCAGGATGTTGCGAGCCATAAACCAACGAAACGGTGGCCGCCTCCTGTTCCGCGGCAGCCAACCTTCGGTCGACGCGCTCAGCGGTTTCCGCGCGCAGATATTCTAAAGCGACTGTATTGGCGACGATCGCCGCTCGCTCCGGATCGTTTGCGCTAAACGAAATCGAAATCAAGTAAGAGCGCGGCTCGTTCGTCACCGTGACCCGATTCATCAACGCGGCGATCGCCAGCTCGCGGGGGAACGGAGCTATCTGCGGCGCACCGAGTCGCAGAGCCAACCTCATCGCCGCCAGGGCTCGCCATGAAACTGGCAGGCCAACAAAGTGCGGGTCGCGATCCAGTTCGAGTCTCGCCACCACGGCGGCGGCGACCGCACGCGATCGGATATTGTGCGCTGCGTCCCCCACCAGGGCGTACGGATCGAGTATCGCGACAGGCTGATTCTTCGTCGCTTCGGCCCCCGACTGATCGCGGTCGAAATTGAACTGAATGGTTGCCGTGGCCGTGTAGCGCGGCGGAACCAGCAGGAGAGCGGCAACTGCGACGGCAAATGCGACACAAAAGGATGCGACCACTAGCCACTTGCCGCGCCAAAGAGCCTTCAGGGTTTCGCGCGCAACCTGTTCACGGTGAACCCGCAGGGCGCCGATTTCGCGCGGAACGGCTTTGAGCGAAGCAGACATACCGGCGCCTCTCCCTTTCGCCGGCGACAACGATTCGCCTCGGCGCGGCGACGCTTGCGACGTGACCTAGACTCCCGCGCCCAGAACCGAACCGTGGCCAAATCCAACAGGCGCTTGAACGGGGCGCTCTGCATGGGGCCTTCAAGCGCAGCGTTTGAGCGTCGCGCGCCGGCTGATGGCGTCAGCGGCTTGCCGAGGCATCGTCGGCGCCAGAATTCGTTTCGCCCATTTGAACCGGCGCCAGCGGGGCCTTGCCTCTGGCCGCGCTGATCCGCGAAGCATCCAAGGGCAGCACTTTCTTGATCTCGACGATGTCGCCGGGCTGCAAGGCCACGCCGTCTGCGCCCGGTAGCGCCGTCGGCTTGCCGTCCTGCTCGCGCGTGACGGTAATCGTGTGTTCAATCTCCAGCCCGGCGACGCTGCCGGCCTGCTGCAATCTTGCTTCGCGGACGTCACGCGCCGCTTCGATGGAGATCCTCACTTGAGCGAGCCGTTCCTGAACGTCCCTTAGATCGGAGATCACCTGTTTCCTAAATGTGGACTCGACTTCCTGGAGTTTGATGTCGAGCTCGCCTTCGTCCATCTGCAGACGCGAGACCTCGGCCTCCAGACGCCAGATGTCGCTCTCGCGAGTCGTCTCTTCCAGCTTGAGCTGCATGTCGGCGCTGGCGAGCCCGAGGCCTCGGTTCAGCAGGCCGCCGTACTGGTCGACCTGCTGATGGATGATGTCCACCTGTCGCTTCTCAATGGCGATCTGGCTGTTGACGGCGTTGATCTCACTCTCCAACCGCGGCTTCTGCGATCGCACGAGATTGACCTGATCCTTGAGGACGCCCGCCTGGGAATTGAACGTCACGGTCTCGATCGCGACGGCCTCGGTGAAGTCATTGTCGTTCGCCGAGTCCGGCGACGCCGGCGGTTGAAAGGCCGACGCGCCGTCGCGCTGGGCTTCGAGTCGGGCGCGGCGCACGAGCAGCGCCAGTTGTTCGTGGGTCAGTTCGCGCAGGCGCTCGTCGGCGAGCAGGAATTCGGAAACCGCGGTTCCTTGTTCAACCGCTGTAAGCCCAAATCCTCCAGCTGCGGCCAGCGCGCTCTTGACGGTGCTGCCGTAGCGAAATGAGTAGGCGCCGGGTGTTCGAACATCGCCGAGTACATAGATCGGGCGCAACTCGCTGATGCGTACGCTGACCGCCGGTTTGACCAGCACGCCATCGGCGAGCCGGTCGGTGATCGCCTTTTGGCAATCGGGGATGGTCATGTCCTTGACGGCGACGGGGCCAATGAATGGCAAGTCAATCGTGCTGGCGTCCTCGATGAGAATCTCGCCCGAGAGTTCCGGCTGACCGAAAACCGTGACGCTGATGCGGTCGCCCGGCTTCAGCCGGTAAGCGTGATCGGCGGTCTGGTCGCCGTCAGCGAAAGCGGGGAGCGGCGCGATCAGCCCGGCGAGCAACGCCGCGGCGCGGAGCTTGCGCGCAATTGCGCGGCGGGACGGGGAGGCGCCGCCACCAGACGGCGAACGAACTGTTGGTCCGCTTCCCCCACGCGGACCTGCCTTGCCGAATCCAATCATCGCGTCAGACCATGTGCTGCCGAAACGCAAGGCGAGAGACTAACAACTCGGCGCTGCGGCCATCTGCGCCATTGCGGCTGCCGCACAGGCGCATTGTCGTTACCCCGTCCGTTCAAGCGCCAGTCTGCGCCCTGCCGGCGCGCATTCCGGTCGTCGCGCCCGCCTGCGGGCGTGTTGGCCGCTTCCCGTCGATCATGCGCTCGTCGCCCGGGGTTACTCCTATTTCAATGGACCGCCGGCGGTGGCGCCCCGCATGCGCAATACGTTCGGATTGCGACCTTGTGCAAGGTTCTCACGGGCGCCGCGATCGCGGCGATCCGGTGTGGCGTCGCAGTGCGGCGGTGACGAAGCCACTCACTCGGGAGAGTTCGCACATGACCAAGCGAGTGCTCGTAACTGGCGGCGCAGGATTTCTCGGTTCCCACCTTTGCGCGCGATTGCTGAGCGAGCGTTGCGAAGTCCTGTGCGTCGACAACTATTTCACCGGAACCCGCCGCAACATCGAACCTTTGCTCTCCCAGGGCGCTTTCGAGGCCATCCGCCACGACGTGACCTTTCCACTCTATGTGGAGGTCGACGAGATCTTCAATCTCGCGTGCCCCGCCTCGCCGATCCACTACCAGCACGACCCGGTTCAGACGACTAAGACCTGCGTCGTCGGCGCGATCAACATGCTGGGGCTGGCCAAGCGGCTCGGCGCGCGCATTCTGCAGGCCTCGACAAGCGAGGTCTACGGCGACCCGCATGTCCACCCGCAGCCGGAGGCCTATCGCGGCCTCGTCAACGTTTCGGGTCCCCGCGCCTGCTACGACGAGGGAAAGCGCTGCGCCGAGACCCTGTTTTTCGATTATCGCCGCCAGCATGGGCTCGCTGTCAGGGTGGCGCGCATCTTCAACACCTACGGCCCGAACATGCACCCGCACGACGGACGCGTCGTTTCAAGCTTCATCGTCCAGGCGCTGCGCAACGAGCCGATCACGATCTTCGGCTCGGGAACGCAGACCCGGTCGTTCTGCTACGTCGACGACCTCGTCGACGGTCTCATCCGCCTGATGAACCACGACGACGATCTCGACAGCGCAGTCAATCTTGGCAACCCGGTCGAAGTGACGGTCCTCGAATTGGCGCAACTTATCATTGCGATGACCGGATCGCACTCCAAGCTGGAGCAGCGGCCGCTGCCCCAAGACGACCCGCGCCAGCGTTGCCCCGACATTACGCGAGCACGATCGCTGCTGGGTTGGACGCCCAAGGTCCAACTCGAAGATGGGCTGAAGCGGACGATCGCCTATTTCGACGCCCTGTTGTCGGCCCCGGCCGAACCAGTGGCGAGCGACAGGAAGAGGAAGAAGACCGAGTGGAAGAGCGCCGCTTGAGCGATGCGCCGGCGGCCGACGAGCGCGTCGACATCCTCGGCGTGCGCGTCAGCGCGATCAATCTCGACGACGCGGTTGCCGCAATCGAAGTTTGGATCGGCCGCGGCGATCGGCGCTATGTCTGCGTGACCGGGGCGCATGGCCTGATGGAGAGCCGGCGCGACGAACGGCTGCGCCGAATCCACAACGAGGCGGGACTGGTCACGCCTGACGGAATGCCGCTGGTGTGGCTGGCGCGTCTCATGGGCAAGCAGCGCACGCGTCGCGTCTACGGCCCCGATCTGATGCGACGCGTGACCGCAGTTTCCGCGGCGCGCGGCTACCGTCAATTCTACTACGGCGGCGCGGAGGGCGTCGCCGAAACCCTCCAAGGCGTTCTGACCGCGGCGCATCCGCGACTGCAGGTTGCCGGCGCGTTCTGCCCGCCGTTTCGCGAGCTCGGCGCCGCCGAGGATCGAGCCATCGTCGAGGCCATCAACGCCGCCCGCCCCGACATCGTCTGGGTCGGCCTCAGCACTCCGAAACAGGAGTGGTGGATGGCGAACCATCTCGGCCGCATTGAGGCGCCGGTGATGATCGGCGTCGGGGCTGCGTTCGATTTTCTGGCTGGCGTCAAGCGGCAAGCGCCGCGGTGGATGCAGAGAAGCGGGCTCGAATGGCTGTTCCGGTTGTGCTGCGAGCCGCGCCGTCTCTGGCGGCGCTACGCCTGCGTCGTTCCTGGTTTCATTCTTTTGCTTCTCGTCGAATTGGCGCGCCACGAGATGCGATGGCGACGCCCCGCGGCGACCAAAGGCGCCGATTCGATCGTTCGGAGATGACCGGCCGACGGGCGCGAGAGACGAAGTAGCGCATCGTCGCAGGCGCTCTGCGCGCCGCCGGCGAGCCTGGCCCGCAACAGCGCCGTCGCCAGAAATTGCGCGCCGCGCGGAGCGCCGCTTTGTGCGCGTGTTGCGATGCGGAGCCTTCCCCTCCTCAGTACGTAATGAGGCGACCGTTTCGCTCCAGCGCAGCCCGAGGCAGTTCGTCCCATCCGTAAACCGCATGTCCCCACGCAAACTGGAGCGAGGCGCCGCGACGCGGCGCGCGATAGACATTGCGGTCGAACACGTTGTCACCGTCTTCAATGATAGAGGCGTTTTCGTTGTCCGGGCTGACGTCAGACGCTGCGCCGGCGCAGCCGTCGCCCTCGAACGTCGTGTCATTGCCATGGACCCTGTCGTTGCGCGTCTTGTACGTCCCCCCCGATTTCATCGGACGTCCCTGGTCCACGAGCATGACGCCGCAGGTGCCAGCGTCAGCGGTCACCGTGTTGCCGTAGACGTCCACGTCCTGCGACGCCGCCACCAGGATGTTGCTGCCCCAAAACCAGGTCTTTCGGCCGAATCCATTGTGGCGGACAATGTTGTTGCGGATGACGGCCGAATACGAGATTTCGTGAAAGATTCCGGCGCCGCGGTTATGTTCGATGACGTTGTCCTCATAGATCACGTCGCGGCACTCAATGTCGCACCACAAACCGGAGCCGCGGTTGTCGTGCACATAGTTGCCGCGGAAGACGACGCCTTCGCTGACCGCGAGCTTGACGCCGCCGGCTTCCCAACTCGACAGAAATTCGCGGGTATTGTTCTCCCAGATGCGGTTGCGCTCGACCACGACGTCCCGACCCACGCCGGTGACGCCAATCTGGCCGTTATGGTGAATGTCGCAGTCACGCACGCGAGCACCTGATCCGACGGCGATTCCCGCCGCGCTGTTCAGCCGCAACTCGCAATTCTCGACGACCCAGCCCGTGGCTTCCTGGGCTTGGATCGCCCCTTTCTGTGCGACGCTGGCGTACTTTTCGATGGTCACGTTCCTGATCTCGACGCCGGGCGCGCTGCTCTCAAATGCGAATGCCGCCACCGCCGCTTCAACCTTGTGACCAACCGGGTCGTCCGCGAAATAGATGTAACCGGCGACGCGGTCGAAGTAGAAGCGCCCAGGCCCGACCTCATCCTTTGCGAACACCGGCACGAGCGGTTCGTCGTCGATGAATAGGCCTTCCGGCAGATTGCAGGCCGGCGCTTGCGTCGCGCACTCCCCCCGTCTTTGTCCTTGTTGCCGCTGGCCGCGGGCGATCCAATATTCGCCCTCGCGGCCAAAGTCGGCGAGAAGGCGACTGCCGTTCAGAACCGTCCGACCTTCCCCGTAGAAGCGTTGATTGGTTCGCGGCCGGACGGCCTGAAGGCGGTGGATCCCGCGTCTCAGGCAAAAGGTGGCGCCTTCGCCAGCTCGGTCGACCGCATCTTGGATCGACGCACCCGCGTCAATCGGAATCGCGCCCGCCGGGCAAGACTCTTCAGTTACGCCGGATAGCGCCGACGTCGCGGCAAAGAGGCATAGAATCGCCGTCAGACAGCCGGCGGCCGTGCCGGCGAGTCGGCCAGCAGAACGTGACGACCGGGTCGTGCCTTCCATGAGCGGCGATCCCGTATGTGGCGGTAGATCATGGTCGCTCCGGCGCCGAATCCGATCAGGCACCAGAACCAAATGCCCTGCATCGGCGCCTCAAGCGCGACATCGAATGAGGCGTTGATCAAGCACGCGCTCGCGTAACAGGCGATGAACAAAAGCAGACCGGCCCAGTCAGCCATTCCGTCGCGGCGGGCAAGCGACATCGTGTGCAGCATTGCGCCAAGCCAGGCGGCTAGAAAGACGCCCCACAATGTCACGCCGGGAATTCCCGCGCGCGCGAGGATCGTCATGTGAGCGTTGTGCGGGCTGCGCAACGGTCGCTCGTTGTCTCGGTTTCCGAACCCGTCTTCGAGGGCGAGATTGACCCCGAATCCGCGGCCGGTCCAGAAATACGGCCCGTACACCGTGTTGTCGACGATGATGTTCCACCATTTCTCGCGCCACTCTTTCGTACCTTCGGTTTGCTCGCCGCCGCCGCCGAAGATGCTCGCGGCGTTTTCGACGAGTTGCACGGCGCTGACATGCCGTTCCGTGGACGAGCGCGCTTCTTGGTAGGTCGAGAAGCTCGTCTCGACCTCGTAAGACGCAGCAAACAGCAACAAGCCCGTCGTGGCGGCGACGGCGAGCACGCGCGTTTTGCGCAGCACGAGCGCCGCCAACACCACCGGGACAATGAATGCGAGCATGGCCGCGCGGCTCACCGCGCTCGCTACAACCAGCGCAGCGAAGAGACAGGCGGTCCAGACCGGGGTAGGCCTGCGAAAGCCCGCCAACACGAACACCGCGGCGCCGGCAAGGTGCGTCCCAACCTCCCCAGCGCCCACCCAGATCAGGGGCACGGTCGTTCCTGGGATGGTCGGGACGCTGTCTCGAAAATAGAAGCTGAGAGGAAATAGGAAGAGTACAGCGGGAACATAGATATCCAGAAACGTATTATAATATCGAATGGCCGTGTTGACGCGGCGGCCGTCCTCGATCAGAAGCGCAGCGACAACGAAGGCAAATCCCCCGTACATGAAGATCACGCTGTCGCGCAACGCGTCAAAGCCGTAGGCGCCAATAAACGGCAAGGTGCGCAGCAACGTCCAGCCCATGAGCGCGGCCAGCAACAGGCTTGGTCCGAACGTGAAGACGGAGACCAGACAGCCAGAGCGGACAAGTGCGAGGAGCCCCGCGAGCAAGGTCAGTTCGCCGACGAACAACGGCGGATAGCCGAGATACGCGAAGCCCTTTCCTATGAGCGCGTATCCCAGCAGAACGCACGAGAGCGCCAGCAGGTAACGATCGCCCTGCCTCTTGGGGCGTGGCGGGGCAGCGCGGGTCATGAGGACGTCCGGCGGAACTGATAGGGAGACCGCAGGGGCGACCGCCAGACAAATCGCTGCGGCGACGGTCGCCGGCCGGGAATAGCGCCGCCCCTTTCTGCGGTTTGGGTCTTCCTCTCGGTCTGGTCAAACGGCGACGTTGACATTCCGGCGCCCGCAGCGGCGCCGTGCGGAAGGACGTGTGGCGTGTCGCGGTTGATGTCCGTCACGTCGCTCGATTCGACGCGCCTCGTCGCATTTGCCCCGAGGATCATGACATGCCGTCCTGCATGCGCGGGCCCCTAACCAGATGCTTCGCGCCCTGAGCCGCCGCCGCCGGCGCTTTGACGATTGACGTCGCGAGCCGCGTCTCCGCACTCTCGCCCTGACCCCAGTTCGACCTCGTCATCCCCTCGATCCGCACTGGCGCAGACTAAGCGCCGGGTGGGCTGCCTCGCGGAGAAACAGGGGCTAGCGCGCTGCTCCTTGGGGGTAACCTCTTTAGGATTCGCGCGGCTTGCTTCCGATAGCCCCTATGGGCCTTGGGGCATCCATCCGCGCGGCTGTCGCCTGCCTCCGGCGCGGGTCAGGATTGCCGACATGCGACGCGCAGGAGCCGCATGAAGAAACGAAGTCTGACGACCGGCGGCGCGGGTTTCCTCGTCTCGCGCCGGCGCGCGAATGTATTCAAGCCGAAGGTTGGCATGCGAAGGATGAGACTAGCGGATCGGCTCTTGGAGAGCGGCGCGGGCTGCGAAGCGTCGCTGCGACCAGCGCCATTGCCAGCCGTCGAGGCCTCCGGCGATCAAGACGCGAAGCGCGCCGGACTTTGGACGACTCTCACGCGGTTCGCGTTCGGAATGCATTCGTTGGCGTTGGCGGATCAAGCAGTGGTCAGCGGCGCCAGCCTGTTGTCGACTGTGGCGGTCGGCCGCTGGACCCTGCCAAGCGAATTGGGCATCTACACGATCGCGCTCTCGGTATCGGGATCGCTGCTTGCGGTCCAGGACGCGCTGATCTTGCTTCCGTACACGATCCAACGGCATCACCCATCGTACAGCCCGGCCGAGCATGCCGGGACGTCTCTGCTGCTCAGCGGGTTGTTGGCGACCGCGGCGACGGTGGCGCTGGCGCTTGTCGCCATTGGGACATTGGCGCTTGGAGCGGACGCGAAGCTGACGTGGCTGATTCTGGCGCTGGTGCTGACCGTTCCATTCGCCATGCAGCGGGAATTTGGCCGGGCATACGCGTTCGCGCGATTGGATGTGGCCAACGCGCTGATCCTCGACGCCACCGTGGCGGCGCTGCAGCTTGGCGTTCTTGCGTGGCTGGGACGAACCGGCAGGCTGTCCGCGGTCGGCGCTTGCGCGGCGCTTGGCGGCGCCTGCGCAGTGGCGAGCCTCATCTGGCTATACTGCATGCGATCCAATTTCGTGATCAGAATGGGCCAGGTGTGGCGGGCGACCGGCGAGAGCTGGCCGCTCGCGAAGTGGCTGTCCGCGGGGCAGCTCACCGTCTCGGTGCAGGGGTACGCCAGCTATTGGCTGCTGCCACTGCTCATCAGCATGACCGAGACTGGCGTTTACGCCGCCTGCACCAGCATTGCGTCCCTGGCCAACCCTCTATTGACCGCCTTCCGCAATACTCTGACGCCGCGCGCAGTGCTTGCCTTCAAGGAGGGCGGCGGCGCGATGTTGCGTCGCCAGGCCGCTCGCGACGCGTTCGTGCTCGCGGGCGGAATGTCGCTGTTTTGCGCGGCGATCTTCTTCGGCGGCGACGCCTTGATGCGCGTCATCTATCACGGCCCGGAATACGCCGGACGAACCCACGTCGTCACTGTTTTGGCGATAGCGATGATGGCCGCCGCTGCGGGGGCGCCGGCGTCGAACGCGTTGGCGAGCATGGAGCGTCCACAGACGATCGTCATGGCGACCTCGGTCGGGACCGCGATCACTTTGGCTGCAGTCTGGAGTCTTTCGGTCCAATGGGGACTGCCGGGGGCGGCCTATGGGTTCCTGGCGGGAAACGTCGCCGGCGCCGGCGCCCGTTGGGCGGCGTTCCTGGCCGCTGTCGCGCGGCCCGCGTCAGCGGCCAGCGGTCCTGCATCGGTGGCGCAAGTGCTACGACAATTCGCGTGCGGCACCGCGGACGGCGGGTGGGACATCAGATCGCTCGCGGAAGGGTCCCAAGGCGCGATTTATTCGGTCAGCTCGCACGGAGGGCGCTCGCTGTGGCGCGGGCGCCGCGATCTGGTGGTCAAGCTGTACAAATCGGATGGGCCGGCGGGCGCCGAGATGGCGAAGCGGCAGTTCGACGCGCAGGCGCGGCTGCACCTAGCGGTGGACGGCAAGACCGGCGAAGGCTGGACGATCCGCGCCCCGTTGCCGCTTCACTTGTCAGCATCACCGCCAGCATTGGTGATGACCATGACTGCGGGCGCGCAGCTCAAAAGTTCTCTCTTGGACAAGGGTTACGCGTCTCGCCAAATGCTCCACTCGGCGGCGCGGGCGATCGTCGCAGTGATGCGTCCGTACTGGGCGGCTGGAAGGCTGCACGGCGACCTCTCCTTTCACAATATCCTTTGGGATCCCTCGGCGCGCGTGATCTCGCTCATCGACGTCGACCCGTCGGCAGGCGCCCGCGACGACGTCCCCCTGGAGTGGTACCCGGCGTCCCTCGACTTGGCCGGCGTCCTTTACGACGCGGCGACGGATATTCGGACCCTCGATCGTCGCATCGTATCGAGCAAGCTGATTTTTGCCGAGCGCGTCCTGTCGGCCTTCCTGACGACGATAAATGGGCCTGAGGAAAGGCAGAGGCTGATCGAGGAAGTCCGCGCCTGTGCGCGCGCGGAGCTGGACGCGCTCGATCTGCCACGGTCGCCTCGGGGGCTGTACCGCATGCTCCAGCGGCGCGTCGCGACGCGCCGCATCGACCGACTGATCGCCGGCGTTCTGGCGGTCGACCAGTCGCAGCGCGAACAAGCTAACGCCCGAGGCGCGTCGTGAACTCGCCGAGCGTCATGACGACCAGCTGGGACGACGGCGATCCGATGGACCTGCGCGTCGCCGACCTGCTGTCCAAGTACGGGATCGCAGGAACCTTCTATGTGCCGGCAACCACGGAGTCGGGGACGATGTCAGCCGCCCAGCTTCGCGAGCTCAGCCGCGATTTCGAGATTGGCTCCCACACCCTCCATCACGTCGACCTTACCCGTGTGGCCGATCAAACGGCGTGGCGGGAAATCGCCGATTCCAGGATTTGGGTCGAGGACAACACCGGGGTGTCGTGTCTGTGCTTCTGTCCGCCGCTTGGCAGGTGCGAAGGGCGGCACCTGCGCATGATCCGAAAGGCGGGCTATCTCGGCCTGCGGAGCGTCGAACTCCTGTCGATCGACTTCCCACGCAGGCAAGCGGAACTCCTTTTGATCCCGACGACCGTCCAAGCCTTTCCGCATCGCTTCTCGACCTTCGCGAGAAACGCGATCAAGCGAAGAGCGGCGGCGAATCTGTGGCGTTTCCTCTTGTACGGTCGCGCGGTCGAATGGCCCGTGATGGCGGAAGCGTTGCTGCAGCACGTCATCGCCCGTGGCGGCGTCTTTCATCTGTGGGGACACTCCTGGGAGCTGCAAGAGTCCAGCCAATGGCGGCGCCTCGAAGACGTCCTGCGCCTTATGGGCGGTTTGGCGGCGCAAGCGCCGGCCCTTACCAACGGGCAGCTCTGCTTGACGCTCTTGTCACCGCTCACGGCGCGCGATCAGGCGGCGACAGCGGCTGCGGTCGGAGGGTGACGCGATCATGAACATCCTGATGGCGCACAACTTCTACAAGCTTGCGGGCGGCGAGGATCAATGCGTCGCCGCCGAGACCGCGATGCTCAGGGCGCACGGGCACAACGTAATCCATTACTGCCTGTCAAACGACGCGACCGACGAGATGGGACGCGTCGCGCTCGCAAGTCGGACGATCTGGAGTCGTCCCGCCTTTATCGAGATGCGGCGTCTCATCGGCTCGCATCGCCCGGAGGTCGTCCACTGCCATAATACGTTTCCGCTAATCTCTCCGGCGGCCTACTACGCTGCGCGCGCCGAAGGCGTTCCCGTCGTTCAGACGCTGCACAACTTTCGCCTTGTCTGCGTCAACGCCATCCTGCTGCGCGATGGCAAGCCTTGCGAGGACTGCCTCGGCGCAGCAGTTCCCTGGCGCGGCGTCGCGCGCAACTGCTACCGCAACAGCCGCGCCGCCAGCGCCGCCGTTGCAACGATGATCACGGCGCATCGCCTTTTGGGAACGTGGCGCAACGCAGTCGGCGCCTATATCGCTCTGAGCGAATTCAGCCGGGGCAAGTTCATCGACGGAGGCCTTCCAGCAGACAAGATCATCGTCAAATCGAACTTCCTCTATCCGGACCCCGGCGAAGGGCCCGGAAACGGCGGATATGTGGCGTATATCGGTCGTCTGTCGGCGGAAAAGGGGGTGGAGACCCTTCTCAGCGCGTGGCGGAGGCTTGGCTCAACGACGCCGCTGAAGATCGCCGGCGATGGTCCGCTGGCGCCTGCAGTTCAGGAGGCGGCGGCGCAGAATGCAGCGATCGAGTGGCTGCGAGACGTTTCGCACGAGGCGGTCTATGATCTGATTGGAGCTGCGGCGTTCTTGGTCCTGCCGTCGCAATGCTACGAGAGTGCGGTCCCGCGCGCCGCGATTGAAGGATTCGCCAAGGGCACGCCTGTAATCGTCCCCAGACTCGGAGCGATGGCCGCCATCGTCGAGGACGGCCGCAACGGGCTGCGTTTCGAGCCTGGCAATCCCGAAGACTTGGCCGCGAAGATCAGACGCCTCATCTCGGACTCGTCAGCGCTCAAGCGGATGCGGCGAGCGGCCCGGGCGACCTTCGATCGCAATTTCACTGCCGAGGCGAACTATGAAGCGCTCATGGCGGTCTACGCACGCGCCGTTGACGGTCACTCCCGGCAAGGCTCGCGGAAGATTGACGCCACGACGGCGGCGTCGGACGCGAGGTAACTGCAGGAAGCGCACGATGCACAGTATGGCGGAAGCTGCGATGTCTGACCCGCCGCCAGCGCGGCGCGACCCGCTGCCGGCGGAGACGCAATTCTATTCGGCCTATGACTGGTCTCTGGATCCGCATCTGACGGTTGGCGAAGCAATCGAGCGCCTTGCAGGCGAACTCGACCGGTTGCCGACAATTCCGGCAGGCTGGCAAACTGGGGAAGTCGCGACGAACGCGTATCTGCTTTCCTGTTCGCTGCTGAACGGAATCGACGAATATCTGCGCGGCCACACATTGCGGCTGCCCGCCCAACTGGCGAGAACCGATATCGGGCGCGCCGTCCTGTGGGTGACGGAAAAGGTCGCCGAGACTCTCCCGAAGCGGAATCGAACCAAAGTCTGTAATTGGAAGGAGGCGTGGCAGAGCGGCCTAGACGACTTTTTGGCGGTACTGGCTCGACGCGACTGCGATCCGTTGGCGTTCGCAGCGCCCGGCAAGATTTTGGCCGGACTGCTCCAATCGCTGCTCCCTTCCGATCTGCTCGCCGTGCGCCTCGGCGTGCCGTCTGCGTTCAGCCGGTTGGATATGACCCATTTCGACGTGCTCGCGCTTGGGCGACGATACATTCAGCAATACCCCGACAGGTCGCATCCGATTCTCCTCTTGGGGTTGCGCACGGCGGGCACCTATTTTTCCGCGCTGCTTCGCGCGCTCCTTAAGGTTGAGGGCTACCAATGCGTAGACTCGTTGACCGTGCAGCCAAAGAAGGGCCCCAGCCGGCGCGAACGCAGGGAGTTGATGAAGCGCGCAAGGCAAGGCTTCTCCGTCGCCATCGTGGATGACCCGCCAAATTCGGGAGGCACGATCGTCCTCGCAGTCCAGATCGCCCGCGACGCAGGATTC
Source organism: Roseiarcus sp. (assembly GCA_049513815.1). Taxonomy (GTDB): domain Bacteria; phylum Pseudomonadota; class Alphaproteobacteria; order Rhizobiales; family Beijerinckiaceae; genus Roseiarcus. The sequence goes on along the minus strand of JBEKVR010000077.1, from coordinate 3,210 downwards.
GACAATGGCCGGATAAAGGCCCTCGTTCCCACCCATCCGGCGAGCCGCAACTGGGCCAAGCCGCTGCCCGACGGAATGGTCATTACGCTCGACCCGGACCAATGGCGAAAATGGGAGTTGCTCGATCCAAAGAACGTAGAGACTCGATTGGCCGAATACTTCGCGCGGCAAGGGTTTTCCGATGTCCGGGTGACCGGGTGCCGGCGGGCAGACGAGCTCAATGCGGGGCTGCGAAATGGCGGCAAGCGCGGCGCGACGCTCTGGCGGATTTTCGAAGTGCGGCTGCGAACGCCGCAGGGGAGGAGCGAAACGAAGAGCGTCCTGGCGAAGAGCGTTGGTCTGGGATACCTCGGCTATCCGGCTTTTATGGCGGCGCACAGGCTTTGGCAGTTCGTCCCGCCGCTCCTCGGACTCCGCGACGGCATCCTCTACGCCGAATGGCTGCCGCAGCGCTCTGGCGCCGACGACGCACAGTGGAGCCGCGACGCCTGGATCGAGACGACGGCGGCCTATGTCGCGGCGCGGACCCGCCTGCTCGGGCTGCCGAAGAGCCGGAGCTCGGGCAAAGCGGTGCACGAGAACGGCCTCGAGTTGCTGGCGGAATCGTTGAGCCGCGCGTACGGACAATTTGTGATCGACATACCGATGCGGTCGTGGATCAAACAGCGGCTGTACCAGCTGCATTGTCCATTCCCGACCCTGATCGACGGCAACATGGGGCGCGCCGAATGGATCGGAGGCAAGTTCGGCCCTTTGAAGGCAGGCTACCACGGTCATGGCTTAGGCAAAACGCAACTGAACGTCGTCGATCCCGCTTTCGATCTTGCGGAGACCATCCTCAGCTTCGCGCTTTCCCCCGAGGAGGAAGACCGGTTCATCCGCCGATACGCCGAGCAGTCGGGAGATGTCGAGGTTGGGCGGCGCCTCTTTATCAATAAGTTGCTCGCCGGCCTGTGGACGATGGAATCAACTCAAGAACTTCTCTTCAACGTCATGCAGACCGGCCAACGGCAGCAGGACCTGCATCGCCGTTTCATCGACGCCTGGGACTTTCTCACCGTCCAGACCGCGCGGTTCTGCGGCGCGCGCTGTCGATCGCTCCAGCCGGCGGCCTGGCGTGCGCCGCTCGTGATGCTCGATGTCGACGGCGTGATGGATCGACGCCTGTTCGGCTATCCGTGCGCGACGGCGGCAGGCATGGAGGCCCTTTCGCTGCTTGCCGCCGGCGGATATTCCGTCGCCTTGAACACGGCGCGGTCGGCCGTCGAGGTGAGGCAGTACTGCGAGGCTTACGGTCTGGCGGGAGGCGTCGCGGAGCACGGCGCCTATTTGTGGGACGCCGTCGCTCAAAGCGGGAAGGCCCTGATCGATCAGGAAACGACGGCCCAGCTTGATGAGCTGAGGGAGCGCCTGCGGCGGATCCCGGGGGTCTTCTTCGACGACCGACACCAGTATTCCATCAGGGCTTTCATGTTCGAGAAGAAGTCGGGCAGTTTGCTTTCCCGGATGCGCTCGTCCACCGTCGGTCAAGGAGCGCCGAAGCCACTGGCTACGCTCCTCCTCGACGACCTGATCACGGCGCAGGGACTCGACCGGCTTTCCTACCATCATACTACGATCGACACCGCCATCGTCGCCAAGGGAACCGACAAGGGGACCGGCCTGAAGGCCTTGCGCGACCTGGTTCTAGGGACGGACGCCAAGACGATCGCCGTAGGCGACACGGAATCCGACCTGCCGATGTTGCGGGCGGCGACGCGCAGTTTCGCCCCTGCTCAGATCTCCTGCAAACGGGAGGCGCGGCTGCTGGACTGCGTGATCTCGCGGCATCGTTACCAACGGGGCCTGCTCGATATCGCGCGTGCGCTCGTCGATCGCGGATTGCGTCCTCAGTCAATCGAAAGAGGAAACGAATCCGACGGCGAGAGACTGTTTCTGAGCCTGCTTCGAGCTGCGGACCGTCCCGACGCCCGAGCGCTCGCGTGCGCCTTGTTCGACCGCGCCACTTTCAGCATTCTCGTGCGATGACCACGCGGTCGGGCGGCGCGCGTTTGCGTCGTTCGACGAGAGACGACTTTAATGCATTAGGCGTCGTGAACGCACCTCGGATGCAAAGGTCCACAGCGGTCAGTATTGGCCCAAGCCGGTGCGTCGCACCTACATCCCGAAAGCAGATGGCAGTCTGCGCCCGCTTGGCATTCCGACCTTGGAAGACAAAATCGTCCAGGGCGCGGTGGCCGAGGTGTTGAATGCCGTCTACAAGGCCGACTTTCTGGGGTTCAGCCACGGCTTTCGGCCGGAGCGAAGCCCACACACGGCAATATACGGGCGCGCCGATCTACGGGATCTCGATCTTCTGCAGCACCATGTACATCCAGGTGCTGGGCCAGGGGACGCAGGCGGTCAGCCCGCGCTCGGCCAGGAACCTGTGGATCGGCGTGGTCAATTCCGAATACTGATAGGCGGTCGCGACGGTTCTGTACCCGGCCTCCCGCGCAAGCGTCTGCGCCGCCTTCGGCGAGAATTTGCGTTCCGGCCCGCGATAGTGCGCGCCTTTGACTCGCTCAGAAATCGCAGCTCGGAACTGCACGTTCACATCGATGATGGCGATCCCGCCCGGCCTCATAAAGGCGCGCATGTTGTTCAAAACCGTTTCGACGAAGTCGCCGCGATAAAGCAACGTGTCGAAGCAGAACACCGTGTCCCACGTCCTGCCCGCGAGCTCCGGGCCCGCTTTCGCCGGGCGCAGCAGATCGATGACGCCATATTCGACATTGTTGAACTCGGGATGGCTGCGGCGCGCCTCATCGAGTGCGTCGGGGCTCAAGTCCAAATGGGTGAAGCGAGAGAAATGAGGGGCGAGAGTTGTGAGCCAACGCCCTGCGCCGCCGGAGACATCGACAGCGCACCAAGAGGGCTTGGTCCAGCGGGAGATCAATTCTTCGACGATCGCGGCACGCGCTTGAAACCGCCTGTCGACTCGGTCCTCTTTGCGTCCCCAGATGAGATGCGGGTCGGTCGGCTGGTACGGTTCTCTCGCTACCATCGTTCGTCCGGTGAAGCTGTGATAGACATCGGCGGGAAGCGACTTAGGGCGCGTTCGGGAATTATCGCGTCAATTTAAGGTGCGTGGCGAGATCGTATAGTTCCATTCACTGTGGAAGTCGTGGGGACGGATTTTGAGGGCGGCCATCTCGTCATCCTCGACTT
>JBEKVR010000076.1:0-22029 GCA_049513815.1 Roseiarcus sp. | reverse complement strand
CGCCGCCGAATCCACTCCCTCTCGATCCCGCCGGCGTCGTCATCAGGTGTCCACCAAATCGCAGGTGGACACCTAACCGACCCCAATCGCATCCCGAAAGGCGGCCGTCCGGTCACGCTTACAGGCGCTGCGGAACTTCCTCCCGTCATGGGTCCGGTCCGGTCCTCGAGAAAGTCGTAGGACCAGACGTGGTTTGGCCGCTCGGCGCGCAGGCCTGGCCTGCCCGAGCGCCTTGACGAGAGCGGCCGGCGCACGCACGCCGATCTGTAGCCCTAAACGGCGCCGCCACCGCTGATTCGTGACCAGGTTTCTCCGGAAAAGCCGTTCAGAAAGCCCCTTCCTGCCCTCAGCGTCTCCGCCAGCGCTGGATCACGGACATGCATCACCGTTGAAGAGCGGGGCAGCAAGACGACGCGACGCGTCAACAGCGCCGGAAGAAGTGCCGGCTGGGTGCGACCCACGATCCCGACAGCGCCGCGCTCCGCGGCGTCGCGAATGAGATGGTCGAGGATCGCGCCCTCCTGGCCGGGCCGCGCCAGGGCCTGAAGCACGCGGGCGATGCCACCGGGTCGGGCATGATAGAAGAATCCGCCGATCGGCGCGCCCGAGCGCGTCGCCACCTCAGCGACGACTGGCGCGCCGTAGTCCGGTTTGTGGAGCGCATCGCCGAGCTGGGCGGCCAGGACTGTCTCGTCCCAGGTTGGAGCGAACGCGTAGTGCTCCGTCATCGTCTTGAGCAATCGCCCAAACGCCTCGGAACTGATTTCGTTCACTTTCAATTGGCCGGGAAGCGTCGCCATAGGATCGAGGCCGCTCCAGCGCCGCGCGCTGCCAGCGATCCAGCGGCAGCGGCCGAGCAGTCGATCGATCCCGCGCGCCAGTGGGCCGAGGACACGAAAGGCCGGGATGGCCCGCTCGGCGAGCGCTAAGGCAAGTCCCGCCGGTCTCAGGACTCGAATCCAGTTGAGACTGTGGTCCGGCAGCGTCTCCCCGCCGGTCAGCAACCACATCCGATGCGAAAGCGCGTTCGCCGTTTCTGAGAATGAGACGTCCTGCGGACCGGCGAGAAACGCCTTGAGGAGACGCGCGCCGGCCAAGGGCGCCGTCTCCGGGTTTTCGACCATTAGTGAGCCGCAAAACGCCGCCAGGAGAGTCTTGTCGCCGAAACGCATCGGCAGGGTGTGAACGCCGATGAATCCAGTGACGCAGCCGCCGTCGTCCAGATGGACCAGCGGAGAGATTCCTGGACGCGTCCAGAGACCTTCGAGAAAGAACCATTTCAGATAGGCTTCAAACGACGCCAGCGCCGGCTTGTTGGAATTGCGGAACACGCGCAAAAAGAGCGCCGCCACTTCGGGCACGTCGGCCGCGGCGAGAGGCCTGACCGTGCTCATAAGCCGACCTTCGCAGGCGCAAGGCGGGCCACGGCGACGCGGGGCCGCCCGGCATCGTCGTTGACGAACTCAACTGCTTCGAACGCGCGGGCGCGAGCGAAGAGGATGGCGACTTGCCGTTCCTGACCAATGCCGAACTCGACGGCAAGGACGCCGCCGGGCTTCAGGAACGCCGGCGTCCGCGCGATCAGGCGCTGGTGGATGGTCAGCCCGTATGGTCCGCCGTCAACCGCTTCGCGCGGCTCGTCGGCAAGCAGGTGGGCGGCCTCGCCGTTCAGCCGGCCCGAGAAGATATGGGGTGGGTTGGCGACCACCATCTCAAGACCGCCCTGAAGACCGTCGGCGGCGAAGGCGTCAAAAAGTTCGCCCTGACGCACATGCGCGCGCTGCGTGAGTCCCAGCCTTTCGACGTTACGACGCGCGAGCGCCACGGCCGAACTGGTCAGGTCAGCGGCGTAGACGGTCGCGCCGAGCGCGGTGGAGGCGATCGCTAGAGCCAGATTGCCGCTGCCGCAGCAAACGTCGGCGACAGTCGACGTCCTGGGAAGGCGTTGAATCGCGGCTCGCGCCAAAATCTCGGTTTGAGCGCGCGGGACCAGCACGCCCGGCGCGCCTTCGAGGTCGAGACCCATGAAGCGATTGAGAACCGGCGCTGCGCCGCTTCGCTCAGCGTCCCTCATAGTCGTGCTTTCCGCATGGTTTCGCGCCCCGTCAGTCAACGCCCTCGACGGGGGCGACCAGAAGCGGCGCCATGTGAAGGGGCCGCGTGGCGCGTCGTTTGGCGGCGATATCGGCATAGACCTTGCTGACTTCTGCTTCCGAGAGGCCGGTTGCGGAGGCGACCTCAGCGGCGGCGACGCAGTGGTTGAAGGCATAGAGGCAGAGGTCCATCCGCTCGTAGGGCAACGAGAAATAGAATTCCTCCTGCGTCTGGGCGAGCGGGAATGTGTCAGTGGTCGGCGGGCGGCGGCGGATCGCGGGTGGGACGCTGAGATGCTCGGCAAGCGCGTAGACCTGCGATTTGTAGAGATGGGCGATCGGCTTGACGTCGGCGGCGCCGTCGCCGTTCTTGACGAAGAAGCCCTGATCGTACTCCAGCCGGTTGGGCGTTCCGAGCACGGCGTAGTTCAGCCGATCCGCATGATAGAATTCGATCTGCTTGCGGGTGCGCTGCTTCATGCTTGTCGCCGCGACGATGGCAAGATAAGTCTCTGGCGTCATGCGGTGACGGCTCTGCCGACCGCCGTGATCCTCAACGACGAGCGTCGAGATCGCGTAGCCGGTCGTCTCGCCGAGCACGTCGGCGATGGCGAGTTTGAAGCCCCAGCCGGGGCCGTATTCCGGCACGACGCGGCGGATCGCGGCGTCGCGGCGCCGATAGCAGCCGAGCGCGGCCAGCGCGGGAGCAATATCCTCAATTTCATATGCGACGCCGTAGGTTTCGGCGACCAGCCGCCCCAGCATGAGGCTTTCCGGATCGGACTCGGCTTCGGGCATCAGGAGGCCGCGCACGCGGTCGCGCCCGACTGCGGCCACCGCCAGCGCCAAGTTAACCGAGGAATCGACGCCCCCCGACAAGCCGAGCACCAGTCCTCGTTTGCGAAGAGCGCGGAGCTGCTGGCGCAGTGCGGCGGCGATGCGGTTCGTTTCCGCGGCGGCGTCAATGGCGAGGACTTCTTTCGAAAAGCCGCTCATCGACCGGACTCCAATTCTTCCCTGGCCAGCCGGCGGCTGACCTTGCCGTTGTCGGTCTTGGGCAACGCTTGGCGCAGCACGACAATTTTCGGCACCATGAAATCTTCCAGATGCCGAGCGCAGTGGCCGATCAGCGTTCGTCCGTCGACGTCCGAGCCCGAGGGCACCACTATGGCGGCGATGGCCTCGCCGAGGACCGGATCCTTGACGCCGACCACGACCGCTTCGACAACGCCGGGATGGGCGTGAAGCACGGCCTCGACTTCCCTCGGCGCGACCTTCTCGCCGCGCGTTTTGATGATGTCGTCCTTGCGCCCGACAAAGTAGAGAAAGCCCTCTTTGTCGGCACGGAAGAGATCGCCAGTCAGCAGCATCCTTTCCCACGGACGCCGGCCCCGCGTGAGCTTCTCGTCGGTCGCCGCCGGGTCGTTCCAATAGCCTTGCATGACGTGAGGGCCGCGAATCGCCAGTTCGCCCACGGTCTCCGGCGGCGCCGGCTCGCCGTTATCGTCGACCACGAACGCCTCGGTGTTGGGGATGGCGACGCCGACCGATCCGGGCCTGCGGTCGAGTTCCTCTGGCGGCAAATAGGTGCAGCGCTTGCACTCGGTCAGTCCGTACATGGAAAAGAGTCGGGCGGTCGGGAACAGCGACCGGAGCCGAGCAATGTGCTCGACTGGCAGGGCGGCGGCGGTGTTGGTGAGGAGCCGCACGCTCGGCAGGAAGCCGGGGGCGAGATCACGCTGACGAAGGATCAGCGCCGCCATGGTTGGCACCAGCGGCCAGACGGTGACGTTCTCGTCTCGGATGCGATCGAAGATTGACTGCGGGAAGGCGAAGGACTTCTCCAACACCAGCGTCGCGCCGCAGCGAACCGCCATCAAGAGCTGGTAAAGACCGTAATCGAAGGCGAGCGGCAGGGCGGAGAGAATGATGTCGGACCGGTCAAGCCCAAGATAGGAGATGATCGAGGACGAGGCCGCCTCGACATTGCGATGCGTCATCATCACGCCCTTGGGCCGGCCGGTGGAGCCGGAGGTGTAAATGAGGAGCGCGAGGTCGATATCGATGCCGCCGTGCCGGGGCGCGTCGTCGTCAGGATCATCGGCGAGCGCCTCCTCCCAGCCGATGACAATGGGCCGTTCGGAGCCAATGCTGTTGGCGGCGTTGGTTGCGACTGAAGCCTGGCGACCGTGGGTCAGGATGGCGCGGGCGCCGCAATTGGTCGCCATGTAGGCGACCTTATCGGCCTTGGTTGTTGGGTTGACAGGAGAGACGGTCGCGCCAGCGATTAGGACGGCGAAGACGGCGACCGCCGCCTCGACGCCATTTTCCAAGAAGACCAGCACCCGATCGTCGCGCCTGACGCCCCGCGCCGCAAGTCGCGCGGCGAGGCGGGTCGCCAGCCGCTCGAACTCGGCGTAGGTCAGACGCGTTCCGCCCGCGACGAGAGCGATCTTGTCGGACGCTGTCCGAGCCGCGTCATTCAGGAAATGCTCGACCCGCGTGGCGGCCTCCCCCGGTCAACTCAGGCGGCGGTCCGATCGCGCTTTCCGGCGACGAAAGCGGCGATGCGGGCGATGGAATCGAGGTTTTCCGGCACGATGTCAGCGTCGGCGACCTGGAAGCCGTAGCTTTGCTCGAGGAAAGCGACGAGTTCGAGCACCCCGGTGGAATCGATGACGCCGTTCTCGATCAGCGAAGCGTCCGCGTCCGGCGCGCCGGTCTCGTCGCCGAAGAGGAACGCATCGACGATGAACGCGCGGATGTCGGCCAAAACATTATCGGGCATGGTCGCTCCATTCAGAATCAGGCGGCGCGGTTCTCTGTCGCTCCGGCGCCCGAGAAGGCGGCGCGCCAAAGCTGGGTGGAAAGGACGCCGATGAAGGCGGCGTTGTCGCGAAAGCTGGCAAGGCCGCCCTTCGTCCACTTGGCGACAAGACGGGAGACCATGGCTGGATCGAAGAGACCAGTGTCGGCGAGAACAGCGGGAGAGAGCGCTGCGCCGACCAACGCGCGGCCGATGCGGCCGGCGAAGGCGGCGCTGTCCGGCGCTCGATAAGGCTGCTTTGCCCGATCGGCGATCTCCAACGGGATGTGGCGGCGCGCCACCTGCCTCAGAATGTACTTCTCGGTCAGGCCCTTCAGTTTGGTTTCCGGTGACAGGCCGGCGGCGAACGCGACGAGGCGGGGATCGAGGAAGGGAAAGCGGCCCTCGACGCCATGGGCCATCGCCATCCGATCGCCTTGGGCGCTGAGGATGTAGCCGGGTAGGAGGAAGCGGATTTCGAGGTATTGCGCCTGATGGAGCGGATGCCAACGTGAAAAACGCGCCGGAAGCCGGGCGGCGATATCCTCAGCAGCGTCGTGGGCTCCGAGCCGCGCCTTGAGGTCGGCGGAAAAAAAGAGCCGCGCGCCGGCGGTGGCGCGGAAGCGCGGTCGGTGCGAATAGAGCGGGTCGCCGAGCCCGACGTCGCCAGCGCCGAAAAAGGCGGCGAGCGAACGGCCGGATTGCGCCTTGAGGCCGGGCAGGTACGGATAGAGCCGACGGAACAACTCGACTCGGACGCGCGAATTGGGCTGGCGGGCGACGAAGCGGCGCAGCTTCGCCTCTTTGAAGATGTCGTAGCCGGCGAAAACCTCGTCGGCGCCTTCTCCGGTCAGCACCACCTTCAGCCCGGTCTGCTGGACCAAGCGGGAAAGCAGATAGAGCGGCGCGGGCGCAGTGCGTAGGAGCGGCTGCTCCGCGTGGCGGATCACTTCGGCGAAGGCCCCGGCGATGTCGTCGTCCCGGCAGCGCATGGCGTGGTGGCGCCCGCCAATCGCGGCGACCATCTTCGCCTGAAACGCGCTTTCGTCATGCTCGGCGCTGTCAAAGGTGACAGAGAAGGTTTCAAGTCCGCTCGCCGCCATTGGCGCGGCGAGCGCTGTGGCGAGCGAAGAATCGAGCCCGCCTGAAAGATAGGCGCCGACTGGGACGTCGGCCCGCATCCTGATCCGCACGGCGTCGGTGAGCAGCGCTTCCAGCTCATCGACGGCGGAGGCGCTATCGGTTGGCGGCCTGTCGCGAGCGTCGGGAAACTCGAGCGACCACCAGGGGCGCGTCGTCAGCCCCGTCTCGTCGATCACCGCCAAATGCCCCGGCTCCAGTTCGCGAACGCCGGCAAAGAGCGTGGAGGGCGCGATCGGCGCCCAAGTGGTGAAGACCTGGTCGAGCGCGACTGGGTCGATTTCGGCGGAAATCCCCGGCGCCGCGAGCAGCGCCTTGATCTCTGAGGCGAAGAACCAGGTTCCGGCGCAGCGGGCGTAAAAGAGCGGCCGGACGCCCATGCGGTCGCGGGCGATCAACATTCGCCGCTTGCGGCCGTCCCAGATCGCGAAGGCGAAATCGCCGTTGAAAAGCGGCAGGCAATCCTCGCCCATTTCGTCATAGAGATGGAGGATAACCTCGGTGTCGCTCGATGTGCGGAAATTCCGACCCTTGGCCTTCAGGTCGTCGCGCAGTTCAACGTAGTTGAAGATCTCGCCGTTGAAGGCGATCGCCAGCGCGTCCGAGGCGTCGCGCATTGGCTGGGCGCCATCGGAAAGCCCGACGATCGCCAACCGCGCGTGGCCAAGTCCAGCGCCGTCGACAGCGAGAATTCCTCGGCTGTCGGGTCCACGATGCCCGATCGCCGCCGTCATCCGCTGAAGAATCCCGGGTCCGTCGGCGACGCGCCCCACATAGCCGCTGAGTCCGCACATGCCGCGCAAGCTCGATCATAAGTGTTGATACTAGGTGTACGGCAGCAGGGCAATCGGGTGAAGCCAAATGCGCCGCCTGATTCACGCCGTCACCTAAATTCAGGCATAGCTCACGACAACATAGTCAAGCTCGTCATCGGAAATCGTCCGTAGCGAGGGGACTCCAGCGGTCGCCCGCGAGTCCGCCGAGGAACGCGGCGCCGTTGTCGATCGTTTCAATGATATCCTGGCGAGCAGACCGGTGCATCGTGCCCATGGCGTAGTAGAGGATCAAGCCTCGACGCTTGTAGATGTGCGGAAAGAAGCCCGAGCGGACGCAGCCGTGCGCGCCGAGGCAACCGATGGCGCGCGTCGTCTCGATAATGCTGGAGAGTAACGCCTTCCACGCCCCGTTTCTTGCGACAGCATGGAAGACGCGGGCGACTCTCCCAGAGTCGCCGTGAAACGCGTAGCTCGCAACCGTCTTTCCCGCGGCGTTGCGAATGAGGCGGAGGGTCAAAGGCCCGGCGCCTTCGCGCAGCGACGCCATCTTCAGGATCCAGGTCAAGTCCTCGCAAGACCAGTCGGGCCGCAGGCGGTGGTCCTCAAAGGTCTCCGGCGCCTCCTTGACAAAGTCCGCCGCATCGACATCATCGTCGCGCCAGTCCGACGGCAAATGCGGTTCTCCTTCCCAGCCTATCGCGCGGGTCGCCAGAGCGTCGACGGCGCGAGCAAAGGGTCGCGCCAAAACGACCGGCGCCCAGGGAAAGCGTTGCCCGATCTTGTGGACCGCGACAGAGGTCGGCTTGTGCAGACAAGCCCATTCTAAACTTTCCGGCGTGACCGCGCGGTATTTCATCTCTTGGCCTATCGCGAGCGACCGGCGATTCGCTGAATCCGTGTAGATGAAGTCGAACGACGCCCTGTGCAGCTCGTGCAACACTTGCACGGCTGCTAAGCGAGAGTCGACGTCGGTCGCCGCCATTAGAGAGCCGGTCACGCCAACGGTGACCGGGCGGCCATCAAGCAAGAACGCGAACCGGTTGACGCCGACAAAGGCCCCCACTTCGCGGCGTGCGTTTATCTGCACCAGGGAATCAGGCTCCCGACCAGGGCGCAATCGATCAAGGTACAGTTGTCCCAAGCGCTCCGCCACCTTGAGCCGAGCTCGCGCCGAGGCGCTGGCACCCGCTCGCCGGAACCTCTCCAGAAATAGTCTCGCGACATCATCGAGATCGCTGCGCTCCAGCGGCCTTACAAAGTTCGTGCGAACCCGGATGATAGCCGGCCCCGGCGCGGGACTGGTCGTCGCTGGGATGGGGGGGTCGCCTCCCGCTGAAATCGCCATCTCTTCCACCCTTCTCACGACGCCCGCAACGACTCCTACGCCGCGTCCTCCCGCAGAACGCACTCTTTGGCGGGGCGCGCTGCCGCCCGCGGGCTGCGCGTCAAGTGCCGCGTTGTGATCCAGCTCGCTGCGAGGACCACGGCTTCGCCGAGCGCAGCTCCCGCCAGCGCCCAGTTCGACGATGCTAGTTCAAGTATGACGGCGATTGCGATCATGCCAGCCGCGGCGCCGGCGGCGGTAATAATCGCAATTGCGCGAAACTCTAACATCGCTTCCAAGACGACACGAGGCGTTGTGGACACGAGCGACAGCGCGTACACCGCCCACGCGAACAGCACTACGCCATGAGCCGGACCGCCAGGGAAATATGGCGGCCAGAAGAAGGTCAGAAACACCGCGAGGTGAGCCCCGAAGACGACACCGACCGCCACCAGCGCAGCACTTCGATACAGGCAAAGGCTCCAGACGCGACTCAGCGCGTGTTCGGCGACCAGCTTCGCCACTTGCGGTTGAACCAGGTTGGCGTATGCGGTGGCAAAGATTCGCAGAGGCGAGAACAAGACCAGAATCGCGGCGATCGGAGCATAGGCGGTCACGCCAGCCAAAACGACGACCAACAACGAGATGGCTTGCCCCTGCAAATTCGCCGTCGTAACTCCAAGCGCGGACCAAGCGAGGCGCCGACAGAGACGCAGATAGAACGACCGTGCGCGCCTGGAGACGTTTATTCGCGGCAGAGCGCCGGCAAGCACGGCCATAGCGGCCATGCCAAGCGCGTTGGCGGTGCTCAACGCCAGGAATACGTCCCTGAGTTTGTCCTCGCCTCTTTCGACAGCCAAGAGCGCGGCGAGCGCGCCAGAAGACGCGAAGACTATGTCGGCCGCTGTTACTAGCGAATAGTGGCCGAAGGCAAAATGACTGCTGCGCTGTTGAGCGCGTGCGCACCATAACCCTACAAACAATGCAGCCGAAGCCGCCTCGTCGGGCGAAGCCACAGGCAAAGAGAAGTAAGTGGTCGCGGCGGCAAGCGTGGAGAGGGCGATCCCTGCCGCGCCAAAAACGCCGTCGTAGAAACAGGCGGCGCGCTTTGAGTGACTCCTGCCGACGTAAGTCAAGGTCGGCGCGCCCGAGAGCGACCGGATGTACGTGAGAGATATGCCGCCGTACACCAAAGCGAGCGTAAAGACCCCGTACTCGGGCGCAGGCAGCAACCCGATCAGAACGACCCCAAGGCCGAAGTGCAACGCGCTTTGCGCCGCCTCCCCTCCAGTGAGAACGCCAAGGCGGCCGATCGCCGCCCCCATCGTCGCGAACGTCTTACGCGCGCGGACGGGACTGTTGCGGTCGTGCGATCGTTCGCTCATGGGGTCACGCGGACGGCCATGCGCTCGACGAGCGCGCCGAGCGCTTTCACGGCCGCTTGTTCGCTGAATACCGCTTCGTAGCGCGCGCGGCCCGCCGCGCCCATCGCCGAAATAGCGGTTGGATTTGTGAGCACCTCCAAGAGCCGTTCCGCAAGCACCGCGGGCTCATCCGGCGGCGTAAACCAACCGGTCCTCCCGTCCTCTACGACTTCTTTCAATCCGCCAATCGACGACGCGAGAACAGGGCGCCCGTGCGCCATGGCCTCAATGGCGACGCGGCCTAACGATTCCGGCAGACGCGAGGGAACGACGACGACGTCGGCCCACCCATAGAGGGGCCATGGGCATGGGACGAACGGTTCGATAGAGACGCACTCCGAGAGGTCCGTCTCGGCGATCATTTCGGCAAGCCGCATTTCAAGCTCAGGGTTCTCGAACGCTCCGCCAACTATGCGGACGCGAAATTGCGCGCGGTTTGCCGCCGGCATCGACGCGAGCGCGCGGATCAGCACCTCCTGTCCCTTGATCTGGCTGAAGCGGCCGAGAAGAAGAAGGCGCAGGGGTCTTTGGCCGTCAAAATCGACAGGGGGAGTCGGCGGAGGAGCATGAACCCCGTTGTAGATCACTTCGCCCGCAAGGGGGGCAAAGGCTTCGCGCGTCGCGCGAGAATTGAAGATGCGCTGTGTCCCGCTCCAAGCGGCAAGAGCGCGCAGTAGGCCTCGTGCGACGCCCGTTGGGATCTCGTGGATGTGCAGCAGTGCTTTGCGACGAAAGAAGCGCGCGACGATTTGATAATCAATTACGACAGAGGTGTTGATATAGACCAGATCGCTCTTGGCGAAGCGCCTCGCTGCGCGCGTCAAAGCAAGCGGAAGCGTGACGAGCGCCAACACAAGCCGTTGCGACAATAAGCGACGACGCAGCACCCATACGGGCTCCACGCTCACGCGATCAACGAGGGGCTCAAGCGCAGCGACGATGAGTCCCGGTCGCGGAAGCACGACTTCGATTTCAGCACGCGGGAAAGCTTTCCGGATCGTCGCGACGCTCTCTATGAAGCACCGATCCGATCCATAGAGTTCATAACCCTGATGCACGCATGCGATCCGCATCGGTCGCGATTTCCTTGTCCGTTCAGGGCGTTTCGCGACCGTCGCCGCAAGACGCATGCCATAGGCGCAGCCTTTGCAGCGCTAAGCCACAGAAGCAAATGGCGTTTCAAAACAGAGCACCTTGGTTGGAGGCATTGGGCCAATATGGATCAGGCCAAGAGATCAATTCTCATTCTTGGAACCCGGGGCGTGCCGGCCAACCATGGTGGGTTCGAGACTTTCGCCGAGCGTCTTGCGCTTTTCCTATCTGCCCGCGGCTGGGACGTCAGCGTGTATTGCCAGGAGAACGTCGCCAACGTCGAAAGTCAGACTACGGTCAGCATGTGGCGTGGGATTCGCAGAATTTGCGTACAGGTTGCAAACAGAGGTCCCGTCGGGACGCTGGACTTTGATTGGAAGTGTGTGAAGGACGCTGCGACCCGCCCAGGGATCTGCCTGGTGCTTGGCTACAATACGGGGATTCTCTTTCCATATCTGCGCTGGCGCGGGCGGAAGATTCTTGCCAACATGGACGGGATCGAATGGCGGCGAGCCAAGTGGGGCTGCATGGCGCGAGCCTGGTTCTGGTTGAACGAATGGATCGCAGCGTGGTCCTCGAACCGCTTGGTTGCCGATCACCCGGCCATTGCAGACCATCTCGCGACCCGCCGGTCGCGCTCCGCTGCGGTGGTCATCCCATACGGCGGAGATCCCGTCAGCCAAGCCTCCGACGCGCCGGTGCGCGCGCTTGGGTTGGAGCCTGACCGCTATCTCGTGTCCATCGCGCGCATTGAACCGGACAACAACATCCATACTTTCATCGAGGCGTTCTTAAGCCGGCCCAGAGGCGCACGTCTCGTGATGTTAGGGTTGCTTGACGAGCGCAACGCCTATCATCGCTTCGTTCGCGAACTGTCGCGCGGACAGGTGCTGTTCCCAGGCGCAATCTACGATCGTGAAGTGACGCAATCCCTTCGCTTCCACTGCCGCGCATACCTGCATGGCCACACGGTCGGAGGAACCAATCCCTCGCTAGTCGAGTCGCTGTGGGCCGGCAATGCGGTGTTGGCGCATGACAACGTCTACAATCGCTGGACAGCCGGCGAAGCCGCCTTGTTCTTCAAGGACGCTGCAGAGTGCGACGTCGCGATGACTCGCCTTCTCTCTGACGACGCCCTCGTTCATCGTTGCGCCGCCGCGGCCCTCGACCGGGCTCGAACCGTCTTTTCTTGGAATGACGTATGCCTGGCCTATGAACGGGAATGCGAGACGCTGATCGCCTCCAAGGCTTCAGAAGTGCCTGACGAACTGGCGATGGCTCCGCGGCAATGGACTTGATTTCGCGACGCTCCGCGCTCTGTGGCTTCGCGTCCGCCCTCGCGCTCGGAGTTGTGGGCGCCGAATCTGCGCCAGTTTCTCCCGTTGTGCTGAAGCGAGGAGTCAACGCGTTCCCCTGGTTTGCCCTAACCCGGGAATATCCGGCGCCGAGCCGCGCATACGCCTGGCCGCCATTCCAGCCCCAACGGCCCGTCCCGACCCTTCACGATCTCCACGTCCTGGCGGCCGCGGGTTTCGACTTCGTGCGCATTCCCGTCGACCCCGGCCCGTTCTTGGCCGCCGCGCCGGATCAGCGGCAGTCGCTGCTCGCCGACCTCGACGCGGCCGTGCGCGCGAGTCTTGCCGCCGGTCTCGCGGTCGTTGTCAATCTGCAAGCGAACGCCGCCACGCACTACTGGACGCCGGAGCGCCTTACCGGAAGCGTCGAAGCGCCTGAGTTCGCGGCCTTCGCCGAACTCATCACAGCGATAGCGGCGGCGCTTTCGCGCTTGCCGCAATGGCGGGTCGCGCTGGAGCCTATCAACGAACCCGGCGGCGCATGCGACGCATTCGCCTACTTGGCGGTGCGGAAGGAGTTGCTTGCTCGCGCGCGAGCGGCGGCGCCGTCTCTCACGCTTGTCGCGAGCGGAGGCTGCGGGAGCCTGATTCAAGGATTACCGGTTTTCAACCCGACGCCCCTGTTCGCGCTCAAGCCGCTACTCTTCACCTTCCACTTCTACGAACCCTATCTCTTCACGCATCAGGGCGCCCAGTGGATGCGTGAGCCAATCTATCGGTCTCTCGGCGGTGTGCCTTGGCCAGGCTCTGCAGGCAGCCTTGAGGAGACGCTGGCGGTGGTGCAGGCCAAAATGGCCGCCGATCAGGAAAGGACGGAAGAGGCGAAGCGCGCCGTTTACGCCGAAACAGAGAAAGCTCTGACAGTCTATTTCAACGCCGATCCCGGCAGGCCGTTCATTGACCGCTATCTCGCCTTTGTCGGCGATTGGGCGAAGAGGTTCGGGATACCCAACGAGCATGTCCTGATGGGAGAATTCGGCGCCCTGCGCGCCGACGCCCGCAATTCCGGCGCTTCAGCGGCCGACCGCGCCCGCTACATTCGCGACGTGCGTGAAGTCGCCGAGAGTTACCGTTTCCCTTGGGCGTTCTGGTGCCTGTTCGACAGCATGGGGCTTATGGACGACGCGACCCGCGCTCTCGATCCCGCAATTGTCCAGTCGCTTGGCCTAACGCCGCCGCCCGGTTGACGTCGTGAATTGAACAGACACACGATCACGACAACGATCTTGGCGAGGATGGTCGTCTTCACCGCGATGGCTTCCGACGTGTTGATCAACACCGCCGCAACAAGAATTGGCCAGACCGTTCCCCGGTCCTTTTGTCGGCTCAGCTCCATCGCGAACAGAGCGAGCGCGCCAAAGATCAGTAGAGTCAGAAATCCGCCCTGATACAGGGTCATGCGGACGATCGGATTCTCGATCCCCATTTCCAGACCGTTCTTCCATCTCAGCGCCTCAACCTGAGAGAGATCGGGTCCGACGAGGAGCTCGGTCCAGGAAAATCCTTGAAAGAGGTCCAGCATAGCGAATCGCGCGTTGGCGCTTCCGCCGTCGTAGCTGAAACGCAGCAGAACGCTGTCGAGGGCCCCTGACCCGACCACCGTCACTACAACCGGCGGCGCAAGTGAGAGCGTGATAACCGCGGCGGCCGTTGCGACGAGCGAAACGCGATTGCGGCGTAGGGCGGCAAAAGCCTGTCCGATCAGACAGGCCGGGCCGAACAACGCTGCCGCCACCAACGCCGATCGCCCTCCGAACACGACCAACGCTGCGCATTGCAGCACAATTATGCCGATGCGCAGCAGACGCGGAAGGGAACGACCTCCGGCCAGCAACGCCATTAGATAGATCGCCGTAAGGCTCGCATTGACAAGCGGATGCCCTTGGAGCGCCGAAGGCCGCTTGTCCATCTCGAAGGGAATGCCCTCGAAACGGTATGGGAAGACAAGCGTGTGCGACGCGAACTCATAGATCGCAAGCAAGGCGTTGGCGGCCATGAGCGCGTGCAAGACGAGCGCCAAGTGGAAGCGCGTCTCGTCATCGCATTCTACGAGTAAGTAGACGAGCGCGACTGTGCCGATGTAGGTGTCGAAAAGTCCAGCGAGCCCGGGCCCCTGTTTCAGCGCCGTCATGAGGAGCAGGAGGAACGCCGCGAATAGCAGCGCGGTCGCGGCGGGTCGCGCCGAAACGACGAAGGCGCCATAGGCGAGAGGGCTGCCGCAGGAGAGCGATCGCCACAGGAGCAAGATGACGACGCCGTAAGTGAAGGGATGGATCTTGGCCGCGGCGCTTCCTGTGAGGCCGTCGTAATTGTAGCCGAGGTCCCAGAGCAGACCACCCGACACGGAAAAGAGGACGACGACGAGACCCAACAGCGCAAACCGAGTCGGAACGTCGAGACGCCCGATGACCCACTGCCCTCGGCGCGTGAGCAATGCGGCGCGGCCGATTCCGGTCATCGACTTCACGAGTCGTCGACCAGCAGGACCGCGCTGATCCGTCCGCCTCCCAGTTCGACTGCTTCCGCCTCCGCGACGATCGCTTCATGCGGCGTCTCCGCGATCTTGGCCACCAAAAGAGCGCCGTCGGCGCCGGCGACGGCCATACCGGCATCGGGATTTCGGGCAAAGGACCCGATGTCGATGACCGTGAGATCGAACGACGTCACCGCACAATCGAAGGGCGACATTTCGGAGTAGTCCACTGGCGACCGGCGGCTTTCGCGTGGAGCGAGGCCGTTGTCGATGCGCAGATAATTCTTACCGGCGTCAGCGCGTATGAGTTCACGGTAGCGAGTGTCGCCTCTTAACAGACATGCGAAGCCGTTCGGCTCGGAGCCCGTATCGAATGCGGCGTCGATGAAGAGGACTCGCTTGCCTTGGTCGGCGGCGACGCTGGCGATCATTTCGGCGACCGTGGACCGATCGCTTGCTTCCGCCTCGCGCGAGCCCACGATGAGACATTTGCCATCGGTCCGCTGCTGATTGCGACGGCCGCCATTCAGCGACGCGAGAAACAGCTGGAAGAGACGCCGCGAGACCGGATCAGTAGCGTCGACCTTTCCGTTTCGCCCGTGCCTCAAGACTCCCAGCAAAGGCGCCCGCGCTAGAGCGGTCGCTTGCGCTTTCGAGATCACGACTGGCGCCCAATACTCCCGCAGGAGGCTTCCGCCGGCGCTGAGACCAAGGCCGGCGACGGCGGCTCCAAATACGAGGAGCCCGGTCGGAGGCCAGGAAGACTTCTGCGGGGGCAACGCGCGCGTGATGACGCGGGCGTTCGTGGTGTCGATGTTGGCCTGCTCCGCGGTCTCCTTTGCGCGCAAGAGGAAGCTTTGATAGACGGTGCGCTCCGAATCGAGCCCTCGCTGCAGCTCGCGGAGACGCACGTCATCTCTGTCATTGTTGAGCGACTGCCGCTTCATCGTCTCGAGCTTGGCCGCTAGTCCCTTCTCGTCAGACAGTGCCCGCTCATATTCGGCGCGATTTGCGTGGTTAAGGCGCGACACCTCCTTCGCAATGAGCTCTTGCAGTTGCTTGAGCGAAGCTTCGGTGGCTGTGTAGTCGGGGTGGCGCGGCCCTAATGTGATTTGTAAGCTAGAAAGCTTTTCCACCAGCGCGCTTTCGCGCTCGCGCAGCCGCGCCACGACACCCGACTGGGTCGCCTCCGGCGTGCCTTGCCCCGCGCCATCGCGATCCTGATGCTCAAGCGCAGCTTTCAGGGCCGCCGTGCGGTTCTGAGCGGCAGACAATTGCGCGGTCGCTTCGTTGAGTTGCAGATCGCTGACCAGTTGGCCTGAGGAGACAACCATATTGTTGGCCGCCCGGTAGTTTTCGATAGCATTCTCCGCGTCCTGCACATGCTCTTGAAGTTCGGCCAGGCGGCTGGAAAGCGCCTCTGAGGCCTGCCTCCCCGCCGCGGCGCGGGCGTCCGCTTGATCGGCAAGATAAGCTTCGGTGATAGCGTTTGCGAGGCGAGCGCTCTTGTCCGCGTCCCGTGAGGCGACGGAGACATCGATGACGAGCACCTTATCGGCCCGCTTGACCTTCAGGCTCTTCTGCAGCGCAGGGAGGGTCCTCGCCTTGAGGTCCTCCTCCGCGGTCTGCACGTCGGAGGACCGCGAGCGCAGGTCGAAGACACTGACCATACGATCCAGAAGGCTTGAGCCGTTGAACTCCGGATCTTTGACGAGTTGCGTGGCGGCAATCGCGCGCAACAAAACGCCATTTGATTGGATGACGGCGGCTTGGCTCTCGATTTGGGTGAGACCCCCGTCGGCGGCCATCGTACTGGGATTTACGTCGTTACCGACGACCTGCTTGTCGCGCGGATCGACGAGGAGCTGCGCGGTCGCGGTATATTGGGCAGGCGTGAAGAGGCAATACAGCAGGGCTGCGAGCGCGAAGCCGATCGTCGCAAGCGCGATCCAGTTACGCCGACACCACAGAATCCGCCAAACGTCAGCTGTCTCGACGACTCCGTTGAAGGTGTCGTCTTCTTCCTCTTCGTGCGTTGGCCGAAATACGATTTCTGCGCGCGGCAGCGATGCGTATCTTCCTGGCATCCCAACGTCTCAGATCTCGCTCGCGCCGCAAGCATTTCTCGTAAGTCATCAGTGACGCAGCGTCAAATGTGTCGCAGCTCTTGGTTAACGATCAATTAACCATGTTGAGAATTGCTGCGCCTGTCCGGCCCAGCAATTGCGTCTAGACTTTGAGTTTCGAATCGTGAGCCCTGAGCGTCTCTCGCCGATGCAAATTTGTGTACTTATCGAGGAAAGCAACTTACGGCGGTGGGTTCTTGACCTATTGAACCGCATCGGCGCTCGCCCCGACGCGCGCGTGGTCGCGCAGTTTCACGACGCGGGTCGACTAGTGGCCACCGAGATCGATGCGCTGTTCCATATTGAAACGCGCCTGCACGATTTGCCCCGCGACGGTCCTGCGACGATCATCGAGCGTTCTGCGTTTGGGGAGTTTCCCCAGGATCTCGTCGGCCTTGCCGACCTGACGATCGATCTGCGCTCAAACCCGGATGCCGCGCGGCCAGGAACATGGCGAATTCGCTATGACGGCGTTTACGGCGAGGCCGCTCTCGTCGAGGCCGCGCTTGACCGGCGGGCGCCCCTAATGGAGATCGTGGCGGACGACCGCGTCGTGGCGGCGGGACGTCTCGGAACGGAATCCGGTGCCATCTCGCGCGCCGCATTTGAAGATATGGTCGCGCGCGCAAGTACGCTCGTGGTCGCCGCCATCGAGGGGCGCGGGGCCGCCGCCGTGCCCACGTTGCCATCGGATCGGGCCTGGAAGGCCCCCGCGCATCGCCGCTTTCTTTCCATGGCGATCGATCGCGTTCTCAGCAAAGCGGCGCGAGAACTCTATCGCTTGGTCTGCGACGTTCCACATTGGCGCGTTGGCTGGCGCAAGATCGAGGGCCCTGACGTTTTCGATTTGCGTCGGCATCCTGAAGGCGGCTGGAACGAAATGCCGGACGACGGGAGGCGTTTCTATGCGGACCCGTTCCCGATCGACTACCGCGGGCGTGTTTTCGTCTTCCTAGAAGAGTTCGAGCATCGCCTCGGCAAGGGCGTGATTTCCGTGGTGGAATTCGGCCCGCGAGGTCCGATCAGCGCGCCGCAGCCCGTGCTCGAACGGCCAGGACACCTTTCGTATCCATTCGTCTTCGAGCGGGACGGCGAAGTCTGGATGGTTCCCGAGAGCTGTTCGGCCGGGAGAATAGACCTCTATCGCGCAACGCGCTTCCCGGAAGGTTGGGTTCACGAAGCGACGCTCGTCGCGGATCTCGTGGCGAGCGACGCCACCCTGTTCGAGCGCGGCGGCGTTTGGTGGATGTTCGCGACGGTTCGCGATGGCGGCGGCGCATTCTCAGACGCGCTCCACCTTTGGCGGGCGAACGACTTTCGCGGCCCGTGGGCCCCCCATCCGCGCAATCCCGTCCTGATCGACATCGCTTCGGCGCGGCCCGCCGGCCGTCTCGTCGAACGCCGCGGCGTCATGTACCGGCCGGTGCAGGATTGTCGCGCCGGCTACGGCGCAGCCCTCGGCATCGCGCGGCTAGATCGGCTTGACGAAGAAGGGTTCGTCCAAACGCTAGAGACGATTCTTCAACCCGGTCCCTCATGGAAGGGCTCTCGCCTGCACACATTGAACGCCGCCGGAGGGTTCGAATTTATAGACGGATCGTCGTCGGCGCTGCGGTCACGTCGCGACAGGTGTTTGAATTCGCTGACGCGTCTTCGGGCGACATGAGGGTATCCGATCATGCGGCGAGGTCAATGATCTGATCGTCTGGTCCTCAGCGAGGCTCTGCCATCCGTCGACCTTTCGCATGGTTATCTGCCCGAGCGCGAGCAGCGCCCAGAGTAGCATCGCGGCGGTTTCGGCGCAGGGCAGTACGGTCTGGGTCTTGATCCTACGCTTGAACTCCTCGTGCAATTGCTCGATCGCGTTCGAGGTTCGGATCGATTTCCTTTGGCTGGGCTGCCACGCCGAAAAAGCTCTTGCCATCGGGGCGGCATCCACAGGTGATGGTGTGGATGCCGCCCCTCGCGGCGCCGGGTGTGCCAAGAAACGCCCGGAGCAACTCGAGGGGAATGATTCGCAATGCAACCCACGATTATCGGTCTTGATCTCGCCAAGCACGTCTTTCAGCTCCACGGCGTCGACGCCGCGGGCAAGGTTGTCGTCCGCAAGAGGCTCAGACGATCGGAGGTGAAGGCGTTTTTCGCAAAACTTTCGCCTTGCGTGCACAGGTGTGAGAGCAACAAAGCAACAAAACGTAACAAAATGCAGCGTTTCGCAGCAAATCGAAGCGTCACGAAATTCCTGCATGAAGCTTCTGTGCTACAGCGGAAAGCGGACTTTGAGGGCAATGAAGGTTACGGCCGAGCGTGGAGATGGCGGACAACCAGACAAGAATCGAGGAACTGACCGAAAGGCTTACGGTACTCGATCGTGAACGCGCGGCGATCATGGCCGAGATCGACGCGTTACGTTCGAAGCCAGCGCCCAAGCCGGCGTTCCCGAAAGACGCTCTCCCGGGACAAGTTGCCCACAGCGTTGATCGGCATTCGACGATCGAAGCAAAGATCGCCCTGTTTCGGCGTCTGTTTCGCGGTCGCGCTGACGTTTTCCCCGTTCGTTGGGAGAACGGCAAGACTGGGCGCAGCGGCTACTCTCCTGCGTGCGCGAACGACTGGCGGCGCGGCGTGTGTGAAAAACCCAAGGTCAAATGTTCGGCCTGTCCTAATCAAGCCTTCCTCGGCGTCGACGATGCTTTGATCGAACGCCATCTGCGGGGAGCCGGTCCGGATGGAGCGCCGTTCGTCATGGGGGTTTACCCCATGTTTCCCGATGATAACTGCTGGTTCCTTGCTGCGGACTTCGACGAGGGAGAATGGCGCCGGGATGTCGGCGCCTTCGGCGAGAGCTGTCGCCTTCATGGCGTTCCCGTCGCTGTAGAGCGATCCAGGTCCGGGAACGGCGCCCACGCTTGGATATTCTTTGCGGAGGCGCTGCCCGCGGCAGTCGCAAGGCGTCTTGGCGCCTTCCTGATTACCGAAACAATGGAACGGCTGCCCGATATCGGGTTCAAATCCTACGATCGGTTTTTCCCCAGCCAAGACACGATGCCGTCGGGCGGCTTCGGCAACTTGATCGCCTTGCCGCTTCATGGGCTCGCAAGATGCGCCGGGAACAGCGTCTTCGTCGACGAATCATTCTCGCCATATCCCGATCAGTGGGCCTTTTTGTCGAGGGTCGAGCTGATGTCGCGGACAGACGTCAACCGCGTGATCGAAGAGGCCAGCGCGTCGGGAAAACTCCTTGCGGTGCGGATTCCCCTCGATGATGAAGACGAGGAACCATGGCTTGCCCAGCCATCCCGTCGGCGGTCGCTAACGGCAATCGAGGGGCCGCTGCCGAGTGCAATAGCGATCATAAACGCTGATCAGATTTGCATTCCGCGCGCCGAACTGCCGCCATCCTTGATCGCACGCCTCATTCGCCTTGCCGCATTTCAGAACCCGGAGTCTTACGCCGCACAAGCGATGCGTCGATCGACCCATGATAAGCCCCGCATTATCTCCTGCGCCGAATTGACCAGCCATCATATCGGTCTGCCGCGCGGCTGTATTGACGTGACTCGTGCTCTTCTCGCGTCGCTCGGCGTCGACGCCGCGATCGAGGATCGTCGCATTGCGGGCGCGCCGATTTTGCTCTCGTTCATCGGCAATTTGCGCTCGGATCAGGAAACCGCCGTTGCCGCTTTGTCGCCGCATGATACTGGGGTTCTCGCGGCTACAACGGCATTTGGCAAGACGGTCGTGGCCATTCGAATGATCGCCGAACGCGGGGTGAACACGTTGATCCTCGTGCATCGGCGCCAACTCATGGACCAATGGGTCGAACGCCTTGTCGCGTTTTCAAATCTGCCTCGCGAGGCGATCGGGATGGTCGGGGGCGGTCGGCGCAAACCGAAAGGTAAGGTCGATGTCGCCCTGATTCAGAGCCTTGTCCGTAAAGGGCAAGTCGACGATCTTGTCGGCGAGTACGGGCATCTCGTCGTGGACGAATGCCATCATCTGTCGGCGGCGAGCTTCGAACTTGTCGCGCGGCGCGCCAAGGCTCGCTACGTGCTTGGCTTGTCGGCGACCGTGACCCGGAAGGACGGCCATCATCCGATCATCGCGATGCAATGCGGCCCTGTTCGCCACCGGGTCGATGCTCGAGGCGAAGCCGCCAAACGGCCATTCGATCATGTGGTTCAGATCAGGGAGACCAACTTTGTCTTGAACGACAAGGCGAATGGTCCGACGCCGGCGATTCAGGATGTTTTCAGGGCATTGGTCGCCGACGAAGACCGCAATTCATTGATCTTCGACGATATCCTCCAAGCGCTTGAAGCTGGGCGGTCCCCGGTCGTGATCACCGAGCGCACCGCGCACCTTGAAACCCTCGCGGCGCGTCTCGAACGCTTTGCAAAACATGTCGTGGTGCTGCGCGGCGGGCAAAGCGAAAAGCAGCGCCGCGACATCGCGAGCCGGCTCGCTGTAATTCCGCAGACCGAGGAACGCGTCATCGTCGCGACCGGCCGCTATCTCGGAGAAGGATTCGACGATCCCCGCCTAGACACACTGTTCCTCACAATGCCAATCGCATGGAAGGGCACGCTCGCCCAATACGCTGGGCGCCTTCATCGCCTCCGCGATGCAAAGCGCGAAGTGATTATCTACGATTACGTTGACAATGGGGTGCTGATTCTTGCCCGCATGGCCGCAAGACGCCGAAACGGGTATAAGGCGATCGGCTACAGGACGGTCGGTGCAAACGATTTGTTCGCCGGGCGGTCGTGCCCGTCGAACGCATGAGAACGAGAGCCTGGCCGAGCTTCGGCACTTCAGTGCGTGTGGTGTGGGGCTCTGATTGTGTGGCCCTTTGGTGGGGAACTGGTGGGACTTGGTGGTGAACTGGTGGGACTTGGAGGGGAATTGGTGGCCCTTGGTGGTCTCCCGGTGGCCTCAATTGGTCCCTGATGGTCAGTGGTGCGAACTCATCGCTGTAACGGCCACGTGATTTCTCCAAGAAATGGCCAAGCGGGCCTCTGAACCAAATCGTTCAATTTCACGATGTCGACCACGCGAGGAGTTTTTTTGGCGCCGTATGCCCGCCCGGCGCCGATTTCGGCGTGGCCCATAAGCATGTTTATTTCGTAATCGTTTGCGCCGACCGCAGACATCGCGTCACGAAAATTGTGCCGAAACGAGTAGAGCGCTTTCGAAGGATCCGTAATCTCCAACTGGTTGCGGAGAAAGTCGCTCCAAAACGAGGAGAACTTGTTGGACACGAGGCCGACGTTTGGGTTTGTCTCAACTGAGCTGGATCCCATTGGTGGGACCACGGGTGGTTGGATTTAAGGTGTAATCTCGCCTGCCCTTGTCCTTCAAGAATCAAGCCGCGTCTTGCTGCTTCTGCTTCTGCTGTGGGTATGTGGGCAACGCGTTTG
>JBEKVR010000075.1:0-22232 GCA_049513815.1 Roseiarcus sp. | reverse complement strand
AGCCGGAGCCGATCTTCCGCCGAAACGGCGAACGATATTCCTGTGCGCATCCGCCAGACTCGCATATCGCGAGTCCGCCGGGAATCCGTAATAAGATTCAAATGTCAGATTTGATCCACTAGAGTCGCGGGTTGAGATTGGCGCAGGAGCGCCGGCAGAGCAACGGGCGATCGGCGGAGCTGGTCGGGGATGCGCAGCCGATCGCCCGTTGCGGTGAAGGTTCCCGCGAAAGCCGCGGGGGTGGGATAGCCGAGCGCCGAGTGGGGGCGCTGCTGGTTGTATGCGGCGGTCCATCGCGCCGGCACCGCGCGGGCGTGATCGAGGTCGTAGAAGACGGTCTCGTTGAGCAGTTCGTCGCGCATACGGCCGTTGAACGCCTCGCAGATGCCGTTCTGCATCGGCTTGCCGGGCGCGATGAAATGCCAGTTGACCCGGCTGACCTGGGCCCAGGCGAGCATCGCGTTGGAAGTGAACTCGGTCCCGTGGTCAGAGACGATTAGGTCGGGCTTGCCGCGCCGGGCGATGACGGCGTCGAGTTCGCGCGCCACGCGCCGACCAGAGATCGAGGTGTCTGGAACCGCCGCCAGGCACTCCTTGGTAACATCGTCGATCAGGTTGAGGATGCGGGAGCGCCGACCGTTCGAAAGCTGGTCGTGGACGAAGTCGACCGACCAGCGGGCATTCGGCCTCGCCTCGACCAGGATTGACGCCCGCATGCCCGTCGCCCGTTTGCGGCCCTTGCGCTTGCGCACGGTCAGGCCCTCCTCGCGGCAAAGCCGCTGCGTCTTCTTTCGGTTCACGGCATGGCCCTCGGCGCGCAGGAGAACATGCAGCCGGCGATAGCCGAACCGCCGTTGCTCGGCCGCCAGCTCGCGCAGCCGGCCGCGCAAGGCGTCGTCTCGCGGCCGGCGCGATTGATAACGCACGGTCTTGCGATCGGCCTGGATCAGGCGGCACGCCCGGCGCTCGCTCATCTCGTAGACGGCTACGAAATGAGCGACAGCCTCGCGCTTGGCGGCGGGCGTCAGATTTTTTTTCCCAGCAGATCCTTCAGCGCGACATTGTCGAGCATCGCATCAGCCAGGAGGCGCTTCAGCTTGGCGTTTACGTTCTCGAGCTGCTTGAGCCGCTTGGCCTCCGAGACGTCCATGCCGCCGAACTTCGCCTTCCAGGCGTAAAACGTCGCCCTCCTGATCCCGAGCTTGCGGCAGACCTCGGCGGTCGAAAGTCTCGCCTCCTGCTCCCGCAGAACCGCAATGATCTGCTCTTCCGTGAACCTCGATCGCTTCATCGTCCGGTCCTTTCTTCAGGCCGGACTCTAGCTTCATCTGGAGGAAATCGCGGGGGTCACAGCAACGCGCTTCCGCACCCGCCACGGCCGCCATGATCGACGATACGATTCCGCTGTTCTCGTTTCCAGCCGTCCAGGGCAAGAAAGTCACCGCTGCGTTCGACGGTGGGCGGATCACCTCGGACGGCGGGGTGATGCTGCTGTCGATGGCCGAGCGGCGGCTCGAGGTGGCCGAACGGCTGGCGCGCTGCATTCCCGATCGGCGCGATCCTTCGCGCGTCGTCCATACGATCGCGGACATGATCCGCGCTCGGGTGTTCGCAATCGCCTGCGGCTATGAGGACGCCGACGACCTCGACGTTCTGCGCTCCGATCCGGGGTTCAAGCTCGCCTGCGGTCGGCTGCCGGACAGCGGTCGTGATCTTTGCTCGCAGCCGACCTTGTCGCGGCTCGAAAACGCGCCGGGGCTGAAAGACGTGATCCGTCTGACCTATGCGCTGGTTGACCAATGGATGGCGTCCTACGAGACGCCGCCGTCTTCGGTCACGCTCGACATCGACGACACCTGCGACGTGGCGCACGGCCATCAGCAGCTTTCGCTGTTCAACGCCCACTACGACGAGCGCTGCTTTCTGCCGATCCATGTATATGACACCGAGAAGAGCCGCCCTGTCGCGGTCGTCCTGCGGCCCGGCAAGACGCCGTCTGGGATCGAGGTTCGCGCCCATCTGCGCCGGCTCGTGCGCCGCATCCGCTCCCGTTGGCCAAAGACTCGCATTCTGTTCCGAGGCGACGGGCATTACGCCCGGCCCGAGGCGATGACGTGGTGCGAAGATAACGGCGTCGACTACGTGTTCGGCCTTCCCGGAACAAAGCCGCTGTCGAAGAAAGTCGACGAGACCGCGGACGCCGTGCGCACCGAGCGCGCCATCGGCGACAAGACGCAAGTGCGCGGCTATGCCGAGACGCGCCACAGAGCCGGTTCTCGGAACAAGGAGCGGCGCGCCGTCGCCCGCATCGAAGCCACGCGGCTCGGCCTCGACATCCGCTTCGTCGTCATCAATCTCGATCACGGATCGGCCGAGTGGCTGTACGAAAGCCTCTATTGTGCGCGCGGCCAGGCGGAGAATCTCATCAAGCTGCACAAGACCCAGCTTGCCTCCGATCGCACGTCATGCCGCTCAGCGCTCGCCAACCAGGTTCGCCTCGTCCTTCACACCGCCGCCTACTGGCTGATGCTCGCCGTCCGCGACGCCATTCCGAAAGCGCGCGAACTGGCCACGGCGGAGTTCACCACGCTGCGCCTCAAGCTGCTCAAAATCGCCGCCCGCGTCGTCGAAATGGCCAGCCGCGTGCGCTTGGCCTTCCCCGCCGCTTGTCCCGAGGCCGATCTCTTCGCCTCCTTGCCCGGCGCCCTCATGCCCAGCGGGCCCTGAACGGCGGGGCGTGAGCCCCACTTGCCATTGCCTTCCCTCCAGCGCGTTCAAAAGTGCAGGTCTCGATGCGGTGAAAAAGCCGAACGGCCGACCGCGTCCAAACGCAACCTCTCCAAACCAAGCGCGATGACCGCCCCGCGTCGCGAATAGATCGGGCTAGGTGAGGTGGCAAGAATATCCCGTAACGCAGGAAGAAGGTATGAATGAGACGGATTTCGTCTATGGTTATGACCGATCGCCGATATTCATCATTACGACCTTTCTATAGTTCCTCCTGCACTTGCCTTGCTTGCCGGCAAGTTGATTTCAGTGATCGGACCAACATTGCTTCCCTTCGCAGAGCCCAACTTTGCCTTTAAAGTTCGCGCCAGCCGAATGCCGAGAGCAACCGCGATGAAGGTTGGGTTCGCCTGACCGGACGTTGGCAAAACCGAACTTCCTGCAATCCAAAGATTCTCGATTCCGTGAACTTTGCAATCGGCATCAACGACACCTTGCGAAGGTTCCCGGGCCATTCGAGTTGCCCCAGTTTGATGAAAGCCGTCCGTCGCTTGCGCCAGCACGACCTCAAGACGTTCGGCCCGCGTAGACTGATGGAATTCGAGTCGCCCAACGCCACATCCACGCAATGCTGCGTCGAGCAACTCATGAGAGCGCACGACAGAGGCTGCGTCGCGTTTGGTAAAATGAAGTCCCACATCGAGAAATGGCATTCCCGTCGCGTCCAATCGATCCGAAAGTATTACTCGCGACAGGTCATTCGGTTCCTGCTCGGCGTGATAGTGCAGAGCATACCGACCACCTTGATTGTGAATAAGGAAACCTGGCTTGGACGGCTTACTTAGAAATCGTGCGCGGAATATCTCGAGACCGCCTAAAGCAGTGGCCCAAGGTGACCGCAGCACATTCCGAAGATGAGCCCTCCAAGCGTAGGGCTCAGGCCCGACATGCGCTAGCCGTACGCCTTCTGAGGCCAATAACTGGCCCACACAAGGTACTGCGAGCATTGCCCACACAAGGGACAGTACGCCGTTACAATGTTCCGCGGCGTGAAACGGGGGATTGTCGGCCCAGAAGGCGATATTCAGCAAACCCTCTCTCTGTTGTGCTTCAGTCGTCAACTGCAGCCGCCTCCGCGCGTAAACGCCCTCATCGAGAAAGAAGTCGAAATCCTCAACAAAGCGAGGATCGGCGAGCACGAGGTCGGCGATCTTGCCGGAAACGTGACCCATATAGCCACGACCTAGTGACCCGTCGGCACCGCCAAAGGCGGCGGGGTGCTTCCTTTGAGTTTCAAGCAAGAGACGTGGCGTCTCCAAGCCGCCGCAAGCAAGAACGATGGCACCCGACGAAAGGTTCGTCGCCCCCCCGTGCCCGATAACCGTCAGCGCTTTGACTTTCCTCCCACCCTCATCCAGCTTAAGATCAGTAACCGTCGCCCCAAAGACAACCTTCACCCGCGACGACGCCTCCAGCCTCACACGATGACGCACGCTCATGTCAATTTGCGGCGTCCAGCGCTCGAGCGGATCGAGCTGGACGTCCTGAAGCGCAGGGGTCCTCACGGGCGGCGCTGCAAAACGAGCCGGCGCGACTCCGAAGAACTCGGCGGCGGCCTCGTAAAAGGGACGAACCTCGTCGTGGCTAATCGGCCACGCCGCGGTACGTGCGTAGGAACGCTCGGCGAAGTCGATATCATCATAAGGGACACAACGCCCGCCCCACCAGCGCGAGGCGCCGCCAAGGCCCCGGTAAATCGCCACTTGAGGCGCGGCATGCCGCAAGAGGTCGACGTTGTGGCCTGCAGAGAGTCCTGCGGCGTGAGCGTCCGGACTCGCTTTGCCAGATTCGAGCAACAGAACGCGCAGCCCGAGCTCTTCGCAGGCGAGCGCCGTGGCGAGGCCGACTGGTCCTGCGCCCACGATGCAAACATCGTGCGGCGCAAAATCAGCGAGACGCGAGAAATCGGTCAGCATGGTAAGCGAGCTTCCCCTTTCATTCGGGGCAATCGAGGAAGCGCGCTTTCCGCGGCCTGACTGCCTTCGCCGGATTCCCGATGTACACAGTCCAAGCCTCAAGGTCGCGAAAGGCGCAACCGCGCGCTCCGAGCACTGCGCCATTCCCAATGGTAACGCCTGGCCCGACGAACGCCTCGGTCGCGATCCAGGCACGGGCGCCGACGACGATGGGGAACGCTTGCAGCTGAAAGTTAGGATCCTCGATATCATGCGTGCCCGCGCAAATGTGGGCTCCCTGCGACACGAGGGCGAAGGGCCCGAGGGTGATGCGCGCCATCGAATAGATGGTTGTGCGCGGGCCAATAAAGGCGTAGTCGCGCACCGTCAAATTGGCTGGCGACCAGATTCGTGCGCTAGAATAAACGCCAGCGGTCGACGCGATTTCGGCACCGAAAACCCGCAGGATGACCCTCCGCCACGCATGCCATTGAGGGGGCGTCCAGCGGGCCAGCAGCAGCCAAACTAAAGCGAAACCCAACCTGTAAAAGCGGTTGGCTAGCGTGAAACTCGCCCCGCCACGCCAAGTGTCAGTCTTGCTTGCGTCTAGAATAGGCATGTCATTCAGCATATCATTCGATTCAGCATTATCGGTCCACCTTCTCAAGATATTCGCGCAGCCCAGGTCAAAGGTCGATCGAAAAGCGTCTACCTCGGAATCCTTAGTGGACGAGATGACTGCAATATCCGGGAAGGGGCCGCATCGGAACTCTCAATTCGATCCGCTCCGCATAACTCCCGCTTCACCTTTTCGTTTCTCGATGTCGACTCCTGTCATATCGAAGAACTGCTTGCGGGGCCTTTCGGATCCCCTTCGACCCGAAAGCCGCTGACGGCGTCGCGACAGGCGGCGTTGATGGTCGCAACAGCGTTGGTGACTTCGTATAGTTCGAGGAACGCAGCGCGTGCTCGTCGCCGCATCTGAGTACGCTCGTCAGGCAACATGGCAAGGAATCGACGCAATAGACGCTCGACGCCCGGCACGTCGTCGGAGTCCACAAGGCCCGCTCCAGCGGACGCCACCTCCCGCCAGATATTCACCTTGTTGGTAATTAACGTGGGCACGCCGCAAGCCATGGCCTCGGCGACGGCGATTCCGAAATTCTCTTGGTGCGACGGCAAGATGAATGCTTCCGCATTGCGAAAGGCACCCCATTTTGCTTCGCCGTACAACATTCCCGGCCAGTGTACGCGTGATCCTATTCCGCGCGCCACCGCCTGCCTTCGCAAGTTTTGCACAAATCCCGAACTACCCGGACCGGCCATGACAAGATCGAGATCATCGTTGGCACCGAAAACCTCGGCGAATGCATCAACCAGCAGATCACAGCCTTTTTTCGGATGTATTCGGCTCAAATATAGAAGGTAAGGTTTCGCCAATCCGGGCAGGAGAGCGCGGAACGCCGAGGTCTGCGCTGCGGCGTTGCCACCTGGATCCGAGGTGCCATACCCGATCACCCGCTCGCGGACCCGGTACGGCGTGAAGGCGCCACGGGCAAGAAGCTTCTCCTCCTCGCTGGTGAAGAGTACGAACCGCGCATTGTTAAGCAGCGGTCCTTCGTTAAACCACCAGAAGAACTGTTTCAACGCATTCTTAATTGGGTACTTGCGCTTAAACCAAGGATCAAGCATTCCGTGAGTAAATACCACATATGGGACGTCTGCACCGACAAGAACGCGCCGCGCTCCCATTGTCGCGTAATTCCAGAGGCCGTGCACCATTACGAGATCGTAGTCATGGACATGAGCGCGCAACCAAGGAACGAAGTCGGGATGATATCCGTAACGTCGCCAAGGCAACAATTTCTGCCAACTCCGGGCTCTTGCCAAGGGTTCGCCCAAGGCAAAGACCTTCTGCGGAAGATCCATCACCCATGGGGCGTCCGGCGGGTCAAGGCAAACTATGTCTTCGTCAATGCCCATGGCGGCGGTATGTACAGCCTGCTGGCGGATACCCTCGATTGGTCCGCCCTCGCGCGGGTCGACGCCGCTAATGATTTTCAGACGCTTGATCATTAAAGCCTAACCGAACTTTCAGCGCGGGTTTTTTCAAGGGTCGCACATTGACAAAGCGCTTCCTTTGGGACCGAATATTTCAGACCAGTGGCAACGCATTCGAAAACGGGACGCCAACTGTCTCACCTGCGTCAAACTCGCCGCTGCGCAGATTTGGATGCAGGACGGTAATGTAATAGGCGGCGCAGTCTCGTCGAGTGCTTATCGACAAGATCAGCGTCTTCCGCCGTCGCAACCCGATCCGGAAAGCTGGTGGAGAATTTTCTAGCCGCCCCTTATTCCTCACAATAGCGTTACTTCTGGGTTTTCCATGCCAGCTAGACTGGCGTAGATTCTCCTGTGCTCGGCAATTTCTTCGTGCATTCGTCACTTTGCCAGACTCGTCAGAAACCATAGTTTAGCTTGCTATTTTGACTAACCTCGTCCTTGACCAGCCGTCAACAGCCCCGACATGAACTTCGCCAATCGCTCGGAATATTCTGGCGTCGCGCGCGTATGCGTGGGCAGGGTCACGATAGACCGAACGAGTTTGCTGATGCGGTTCGTTCGACCTTCGGTGCCGCTCAAACTCGGCATTTCATGCGCATTGGGGTAGAGAGACAGGCCGACGTCAAAATTTGCTGAGAGGGCCGCCCGATAGATCGTATCGCGCCGCTCCTCGCCGACAACGATCGGGTAGTTCACAAAGGCCGACTCTTGGCGAATAGACTCCGGCGTCTCGGCCGAGACGTTGATCTCTCGGAAGTAGCGATCGTAGATCGCCGCAATCCCGCGTCGATGATCAATCACCGACCTTACAGTCTCGAGCTTGCGCACCCATTCGCACAGTGCGACGTTGGCGGGACGACTCCGGATCGTGTCGTCGAGCTGAACGGTCTCTACCCGAGACAACGGGAAGATATCAACAATTTTGCCAGGACCGATTACCCGGCGGCGCAGACGAAAAACCAACGGAAATAGCGCCGGCCCGGTCACGGCGGCGTAAAGCGCGACCTTGCGGATCTGCGGGAGGTACAGGCGTGTTGACAATCGTGGCCAGGATAACACTTCCTGTTCCAGCGCGTCAGCAGTCTTCCCCGGCGGAACCGCCAACGCGCCGCCCCAATAATAATTCAGAACCTTAAAACCAGAGAAGCTGAAGACGCTGCCGTCGGTCAGTGAGCCAATTGGGCACCCATTGTAGCTCGCCCCGATTGATATCGCACAATCGTCGAACAGCGCCACGCCGCGTTGGCGGCATAGGTCGCCAATCGCGGCCATGTCTTTTTGGCTTACGTGGTAGTGGGTCACCATAACACCGGCAGTATCGGAATCGATAAGCTCCGCCAGATGATCAATATCGACGTTGGTCGAATTCGGCAGGAAGTCCACGAAGACCGGAACCCCACCGCCGAACTTCACCAAGTTGATTACGTCCGGAATGGTGTAAGGGGAAAGGATGATTTTTCGACGACCCTCGCGCGCGGCGCTCTTGACGAGCAGATAGATTCCCGTTCGCGCGCGCCCCAATGGGATGATCTTGGAGCTGCCGCCAGTGAGCGCCGCAAGCCCATCTCGAAACTTGCGATCTGCGTCAGCCGAAGCGTGCAACCAGTCCGGCACAAAGCGCATATCGTAAATAATATTGCGTGGAACCAACATGTTAGGCCACCTTCCGAATGGACCGACTCACACATCTTCTATATCCGATAAAGTTAGAAGAAGTTGGGTCCATACATATTTAACCTTACTGGGATACGCCTTCGACTGCTGGCGACGTCCAAACACGCCAGGGCTCTCGCCAGATAGCGGCTCGTGCACCGTCCAATAATTGCTGAAACAACGATTTGTTCTTTGAGCCCGAACTTAGCGCGAAGCCTTTCGCAACGCACGCAAAAAGCGGCCCGGTTGGCCCGCATTCCTGACCTCAACGTCCCGATGGCGCGCTCGGCGCGGCTTCGTCGTCAAACGGTTGCTCATCTGTCGCCGATCGTCGCCGCCTCGGGCGGATTGCTTTAGCAGGATTTCCGACGTGAACCGTGTGCGGAGCGAGATTCTCGAAGGCGACCCCGGCAGCGCCCAAGACCGCGCCGGGCCCAATCGTTACTCCGGGTCCCACGTAGGCGTCAGCTGCGACCCAGGCGTTCTCACCAATCTCGATCGGCGCCTTGACGACCATTCCCGCTGGGTCTTCGCAATCGAGGGTCGCCGTACAGAGCCGGACGTTTTGCGAAATAGATGCAAAGCGACGCAAAACGACTTGGGCGTCACACTCTACTTTCGCATTAGGCCCAATATTTGCGAAGGTCTCCATCACGAGATTCTCGGGACCCCGAATAGTGGCCGAACCGTAGATATCCGCCCCCGCGGCGACGCGGGCGCCGAAACGGCGCAGAAGCCAACACCGCCAAGCTCGTAGTTGAGGCGGCGTCCATGACGCGAGCAGCCACCATGCTACTGCCCAAAGTACAGCCCTGAATTCCAATGTTATTTCTCAGAGTCCCAAACGCGATTTGACCGACGAGGAATGGGGGTGACTCAAGCACTTATTCGCCGACGGCGCCTACGATCGCACTCCGCTCATGGACATGGCAGCCTTCCGCGACTTCCCAATTCAGGCCGTCAATCGGGCTACGGCGTTTCAGACGACTTTCGTTGGACGCCTTGTCGCCTTCGTGAACACACGCGACCACTTCGACAGCCCCTCGATCAGCATCGCCAATTGCGCTCCCGTCACACGCATCGTTCCTTCGCGCGCCGGCGGCCAGGCGAAGCCGCCTTCCTCGAGTCATTTGCTCGCCAACACCATGCCCGTGCCGTCGAACGCCAAAATCTTCAAGCGATCGGAACGCTTCGAAAGAAAGACGAAAACATCGCCGCTGTAGGGTGCCCCGGCCAGACCGTCCGCCACCAGCGCAACCAAACCATGGACGCCCTTTCGAAAGTCAATCGGCTGCGTCGCCACGAACACGCGGACGTCCCGACCGAACGAGATCACCGCGCCGACCTCAGCGCCGCGAGCACCTGCTCCAACGTGCGTGCCTCGACGCCGACCGGAACCCGCACCGTAGCGCCGCCGATCGCAATCTCGATGCGTTCGCCGTCGCCCGTCGAAGCGACCTGTCGCGCGCTTGCTTGACCCTCCTCCTCGCAGCTCTCGGCGACGCGCAGCCGAACGAAAGCTCCGTCCTCACGCGGCGCCTGACGCGCCTGCCGCCGCCAGATGTTCAAAAGCCCTCGGCTCACCCCGTTGCGCCGTGCAATCTCCGAAACGTTCGCTTCCGGATCCGCGCTTTCCATCACGATCCGCGCCTTCTCCGCCGCGCTCCAGCGCCGCCGCCGACTGCTGCCCGCGATCAACTCGACCCGCTGGTAAGAGTCGGCATCATGGCTAGCTTGATGCATGGAATTAACCGTCCCCTCGCGTCGGCATGCCGCCGCGCAAGTCTCGGTCAGCCGCTCACAATCCGCGAGGTGGGGTCGCCGTGCCGCTTACATTGAATTGCGGCGGCATCCAGGCGGCGAGCGCAAACCGCGTCAGCGACCACGCCCCTCTCAATAACCGATGCCGCGCTGGATAATTCGGGCCGCCGTCGCGAGGAGACAGTTTCACAGAGGCCATGCGAGTCAGCTCGATGCCGCGTGTGAACTGAGAACACCAAGTCTATCACTTTTCATCGGCCGCCGCTTTGCTGAGCGCATCTTAGCGTCCAAAAAAGTTCTCGTGCACAAGCACATCACAATCCGGATATTGACCGCGAATCGGCTCGATATCGTTCAAGACTATATTCTTTTCGATTACCGCTGAACTGAGCAACGGCTTCGAGCCCGTGCATCCTTGCAATTCGATGCGAGAATTCTTGGAAAGCCGATTCCGACGCATGATCACGCCAAGCACAAGCGGCGGATCATTCTGTGCGTGAAACATACCATAGGCACCGATTACGGCTTCGCCTGCGAATATGGAATTATCTGGCCCACCGCGGTAGACCGCGCCGTCGACAATACTGTTATCCAAATATTGATTGTACCAACTCGGCTCATAGTGATGATACCATTCCCCACGATTCAGAAATCCGGCGGTTCGTGATGATGTATTTCCCGCCACGACGTTGTTTACCGATGTTCCGTAGAATTGCACCGCGACGCCTGCGTCGGAGAATTCGTTGTCCACGATGAGGTAGTTTTGAACCATCGGGGTAATGGTCACGCGAGAGGTTGTGTCCGCCGCCACCGTCCACGAACGATCCAGCGTCAGAACATTGCCGTCGGCCGACTCGATCTGGGCGAATTGCCCGGCTCCGTCCCCCCCAAGCACGAACACGCCCTGCCCGACGAGCGAGCGCGGGCCGTTTGTCAACGGCGCCTCCAACCACAACCTGCGTCCCTCGGCGCGCACGATCGCGCCGAAATAGCTGCCGCCGGGGCTATCGGTTGTCATCGCTTCGCGATCCCACGCACTCATGAGGCGGAAGCGATTCCTGCCGAGCCAAATATTCTCGGACGCGCCAGTACTCGAAAAGAGCGTGTTAATGCTGCCGCCCGAAGCACCAAGGTCTGCTCCGACGAATTCGTTGTCCTCGATGACGACGTCCCTAGAACCAGAAATCGAGTACCAGCCATCACGCCCATTTTGAAAGACGTTCCGCTCGAGCACGATTCCCTGCGAATCCAGGATGAAAAGAGAGCTTGTCGAGGCATAGATGTCGCTGTCAACGACTTCAAGATTGTCGCCGCGAAGACGAATGGCGTCGCCGCCATTGGGACCCCCAGCGCCCGTGACGAGGCTCAGCCGCCGCCGCTCCTTCGCCTTGTCGTCTATATGGCCCCGATAAGCAGACGCCCGCAAATAAATATTACGAATATGTATGTTGCCGGCCGCAGGTTCGCCCTGCAGAAACCCGCCACTAATGAAATGCCGAAGATTTGACGCGTACAGCGTAATGTTTTCAAGGGAAAAATCATGAGCTCCTTGAAGAAGCGTCTCTGGCGGCGTGTCGAAGTCTAACCACATCAAGCTAGTCAAGTTTCTGTCTGCGCCACGAACAGTGACGCCCGGTGGGATCGAAAGCGTCCGGCTAATCAGATACTCACCGGGCGGAATTAAAAGCACCCCGCCCGCCGTCGACAAGTCACTGAGAGCCGATTCTATAGCGCCCGTGTCGTCGCTCTTGCCGTCGCCCTTGGCGCCGAAATCCTTTGCTGACACTTGCCTGGTCGGACGCGTCGGCATTGGTTTGATTTCGAGGGGGACCGCCGTCGACCAAGCCTCAAGCCCGCCGCGTCCATTCCACACCGAAACGCGATATTTTCCTGGCGGTGTGAAGGGCGGGATTAAGGCGCGTGCGGACCAGAGAGAACGCTCTCTCAGCGGCACCAGAAAGCGCTCTCCTGTATCCAAGTTCTCGAGCGCAGCCGTTGCCGCAGAAGCAAGCCCGATGCATCGGCCAAAAACGCGCAATTCACCGCCAGGACTCGCCGCGCTGCCGCGATCGCCCTGAGCCCAGTATAGGCTTGGTCGGTTCAAGAGTCCGAACGCAACCCCATGGGGGGTAACAAGTTCGAAACGATATACTCCGGATTCGAGTCTTTCGGGTATGACAAAATACACTGACTTTTCCGTTTTGCGCACCGGAACGACGTTTTGCTCGGGCTCGAAGACTTTCTCGGGCGAATCCCGACCGTCGCGCAGCCGCTCGATCCGCACTTCCGTCGTTTCGGTTAGGTCTTGCCCCACGACCAAAGCCGTCTCGCCTGGGTTAACCGGATCGCTCGCCCAGAAAATAGCAGGCGCGCCAAGCGCGGCCTGTGACCACCAACTACAAACGGACACGGCCGAAGCAAAATACCCCATCAAACAACCGCGCTTAATCACTGAATTAAAAATGGCCATCAGGCGCCACAAAACGCGACCATCCATGAGTTTATTCTCTGACCAGAGCATTCTTTTGCCTACGAACTAACACCGTCAGTAGCGATAAGATTAATATTTCCAGAAAGGTTAGACCCACATTTGCACCCAACGGGCCGCGAATAAGAATTGGCATGGCGGCGGTCAAAATCCCCCCTCTAAGATCGATGCCATTGAACAGGATCTTGTTACGTAAAAGCCCTCGGCACAAATATACATTGAGCACAATCGCCCCGATCGCGACACCGACAAATCCCAGGTCAGCGTAAAAATCTCCAGCAACAAAGAACGAAAGATTTGCCGTTCCGGCGATACGATATTCCGCAAGAAACGTTCCCAAATCGAGTCCCGACAAAGTTGCTTTCGCAGTCCAAATATCGCGCGGAACAAAGAAGAAAATGAGACCAAGTGTCTTTTGTCCCCAATAATACTTGTCATCAGTCGAATGAAGCATCTGAAACACAGACATATCAAATACATCGATGAATGGTATACGAAATATACCTGACGAAAAATCCGTATTATCTATCGCATCCAGGAACGTGGCCCCTTCTCTGCTCGTCAAATTAAGGATCGGCATCACGAACAGCATTGATAGAAATAACAATACATATATTACTCGAAACGGCAATTTGCCATTAAACCATATGTAAGCGACAGGAAACCAGGCTGCGAGCAAAAAGTAGCGAGACGTATTAATGGGGTTTTCACAAATAGTCAAGAATATTAGAGCTACAAGCGTGATAAAAAATAGAAACAACCTATTAATTCCAACACTGTTCTTGTACTGCAATACGATTACAAACGTTATGACCAGCTGTGCCGCCTCGGCGGGAAATTGGATAACGCTCATCATCGAGGCGTCTTTATCATATCTCGTTGCGAGAAGATTGCCGAACCCGCCAGCACCGACGACTACACCGATGAAAGCAACTACAGATAGCAATAGCAACAACAGAGATGGAACGTTGTTTACGTCCACGATCATCTTTCTTGACGCTTTATCATCGTATATAAGCCTGACAACCAAGAATACAACAAAGAATATCAGTATTTCTAACATAGCTTTTATGAATTGTTCGTTCGTGAACTCAATTAGATCAACCGGTCCGTCAGTTATGTGGCCATGGTTTATTCCCTGCAATGGGGCTATCACAAAGAACATATACGCGATAAACCAAATCATGTCGTCAATTGTAAACCATTTTGATTTTTGTAAACTAACGCCGACGACGCAAAGCGCAAACATAGGGATGGTAAGAACGATCGCGAAGAAATCCCTCGCCAATATGCAGTTAATTAGATAATACGCGATAAACATTGATTGTCTCAAATAGTTCATTTTAGCCTGTCTCTAGCCTCGTTAGCGACCGTCTTGGCAAATATATACAAAGGGAATAGGCTAAGAGTAATACGCGCCAAGCCACTGACCCAGGGGACAATTTCGACACCATTCATAGGTAATAAATACACCTTGCCTAAAATTGCTGCCGCCATCGCAAGCATTCCGAATATCAATTGAGGCCGCAACGCGCCCGCGCTGGCCAGAAACACAGTCAGCGCGTATTCGATCGAGTCGACCAATTTCCACAAACCTAGACCGGCAAGCAACCCGAACGACGGGATGACCGAGCCTCCAGTCCAGAGATCAACGATCCATCGGCCGAATGCGACGAGCACGACCAAACCGATCACTGAAGCCAGCAGGGCCATCAGAAAGGATCGTCTGAGCGTTCGACTGATCCAGCTATGATCCCGGCGGGCGAGCGCTTCCGTGTAAGCCGGCCACAACGGCTGCAGGGCGAGGTGAATAAGCATGGGGATCAATCCGAACATACGCTCGGGCACCGCGAAAGCTGTAACAGCCTGCGGGCCAAGCGTCCGGGCGATGATGAGGTTGTCGGATGCGACATTGATTGCGACCACAATCTGGATGCCGAGGAATGCGGTTCCCGCGCCAACGACCCGCATTGCCAACGATCGCGATGCGAATCGAGGACTCGGCGCGATATCGCGGCCCTTCCCAGCAAACAGTATTACGGCATTTACCAGTCCGGCTACTTGCGGCGCACCAGCAAACGCCAGAGCCAGCCACGGCAGCCCGGCCTGAAGTCGGATTGCGAGTAGAATGCCGGCGAGCGCCGACAGGCTACCGAACGCCGCCCAAAGATTAGATTTGTAGCCCTCCTGCATGGCCGTCTGCACCCGAGGCGTCACGCTCAAGGGTATCGAAAGCGCGAAACAGGCGACTAGAACAGCAAGCCCCGGACCGACCTCGGCGCGCGCCGCTTCCGACTGAACATTGAACCACTCGGACCAGGGCGCAAACGCATAAACGACCGAGAAAGCCGTCAAAATGACTAGGGCGAGAGCGACGAATAACAGCGTTGCGGTCGAGACGGCCGCGCGGACGCCAGAACGGTCATCGCGTCCATGAGCATCGGCGACCATATTGATCAGCGCGCTGCCGATGCCGAGATCGGCGAAGCCAAGAACATAGACGGCCGAGCTCATCGCCATCCACAGGCCGTAGCGTTCGGGACCGAGATAGTGAAGCGTCAACGGAACTGAAACGAGCATCGTCGCGACCGTGATCAGTTTCGCTGTTGCCGCCGAGATCGCGGTCAACAACGCGCGACGTTCACGCTCGGCAGCAAGACCCTCTCCGTCGCCTTTCCGCTTCGTGAGCAAAAGCAGACGTTTGAATCCGTCCGGCCACGCAATGGACTTCATGCAAAGGCTCTCGAGGGTGCGCTCACGTCTACGCGTTCTCCGCATCTTTCGAGAGGCGCCTCACGGTGCCCTCGATTTGGTCCGGCGTTCGATAACGCCCCACAGCGCAAGTCGGATGTTTCCGACTTGCGCCACCGCCCCACAGCGCGCTTGGCCAAGGCAATCGCCGGCGCGCCGCGACCGCGGAACCGAAGCGCCCCCTACCCCAAAGCTTCGCGCGGTCCCTCGACGCCGTCCGGCCCGCCGCCGCTCGCCCCGCCCTGCCCGGTCCAAGTCGCCGCCTCGCGCATAACGAAGGCGCGAAAGTCGCTGAGGCAGTCGGGCTTGGACAGGCTCTCGGCGAGAGAGCGACGGCGCGCGGCGCGGCTCTCCTCGGGCGCGGAATCGACGGCCTGCTCGATCGCCGCGGCGAGCGCGGCGGCGTCGCCCGGCGGCACGACGAACGCGGCGCCGGCGAGAAAGGTCGCCAGCTCGGTTTCCGGCGCGGCGGTGACGACGATGCGCCGGCCGCTCGCCAGCATGCCGCCGAGTTTTGACGGCAGCACCAGATCGGCGGCGTCGGCCGCTTGCGGCAGGATGTGGACGTCGGCCAATCCTAAAAAGTCCGACAGGCGCTCGTAGGGCTGAAACGGCAGGAAGCGAACGTTGGCCAGACCCGCGGCCTCCGCCTCGAGCGCGGCTTTGGCCGGCCCTTCGCCGGCGATCAGGAACTTGAGGTCGGCGCGCGCGGCCAGACGCCTCGCCGCGGCGATCACGTCGCCGAGGCCCTGCTTGGCGCCGATATTGCCCGAATAGAGCGCGACGCGATCGCTGTCGCTGAGGCCAAGTTCGGCTCGATAGGGGCTGACGCGCTCAAGCGGCTTGATGTGGTCGAGGTCGACCCAATTGCGCACGATCGCGATGCGCTCCGCGGGCACGCCCTTGGCGACAAGCCGCTCGGCCATCGGCGCCGAAATGGTGATCAGGCGATCGAAGCCGGCCAGGATGCGCCGCTCGAGACGGCTTGCGAGCGCTTCGAGCCAGGCGATGTGACTGAGGTGGCCGACCGCGAAGCACGCGTCGACCTCGAGATCCTGGACATGCAACACCGTTCTCGCGCCAATCAGCCGCGCCGCGAGGACGGCGACGGGGGCGACCATCAACGTCGGCTCGATGCACAGCACGACATCGGGGCGATGACGCAAGATCTGCCACAGCGCAATCGGCGCGGAGCTCACGGCGAACGACAGCGGCGCGAGCAGGCGCCAGATCCCGACCATGCGCTGGCGCAAGATCAGCGGACAACGGATGATTCTGGCGCCGCCGAGCGTCTCGACGCTATAGCGCCCGTTGCGATAGGGGGCCGTCACCTTCCAGCCGGGATAATGGGGCACGGTCGTCACCACCGTCACCGCATGCCCCATGGCGACGAATTCTTCGCCGATCTCGCCGGTGTAGTGACCGACGCCCGCGACCTCCGGCGCATAGTTCATGGCATAGATAAGAACCTTCGCCATCGCGGTCCCCCGATCGACGGATGACAAACGAGTCATGGCGCCGCGATCCGCGCCGCGCCGCGCGGCGCGCCGGCGGGCTCGGCCAATTGCTCCAGGTACCAGCGGTAGGTGGCGCGGATGCCGTCCTCCAAGCCAATTCTCGGCC
The DNA here is from genome assembly GCA_049513815.1 of Roseiarcus sp. Taxonomy (GTDB): domain Bacteria; phylum Pseudomonadota; class Alphaproteobacteria; order Rhizobiales; family Beijerinckiaceae; genus Roseiarcus. The sequence continues at coordinate 5,210 of JBEKVR010000075.1, read as the reverse complement.
GCCAGCCCATCGCGGCGAGGCGCGCGCCGCTCATCAATTTGCGCGGCGTTCCGTCGGGCTTCGACGGGTCGGTCGTCACGCGCCCGGTAAACCCGACCACTTTGGCGACCAGTTCGGCGAGTTCGCGGATGGAAAGGTCCTCGCCGGAGCCGACATTGACGTGCTCCCGTCCCGAATAGACCTTCAGCAGGTGGACGAGCGCGTCGGCGCAATCGTCGACATGAAGGAATTCGCGGCGCGGCGTTCCGCTGCCCCAGATGGTCAGCTCCGAATGTCCCTTCCGCCGCGCGTCGTCAGCCTTGCGGATCAACGCCGGCAGCACATGGCTGGCAGCGAGGTCGAAATTGTCGCCGGGGCCGTAGAGATTGGTCGGCATCGCCGCGATGTAGTCGCGCCCGTATTGCTTGCGATAGGCTTGCGCGAGCTTGATTCCGGCGATCTTGGCGATCGCATAGGCCTCGTTGGTCGGCTCCAACGGCCCGGTCAACAACGCGTCTTCCGCAATCGGCTGGGGCGCAAACTTCGGATAGATGCAGGACGAACCAAGGAAGAGCAGGCGATTGACGTCGGCGCGGTGGGCCGCCTCGATCACGTTCGCTTCGATCATCAGGTTCTGGTAGAGGAATTCTGCCGGCGTTGTGTCGTTGGCGAGGATGCCGCCGACTTTCGCCGCCGCGACGACGATCGCGTCCGGCCGCGCCTTGCCGAGCCAAGCCTCGACCTCGGCCTGACGAACCAAATCGACTTTGCTGCGATCGGCGACGATCACCTCGCAATCTTCTGATGCGAGCCGGCGCACCAGCGCCGAGCCGACCATGCCTTTGTGGCCGGCGACCCAGACGCGCTTTCCTTCAAGCGGATAGACGACCTCAGACATGGACGTAACCCTGATGGACGTCAGGCTGCGGCACGGCTCTCGCCATGATCTTGAGATCTTCGCGCAGCATTTCGGCGATGAGTTCGTCGAGTTTGACCTCGTGGCGCCAGCCGAGCTTCTCTCGCGCTTTGCTGGGATCGCCGATCAGGAGATCGACTTCGGTGGGGCGAAAGTAACGCGGGTCGACCTCGACCAGCACGCGCCCGTCGGCGGCGTCGATCCCCCGTTCGTCGGCGCCCTCGCCCTTCCACTCGAGATCGACGCCGATGCGGCGAAACGCCTTCTCGACGAAGGCGCGAACGCTGTGGGTCTCGCCGGTCGCCAGGACGTAATCGTCGGGCTCGCTCTGCTGCAGCATCAGCCACATGCCGCGGACATAGTCGCGCGCGTGACCCCAATCGCGCTTGGCGTCGAGATTGCCGAGATAGAGCCGCTCCTGCAGGCCGAGGTGGATCGCCGCGACCGCGCGGGTGATCTTGCGCGTGACGAAGGTCTCGCCGCGGATCGGGCTCTCGTGGTTGAACAGGATGCCGTTCGAAGCGTGGACGCCGTAGGCCTCGCGATAGTTGACGGTGATCCAGTAGGCGTAGAGCTTGGCGGCCGCATAAGGGGAGCGCGGATAGAACGGCGTCGTCTCGCTTTGCGGAACCGCTTGCACTTTGCCGTAAAGCTCCGAGGTCGAGGCCTGATAGAACCGGGTCTTCTCCACCAGCTTCAGCAGGCGGATCGCCTCGAGCAGGCGAAGCGTTCCCAAGGCGTCGGAATTGGCGGTGTATTCGGCGCTCTCGAACGAGACCTGGACGTGCGACTGCGCCGCGAGATTGTAGATTTCGTCGGGCTGCGTCTCCTGAACGATGCGAATGAGATTGGTCGCGTCGGTCATGTCGCCGTAGTGGAGGACGAAATGCGGGTCGGGAACGTGCGGGTCTTCGTAGAGATGCTCGACCCGGCCGGTGTTGAAGCTCGAGGATCGGCGCTTGACGCCATGAACGACGTAGCCCTTGGCGAGCAGGAGCTCGGCGAGATAGGCGCCGTCCTGACCGGTGACCCCCGTGATGAGGGCGACTTTTCGCTCGCTCATTTCCATCCTCGTCGAAAGCGGAGTCGGTTGCGCGTTGGCGATTCCTGCGCGCGGCGGCAGGGCAACGATCGAACGCGAAATGGGCGCGGCGTCGCGGCTCGCTCAGCTGGCCGTCTTTCGGGCCCCTCCGCTGTAACGCCAAGTCCGCCACGTCAACCAAGCGTGACGTCACATCTTCTTCCGGCCCGCTCTTTGCGGGTGTGGAACGACAGTTCGTTCGCGGTGTGGGTTGGGTCGATGGATTGGTCGTCGTGGCGAGGCAGGCGCCGCTTTGGCACGCTACCGCCATGCGGGTGAATCAGCCCAAGCGGACCGTCCCGAATTGAAATCGCCGACTCTCCCAATGGCGACGACGCAACTACCGTGCCGCCGCCACCATCTCCCGCGCGGCGGTCACCTTGACGGGACCGCCAAGCAGGGAGAGGAGAATTTGAACCCGACCTGCGCCATCGAGGCGCTGCAGAATCCCGAGCGACCCGGCAAACGGGCCCGACACAAGCTTGACCGGATCGCCGATCGCCAATTCGTCGCCCTTGTAGATCAGCGCGCCGCGCTGATCGCTCGATTGCACAAGGGTCTCGACGATACCCGGCGCGACCGCCAGCGGTCGTTCGCCGTCGGTGATCAGGCGCTGAACGCCGAACGTGCCGTTGACGCTGCGCCAGCGCTGTCGTTCGATATCGAGAATGACAAAGATGTAGCGCGGGAAGACCGGCGCCAGCACGGTCGTGAACTTGCGCGCGTGTCGCCGCGTCTCCAACTGAAGCGGCAAGAAACTGCGATAGCGCTGATTGTCGAGCTGCGTCGCGGCGAGGCGCTCCTTGCGCGGCACGGTCATCGCCACGTACCAGCGCTCGCCGGTCTCGAGAGCAAAGCGCGACGCGTCGAGCGGCTGGGCCCTCAGCCGCGAAACGCTCTGATCCGTCATGGCGCGATCGACGATCATGGCGCGTCTCGCTGGTAGTCGACGCCAAGGCGATCAATCGCCGCCAGGATCGCCTTTTTTTGCGTTTCCGGTTCACCGTCGATCAGCGGACGCAAGCGATGGCGCACCGGCGGCGACAGCGCGACATAGGCGGCGGCGACCCGGCCGCTCGATTCAAACGAAGCGAACCGTCTGAGATCGTCGATATATTCCGTCTCGAAGCCGCTGGCGCCCGTCAGAACGAGATCGGTCGCGAAGGGCAATCGCGATTCAATGATCCAACCTTCGCTTGGCGCGGTCCAATAAGACGCGCGCAGGGCGTCGGTCACGGTTTCGGCGCGGCCCGCGCTCTTGTTCTCGACCTCGGCGTAGCGGAGCCAGGCATTGCCATCGAGCGGATTGCAGGCAAGCCGGTGCGCGGCGGCGCGGATGGCGCTCTTCTCGGCGGCGTCGACCAATGGCGCATCGAGCGTCTTGGTCGCGGCGTCGAGCACGGCCAAATTGACCGTCAGGCTCGCTCGGGTGAAGGAATCGCCGCAGTCGACTGAGGCGCGATCGAGACCCTTGCTGGCGATGAAGCGCGCCAGATAGTCGGCGTCCGGCTGCGCTTGCTTTTCAATCGAAGCGGCGAGGTCAAGGAGATCGGCGTTGGCCGCCGACAGCGCCAGCGCGCGCGCCGACAGACCGGCGACGCCGACGGCGATGACGAACAGGATGGGAGCGGCGATGAACGCCGCCGCCGTTGTCTTTCGTCGAGGGGTCGCCATTCTTCGCCCCCTACGCTTTGTCGTTGTGATAGTACTTACTATAGCGGCTGTAGTAATGATCCTTGGACCCGTAACCCTCGTAGAGATTCACCTTTTTCAGATTGACCTTGTTGAAGACAACGCCGACGCATTTTTCGTAGATAACATTGTCGGAAGCGAGGATGTTCTCGACGATGACGCGCGGCGTGCGTCCCCATTCGACGACGAGCAGAAAGGCGTCGAACAGCGCAGCGGCGGCGCGCACGTCGACCACCGGTCCGAGCGGCGGCACGTCGATGACGACGTAATCAAACACTTTGCCGAGCTCAGCGACGACCGCGCGCATGCCCGGCGAGGCCAGGAGTTCGCTCGAGTGCTGCACGCGCCTCCTGATGATGGCGGGTAGAACCACGAGGCCGGAATCCGGCTCCGACAGGAGAAAATCGCGCAGCGGACGGTCGCCGCGGATCGCTTCGAGAAGCCCCGTCTCGGCCTGGAGCGCCATGGCTCGGGTCAAGCCCGGGTTGCGCAAGTCGCCGTCAATCAGCACCGCGCGCGCGCCAAGATGCGCCAGCAACGAGGCGAAATTCTTGGCGACCGTCGACTTGCCTTCGTTGGGCAGCGCGGAAATGACGCCGATGACTTTCGGCTTGCGGTCGCCGAGCGCCAGGTCGACTGCGACCTTGGCCGAGCGCAAGGTCTCGGAGAAGCTCGAGAGCGGATGGTCGATCGAATAGCGCTGGAGCGAATTGCCGACATGGATCTGCTTCAGATCCTGGTTCTCTCCCTTGACGCTCTTGATGGGCGCCGGCGCATGGAGGTCTTGCAACAGTCCCAAGAATTCCAGGCCGAGTTCATCGCGAACTTGCGAGGCGGTGCGAAACACGCGGTCGCGATGTTCGCGCAAAGCGCCGAGGCCGGCGCCGGCCATGGCGCCCATGACCAGCGACAACGCGAGGACGAGGCTGCGCTTGGGATAACTTGCGTTCTGCGGCGGCCGCGCTGCGGTGATCACCCGCGCCTCGCTGACTGGAAACGACTGCTGTTGAATCGCTTCCTGATAGCGTTGCATGAAGGTTTGGTAGAGGTTCTTGTAGGTTTCGGATTCGCGCTCTAATTCGCGCAGCTGCACCAGGGTCTGGTTGGTGCTGGCGCTTGCGCCGACCAACCCAGACATCGACAGAGTCAGCGATTGTTCCTTCTGCCGCGCGACTTCCGCGTCGCTGCGGTAACTCTCTCCGATCCGTTGCAACTCCTCAAAGATCAGCCGCTGATATTCCTCCATCTCGCGGCGCAGGTTGATGACCTGGAGATGTCCGGCGCCGAGTTTGCTCTCCAGTTGCGCTTCCATCTTCGAAGCGGCGAGGAACTTTTCGCGTAGATCGGTGATGACCGGATTGGCGAGCGAATCCGGAACGGAGGCGCCAACTCGACCCGATTTCAGCAAATCCTCGATTTGTTGATACCGCGCTTCCGCCTTGGCGGTGTCGGCGCGCGCCAACCCGATCTGCTCGTTGAGATCGGTCAGCTGTTGATCGGATATCAGGCCGGGCTTGTCGCCGCCGGTGACGACAATGCCCT
>JBEKVR010000074.1:0-22395 GCA_049513815.1 Roseiarcus sp. | reverse complement strand
ACAAAACTGCGAACACTGGGCAGCAGAGCAACTTCCGGTCGGTCATCGTGCGATGCATGATGGAACGATGCAGAAGTGAGAAACCGAGCGTTTCAAGCGCGTCGCACAGACGGCCGCTTGGCACCCAACACGGCCATTCCCTGACTTGGCGGTGACTCTCAAAAGCGGACGCAGGACCGCGGCAACGCGGGATTGTTTCGGTTGGAGGCGCGACGCCTCGGATCGGTCGGACCCAAACGCCTCCGCGGCGAACGCCGCGTCTGATGCTCAAATGCTCGCCGATCGTCCTGCGAGCAGAGCTGCCCGTTCGGCGAAGAACTCGGTGAGGATCTCGGTCACGGCACGAATTCTGGCCGAGTTGCGCGCAGCTTCATGATAGACGATCCATCCTGTTGCGCTGGCGACCGGCTCAGGGAAAACACGAACGAGATCGGAAGAACTATCGCCTGCATAACAATTCAACACGCTCAGCCCGGTGCCGGAGGCAACGAGGCTGAATGCCATTTCAGCACCGTCAACGCGCGTCGCCGGCGCATTCTTGTCGGCGTAGTCCTCCATCCAGCGATACATAGGCACGCGCAGGAGCGGCTCGACGTATTGGATCAGCGGGTGCTGACTGAGTTCTTCGAAGCTCGAAGGCAACTGGCGCCTCGCGGCATAGGTCTTCGAAGCGTAGACGGCCGCGCCAAGTTCGAACGCGCGCCTGGCGATCAGATCAATCTCGGTCGGTCGGACCATGCGGATCGCGATGTCGGCCTCGCCCTTGGCGAGATCGATCATTCGGGTGACGGCATTCAGTTCCACTGACAGCTTCGGATGCTTTTCCGCGACAATGAGCGGAAGCGGCATGAGAAGGCGCACCATGGACGGAACGCTGGAAATCCGAACCGTCCCTTCAATTTCTGTTTTCGCCGCGTGAATCGACGACGTGGTGGAGAAGACGATCTTCTCCATCGCTTCCGCCGCGGAAACCGCGGTCATTCCTTCGGCAGTGAAAGAGAAATCGCGGCCGCCACGAAGGACGAGGCACGCTCCGATGGCTTGCTCCATCGCGCCGAGCCTGCGGCTTATCGTCGAACTGTCGACGCCGAGCAAACGCCCGGCGCCCGCGACCGAACCGCCACGTGAAAGGGCAAGGATGAGCTTGAAATCGCCCCAGTCGAGCTCCAACGCGACACCGTCCTCCGAATTCACCTTATGCGTTACGGGCAAATTACGGACGGGGCGCCATTTCGGCAAGCCGCGATTGCGAAATTATGGGCGCCATAATTCTGCATTCGACGATTGCGCGCGCGGTCATCGACGCATGCGCGCCTGCCCAGTAGCCTTCCATCGCGGCGGACGCTGGACACGAAGAGCGTTCCGCCGCTGACCTGAGAGCCACGACAGCAATCCTAACCGCGATCGGCGCAGTCCCCTCTGCTGAGGCCGAGAAGACGCGCGCCCAAACCAACCCGACGGAGGCAAGAATGGACCGACGCGATTTGCTCAAGACCGGCGCAGGAGCCGCCGCAGCGCTGCCCGCAATCCTGATGGCGGGTTCAGCGAATGCAGCTTCGGCAGGGCCGGTGCTCGCGGTCATCAGCCATCCCGTCAAGGACTATGCAACTTGGCGAGCGGCCTACGACGGCGCCGAGCCGATCCGCCAGAAGGCGGGCGTGACCGGCGCGGAAGTGTTTCACGATCCCAAGAACGAGAACCTGATCGTCATCATCCACCGCTTTCCCAGCCTTGAGGCGATGCAAGGCTTCCTCGGCGACCCCGCGCTCAAGGAGGCGATGACGAAGGGCGGCGTCTTGGCGCCCCCGACGAGCATCGTCGCCATCGCGGTTTGACGACGGCGGCGCAAACGCCGCATGCGCCAAGAAGAACCACCATGCGCCCGTGACGATAGGAAACGCCATGCATCAGGAAACCGTTTACGCCTGGCCGAAAAAGAGCCGGGACATACACAATCACCATATAAATTCGACGGCTTGGGACGGGTTCAAGTTCCGAGACGACGACATCGTGATCGCGACCTATGCGAAGTCAGGCACCACCTGGACGCAGCAGATCGTCGCGCAACTCATTTTCAACGGCGCGGAAGGCGTCGACACTTCGCATATGTCGCCGTGGGTGGACCTGCGCATCATGCCGCCGCAGGCGTTTGACGCGCTGGAAGCGCAGACGCACCGACGGTTCGTCAAGACCCATCTTCCCGTCGACGCGCTCGTCTTCTCGCCCAAGGCCAAATATCTCTACCTCGGGCGAGACGGCCGCGACACGCTTTGGAGTCTCTACAACCACCATCGGATGGCCAACGACAATTGGTACGGCGCGCTCAACAACACGCCGGGACTGGTGGGGCCGCGGATCGAACGTCCGCCCGAGTCGGTTCACGACTATTACCGGCAATGGGTTGCAGGCGACGGCGCTCCCTTCTGGTCCTATTGGGAAAATGTTCGGTCGTGGTGGGCCGTTCGAGACTTACCCAACGTCAAAATGCTTCATTTCAACGACTTGAAGGCGGATCTGCCCGGTTCGATCCGTTCGATTGCGGACTTCCTCGACATTCCAATTGATGAGAGGAGCTTTCCCGCGATGGTCGAGCATTGCACCTTCGACTATATGAAATCTCATGCCGACGAAGTTGCGCCGCTCGGCGGCGCGCTTTGGCAAGGCGGCGGAAAGACCTTCATTTACAAAGGCACCAACGGCCGCTGGAAGGACACGCTGACCAACGAAGACAAGAGGGCCTACGAGCAGCGCGCCGTCGCTGAACTGGGGTCGGACGCCGCCGCTTGGCTTGCGGGCAGGCCGTCGAACTAACGTGAACTGAACTGCGCATGCGCTGCGCCCATGGCCCCGCCGCCTCTCCGGCGGGGCCACTCCGTTTCAGGCAAAGGCGGCGACGAGCGTGAGCGACGCGAAAATTGTCCTTTATGATTACCCAGCCTCCATCTGCTGTCAGATGACGCGTCTCGTCCTTGCGGAAAAGGGGAGACCGTTCGAGCGTCGCCATGTCGACATCATGGGCAGCGCCGAGCAGTTCGAGGCTTGGTATACCGCGCTCAACGCGAAGGCCGTCGTGCCGACGCTGCTGATCGGCGACGAGGTGGTTACGGATACGATCAGGATCGTCAATCGAATCGACCGGGAGTTCGAAGGCCCGCGCCTCACGCCTGAGGACAAGGAGCAGGCGGATGCGATGCAGCGCATGATGCGCGACATTATGGCCCTCCATTACGGGGTGCTACTTTACTCGCGTCGACTCGACGCCGATCGCCGATCGCCAATCATCGTCAAGCGCGGCGAATTTCTCAGGGCACGGCTAAGAAAGCACCCTGAACAGGCGGCCATTCTGGACGCCCGAATTGCTGGCAACGAAACACTGCAACGGATTCTCGAAGACCCAGCGGAAGTCGAGCGCTGCATCGACGAAGCCAGAGACGTCGTCGCTCGAATCAACGACGCGTTGTCGCTTCGCCGCTTTGTCTGCGCCGATCGGTACACCCTAGCGGATGCGTTGGCGACTGCCGCTTTGGCGCGTTTCCGACTGCACGGCTTCGCCGACTGGTGGTCGGACGGCGCCAATGCGAACGTCGCCGGCTACTATGACCGAATGCGGTCGCGCTCCAGTTGGTCCGCTGCCGGCGTTGTGGACTCTGGCGCTGAAAGCGACCTGTAGATCCATTTCGTTGTCGCGACCGTGCCGCCGAAACCCTCGAGCGCCGGATGGCGGCGCCGCCCGGGCCACCAATAAAGTCAGCGGAGAGCCGGTGGCGCCGTCCGAAAGTAGCAATCGTCCGATTCGACGTTTCGCTCGGCGAAACCTGGCGACCCACTCTCGGCCAATCATCGCCGCTTCGCGCCCGTTCGCGCCTTTCAGCGAGATCGCCCGGCGTGAGGCGTCTCGCGCCGATCAGCCGGCGTCAACGCTGGATCTGTTTCAAATTGTGAATCCCTTCGGGATCAGTTTGTGCTCATAGGCCTGCCGTTCGAGTCCCTCGCGGAAGTCGGGATGCGCAATCGATATCATCGCCTTGGCGCGTTGGGCGACCGACTTGCCCTTGAGATTGACGATGCCGAATTCCGTGACGACGTGCATGACATCTGAACGCGGCGTCGTGACGATATTGCCGTGCGTTAAGTCGAATACAATTCGGCTGCGTGGCGCGCCGCGCTTGTCATAGGTGGAAGACATGCAGATGAACGACTTTCCACCATTTGATGCATAGCCGCCACGCACAAACTGCAACTGCCCGCCGGTCCCGCTGATATGGCGATGGCCGTCGCTTTCCGATGCGGCCTGGCCCTGCAAATCCATTTGCGTAGTATTGTTGATCGACACCGCCTTGTCATTTTGCATGATAATGTGCGGTAGGTTGGTGTAGCGCGTCGGGCCGGCGTAGAAGTCGCGATTGTGATCGATTGTGTCGTAGAGGTATTTTGAACCTAAGGCGAAGCAGAAGGTGATTTTGCCCGGGTCAAGCCTTTTGGCGGCGCCTGTGACGATTCCCGCTTTGTAGAGATCGATAATGCCGTCCGTGAGCATCTCGGTATGAACACCGAGATTGCGCACCCCTGACTCAAGCAAGAGCGAGCAGACCGCGTTCGGCATGCCGCCGATACCGATTTGCAAACACGAGCCATCCTCGATTTCGGAAGCGATGAAGCGGGCGACCGCACGGTCGGCGTCGGTAAGCGCCGGTTTTGGCAGTTCGAAAACGGGGGCGTTGTTCCCGGAAATGATGTAGTCGACCTCGCTGACGTGAACCGAGTTCTCTGTCCCGTAGCACCAAGGCAGGGTCGAGCACGTCTCGACAATCACAAGCTTGGCGCGCTCGATGATCGCCCGATGCCAAAGCGTCGCGGCGCTGAAGTTGAAATTGCCGTCTGAATCAACTGGGGACGTCTTGATGACGGCAATGTCAACTGGGTCCATGTTCCGGGTATAGTAGTCGTCGATCTCGCCCAAATTCGAAGGTACGTAGTCGCACCGCCCCGCGTCATGCTTTTGCCGATCGTATCCGGAGAAATGCAGGTTCATCATATAGAAGTGTTCGCCGTCGGGATCAGCCTCCAGCACGGCGCGCGGGCGCGTTGAAAGAGTGCTTCGTATCTTTACGTCCCGAAGTTCGGCTGCGCGCGCCGCAAGCGCTTGGTCGAAGCAGTCTGGCGCCGCCAGGACCGCGCCGTAGTCCAGCCACATGCCAGACTCGACTAACTCTGCCGCGGTTTGGGCGGTAATCGCGTGAGCCGGCGATGCTGCGCGTCGCATGGTCATTGTGAAGACCTCACTCGGCTGTTGCGATTCAATGCAAGAGCATCTTGTGATGGTTCAAATTCCGCTTGTCGATGTGTGCGGAAACGATCGCTCCAAGCGATCGTCCCGTTCGCCCTATCGGTCGCCGGAAAGCCGCCAGTCCGCCGTCGGCCAATCATTTCCGCTTCGCGCCCAACATAGCCGTTCGGCCGCCCAGCACTACTGCCCCGAAGCGCGCATTGAGGCATGAGGCCATATCGGCCGCGGTGGGAAAAAAGCGGCTGGGTAGCCTGGCGAATCCTTCGGCGAGCGCGGCTTGCGAACGGGAGTTCTAAAAAGGATGCCAAGATGCTATATAGGTCATAGCTCTGGTAACGCTGCAGTGTTATTACGAGCGCGGCAAATATTAACGATGGTGTCTTTGTGATCGAGTCTTGGAAATTTAGTATTGCGCCGATGATGGATTGGACGAATAGTAATAATTAACGCAATAATTACAATTAATTATGCGGACGGTAAGCGCTGCGTTGTAAAAATGTTGTAAATTGCCTCCTGCGGCGGGGGTCGAGCAAAGGCCGGCCAAACGCCCTCGGCTGCAATCGGGCTCGGGATCTTCGTGCCGCTAATCAGCCATTTGGTCGCCGTGCTCCTCTGTACCAAGTCCTCTCGACGAGTGGCCAATTATCGGAAGTATCTCAGCCTCGACACCCACGCCTGCGAAACACCCCAAAACAGCCGTTTGACCGGCGTTGCGCTCTGGCGACCACGGCAAAAAGGTTTCACATCATATTGATATGCAACGCTATTAATCAAGCGTCCGATGCAAGGTCACTTTGAGGCAATCTGAGCTACGCGTGGGGCCCGTTTCCCACGTTTAGCAGCGCGTTGGCGAAGTCCTTTGGAATCCGCCGCCGGCGATCACGTCAGTCCAAGGTGGCGCGGCAGCCTTGCTCAAGCTCACCAACAGTCCCTGACAAAAGTGCCCGTCAGGGCTCAGCCTCGGCAACCGCCACGTTAAGCTGAAAGCATGGCCTACACCTCATTTAGCGTCAGCAATGCGCCCACTAAAGTCGTTCAGGCACGATTGTTTGTTTTCCGAAACCGGACATTGCGTTCGCGAGTGTTTCCGACCTTCTTGGGCGGGAAGCGGTCGTCTCACAATCTACCTTGGGCAGCGTCCTCGCGGCATTTCGCCTTCGTCGCGACCGTTGCTCTACGCCGAAAATGGATCGAGGGGATCGTAATTTGGTAAAATCAGTGGAGATGACGTGACAATCGTCGCACCGGTCGGAGGCATAGGACGGCGGTAACAGCCAGCACAGCCGCGCGCAAGTTGATATGGTGTGCGGCCAAGGTTTTTCCAATTGTAAATGTCAAGTGCGAAGAAGCAGAACCAACAGGACTTACGATTCTCTTCACCCCATACGCATTCGTAAACCAGCTTACCATTATTGGCAATAATGCGATCAAGCGCGTTTCGCATCCGTTGCTCTTTAATCGTCTGTACAAATAGTAGATGCTGCGGAAGAAGCGGAACAATGGAATAGTGACCATTGATGAGGTCGGCCCGCGGAAAAGGCGTTACAATCGAACCCCGCGCTCCTACAAGCGGCTCCTTGTAAAGGGCAGCGCGGAAGCCGGCGACCCAGCGCCACATGGCTTGCTCGACGTTCAGATTGGAAATCGCGCCCATTCCTATTTGGCCGCTATGTACGATCTGAAGTCGGCAATTCTTCGGATGCGCCGGTGCCTTGCCGTGCCTTATGGCTACCAATTGGCCCGTCTTTTCGTCATCGGATGAGAAGCGGTGGTTGCAAACCCTATGGGTCTTCAGAATTAAGGGCTGTCGGTCGCGCTTTGCGAAGGCGCATTCTGGCGGGCGATGACTAACGATGACGGCGATTCGAGCGAAATGCCGGGAACCTAAGCCAAGCTCGCCTCGAAAGCTTCGATCGGCATTGGCTTGGCGAATAGGTAGCCCTGGAACAGATTGCATCCGTGCTGTTCGAGGAAGGCGCGCTGCGCGCCAGTTTCAACGCCCTCGGCGACGACACCCAGTCTCAGGCTGTCGGCGAGCGTGATGATGGTCTGGGCCACCGCGGCGTCGTTAGCGTTGGCCGGCAAGTTGGTGACAAAGGAGCGGTCGATCTTGATCTGGTCGAGCGGCAGGCGGGCGAGGTAGGCGAGCGACGAATAGCCGGTGCCGAAATCGTCCAGCGCAAAGCGCACGCCAAGCGCCTTCAACGCCTTCATTTTGTCGATGACGCCGCCGACATCGTCGACCACGACGCTCTCGGTCAGCTCGATCACCAGCCGATCGGCTGGCGCGCCGGCGGCGATGAGCGTTTGGGCGACCTGGTCGACAAAGTCGGGCTGGCTAAATTGCCGGGCGCTGACGTTGACCGAAAGGTGCAAGTCGCGCATGCGCGACTCGCTCGCCCACAGCCGCAATCGCTCGCAGGCCGTCTCTAGCGCCCAGCGGCCGATCGGCAGGATGAGTCCGGTCTTTTCGGCGAGCGGGATAAACTCGCCCGGAGGAATGACGCCGCGCAGGGGGTCGAGCCACCGCGCCAGCCCCTCGGCGCCGATGCAGACGCCCTCGCTGTTCACCTGCGGCTGGAAATAAAGGACAAAGCGGCGATCGACGATCGCCGCGCGCAGCGCGCTTTCCGCGTCAGCCCGCGCGGCAAGCGCCGCCTGCATCTCGGGATCGAAGAAACGCAGAGCGTTGCGCCCAGAAGCCTTTGCTTCATTCACGGCGATGTCGGCCTGTTTCATGACCTCCTCGCCGTCTTGCCCGTCGCCCTTGAACATGGCGACGCCGATGCTGGCGCTGAATTGGCGCGGGCCCCCTTTCAGTTGGTAGGGAACATTGAGCGCTGCGGCAATCTCTTCTCCGACCTGCTTGGCGACGGTCGCCGCCTCGCCGGGGTCTTCGCTGAGATCCTCGATCAGCGCCACGAACTCGTCGCCGCCGATCCGCGCCGCGCCGCCGGCGTCGCCGAGACAGTCGACGAGACGCTTGCCGACCTCTGTCAAGACTTGATCGCCGATCGCGTGGCCGCTCGTCTCGTTGAGCAGTTTGAAATCGTCGAGATCAATGAAGAGCACTGCGCCGCATCGGTCGTTACGCCCGCTGCTGGCGACGGCATGGTGCAATCGGTCGCGCAGCAGGCGTCGGTTGGCGAGCCCCGTCAAACGGTCGTAATAGGCCAGCCTGACCATCTCCTGCTCGGCCTCCTTGCGCTCAGTGATGTCAGTCGTCATTGCCACGAAGTGGGTGGTCTCGCCGCCCTTGCTGCGTACGGCGGCGACGGTCGTCCAGGTCGGAAAGGCTCCGCCCGTACGACGGCGTTCGAGCGGCATTTCGCCTCGCCAAAAACCCTCGCGCTGGACGGTCTTGCCGATGTCGAGGATGGTCGCGCGGGTGGTCAAGTTGTCAACGATCTCGGAGGGCGTTCTTCCGATTAGTTCGTCTTCGGTCCTCTGAGTCATTTCTAGGAAGGCGCGGTTGACTTTGAGAACGCGCAAGTCGGCGTCGAGGATGACGATGCCCTCCTGCGCGTCGAAGGCCGCAGCGGCGATATGGAGATCCTGTTCGTGTTTGCAACGCTGGGTGATACCGCGAGCGATGCCGGCTGTTCCGATAATGGCGCCGCTTTGGTCTCGCAGCGGCGCCTTCTTCACTTCGAACTGGACGAGCGCGCCTTCGGGACTGGTCTGTTTGTATTCCTCCGAAACAATATCGCCAGTTTCGATCGTCAACCGGTCGCTGGCGGCGAAAATTTCGGCGAACTCGATCGGGTTGAAGTCGAAGTCCGTTTTGCCGATCACCTCCGCCTCGGATCTGCCGACCGCCCGTTCGAACGCCGAGTTGCAGCGCAGAAAGCGCCCTTTGATGTCCTTGACCCAGAGGATGTCGGGGATGGCCTGGAACAGGGCGCGCAGCTGGGACTCTTGCGCGCTGAGATCGAGATAGGCGAGCAGGCTGGTGAGCGCGTCCTCCAGCCGCCGGCCGATCGCTTCAAACAGCCGCCGGTTTTCCTCCAGCAGGCTCTGCTCGCCGATCGAACGCAGCAGCGCTTGATGGCACGAGGTCAAAGCGTTGAACTCGCGGTTCAGCCGTTCGAGCGTCGCCTGAGGCGGCTCGCGGCAGATGTCTCCCGGGGTGACATCGAGCATGCAACGCTTCCCGGAGTCGCGTGTGGGACGACGGCAACCGGCGCCGGCCTGTCATGCGGGGGCGCATCGGCGTCGGCGACAATCCGGATTGCGACCGGGATGAGCGTACGGCGTCATGCCATTGCGCCACGCCCGAAGGCGTGTTCGCAACACGTCATGGCCGGACGTTGGCGCAAACGCGTAAATTATGCGTTAGCTCCTAGCAGGCTGTTGAAGAAGCATCCCGTTTCGCCTTGAGGACGGCTTCGTCGCCGTTATCCTAGGCGAACTCGATCTCGATCGTGCCGTCGTCGAGCAACTCGGCGGTCCCATCGCCCTCGACTTGGTCGCCCTCCTCGCAGCCGGTCCAGCGGAAGCCGATCGAGTCGCGGGCGTATTCGACTTCGAGGCCGGCTTCCAAGGCGCCGAAGGCGATTTCGCCGCCTTCGGTGGTGATCGTCAGCATCACCGGACCACAGAGATCGAGGTGAGCGCGGTCCCAGATGTCGGCCTTGACGATCCGCCAGCGGCCAATCAGGCGGCAGTTCGCCGGGGCCTTCACGCGGAGGCCTCCAGCAGCTTCGGCAGGCGCGCCAGGTTGTAGGCGGCGGCCGCGAAGGCGAACGCCCATCCGACGCGCTCGCGGCCGCGGAACTTGGTTCGCGCCTGGCCGGCCACCGTCTTGATCCAGCCGAACGCTTGAGCTTATCGCTCCAGTGGAGTCAGCCCTGTCCGAGCGCGCGCTCAAAGATGGCTGCGCGCCGCTGGGCGCGATCATGTTCGATGCGGCGACGCGCGCCTCGGCACGGCTAGCGCGGAAGGAACGGGCCAAGGACGGCACGGCGAAGGGGACTCTTTGGGAATTTGATGATTGGCATATTGACAAATTATCATGAAACGATAATTGATCTACATCAATGCAGACGGGAGGAGTTCGTGCAGCTGACCGCCGTTGAGGCCGGTGCCTATCTTCACCACATCGCCTTCGAGAGCGCCGCGCCGCGCGAACTCGCCAATTTCTATGCCGGTGCCATGAACATGCGGCTCGGCGAGGAAGACGGCGAAGAATGGGTTTGTCGCGGTCCGGGCCGGCGTTTCGCCGTGCGCAAAGGCGCGACCAAGAAACTCGCCTATGCCGGCCTCGCTTGCCGCGACGCTAAAGCGCTGGAAGCGCTCAAGACCCGCGCGCGACGTGAAGGCGTCGACATTCTGACGTGCCCCTCTTCGCGCTTCTTCCACGACGGCGCCTTCGCCGTGCGCGATCCTGACGGCCATCTGATCTCATTCGGCCTGGCGCGGCCGGAGGGCGAGGCGACCAAGGGCTTACGCGGGCCGACGCAACATCTGACTTTCAAATCGACGGACGTCGAACGTTTCCAAGACTTCTACAGCGGCAAGCTTGGTTTTGCGGTGTCGGACCGCGTCGTCGCGGGCGATGGGACGCTGATGACCTCGTTCACGCGCTCCAACCACGAGCATCATACGATCGCCTGCTTCAAGTCGAGCGCCTTCGGCGTCGATCATCATTCCTATGAAGCGGCCGAATGGGACACGATCCGCGATTGGGCGGACCATTTCGCCTCGCTGAACATACCGCTGATCTGGGGCCCAGGCCGGCACGGACCAGGAAACAATCTCTTCGTCTTCATCGAAGATCCCGACGGCAACTGGATCGAAGTGTCGGCCGAACTCGAGGTCGTGCACGACCGGCCGGTGAAGGAATGGCCGCAGGCTGAGCGCACGCTCAACCTCTGGGGCCACGCAATCAAGCGGACCTGAGCGCGCCGAGCGCGACGGCGGCGAATTCTCTCTTGCGAGCGACAGACGATGAAGATTGCGAGCTATGTGCGGCGCGGCGTCGCCGGTTTCGGCGCCTTCGTCGACGACGGCTACATCGATCTCGGCGGGCGCCTCGGACCCGGAATCGCGACTTTGAAGGAGGCGGTCTTTGCCGACCGCCTCGCGGCCGCGGCGGACTACGCTGAGGGCCGAGGCCCCGACTTCTCGGCGGCGGATGTCTCTTTGCTGCCGGTGATTCCGGACCCCGAGAAGATTCTCTGCGTCGGCCTCAACTACGAGACGCATCGCGCCGAGACCAAGCGCCCCGAAGCGAGCTTTCCAACGCTGTTCACTCGATTCGCCGATACCCAGGTCGGCCACCGCCAGCCGATCTTTCGACCGCGCGTGAGCGAAAAGTTCGATTATGAAGGCGAACTCGCCGTCGTGATCGGCCGCGGCGGCCGCCACATCCGCGAGGAGAACGCTCTCGCGCATGTGGCGGGCTTCGCTCCCTACAACGACGCGACGGCGCGCGATTGGCAGCGGCACACGCATCAGTTCACGCCCGGCAAGAATTTCCCGGCCACTGGCGGCTTCGGGCCGCACCTCGCGACGGCGGACGAAGTGGGCGACTACACGCGGCTGACGCTCCGTACGCGCCTCAACGGCGAGGTTGTGCAGGAGGCGAGTCTCGCCGATCTGATTTTTCCGATCGCGCGCCTCATCGCCTATTGCTCCTCGTTTACGGCGTTGCGGCCAGGCGACGTCATTCTGACGGGAACGCCCGGCGGCGTCGGTGATCGGCGGGAGCCGCCGCTCTATCTGAAACCCGGCGACCGGGTGGACGTCGAGATTCCCGGCGTCGGTCTGCTTTCCAATCCCGTTGAACAAGAAGCGTGAGCGTCACCTTCCTTCGCCACAGAGATTGGAGCGTCCAAGGCCGTGGCTGAGACGAACTTCGATACGGACGTTCTGATCGTCGGCGCTGGGCCGACCGGCCTGACGCTCGCGAACCTCCTTGGCCGCATGGGCGTTCGCACGCTCGTCGTCGAGCGCAACGCGACGACGGTCGATGAACCCCGCGCGGTGTCGATCGACGACGAATCCATGCGCGTGATGCAGGCCATCGGACTATCGCGCGAGATCGAGGCGATTGTCGCGAGCGGATACGGCTCGCGCTATCTTTCGCCGTCGCGCCGATGCTTCGCGCTCGTCGATCCCATCTCAAAAGAATATGGGTTTGACAAACGCAACGGCTTCCAGCAGCCCGAACTCGAAGACGAGCTCCGCCGCGGGCTCGACCGCTGGACAACGACGCGCTGTCTCTTCCGCCACGAGTTCGTCGCTTTCCGACAGACCAACGCAGGCGTCGTCGCGGAGGCGCAAGCTCCCGACGGCGGCGACATATCCATTTCGTCCCGGTATCTGGTGGGCGCCGACGGCGGCCGTTCGAGCGTGCGCAAGCAACTGGGCGTCGCTTTGGAGGGCTCCACCTTCGCCGAGCGCTGGCTGATCGTCGATCTCGCGCGCACCGAAAACCGGTTCCGGCACACGGAAGTCTTCTGCGACCCGCGCCGCCCCAGCATCACCCTTCCTGGTCCCGGCGGCATTCGGCGATACGAATTCATGCTGCGCGCGGGCGAGGACGAACTGGCGATGGTTCAGGAGGCGTTCGTGCGGCGACTGCTGGAAGAGACCGGCCCGGATCGCGACGCCGAATTGCGTCGCGTCCGGGTCTACACCTTCCACGCGAGATCGTCGTCGAAATGGCGGGAGGGCCGCGTGTTCCTCGCCGGCGACGCCGCCCATCTGACCCCGCCCTTCGCAGGTCAAGGCATGAACAGCGGTCTGCGCGACGCGCACAACCTCGCTTGGAAGCTCGCCGAAGCGCTCGCAGCGGCCGACGCCGAGCCGATCCTGGCGAGCTACGAGATCGAGCGAAAACCGCACGCCTGGGAGATGATCATGCTCGCCCTGCGCATGGGGCAAGTGATGATGCCGACCTCGCGCTGGCAGGGTCTCGCGGTGCGCGCATTGTTTCGCACTTTGAGCCTCTACCCTCCGGCGCGCGACTATCTCGCCCAGATGAAATACAAGCCCAAGCCCCGCTTCCGGGCAGGACTTGTGTGGGCCGACGGGCGCCGCGAGCGTGTAACGGTCGTCGGCCGCCTCTTGCCGCAGCCCTTGGTCGAGGACGCCGGGCGCGCACGACGACTGTTCGACGAGTGTCTGCCGGATCGTCCGATCGTCCTCGTGTTCGACGAATTCCCGGACCGAGCGCTGCGCCCCGGCGATCGCGAGGCGCTGAGCGCCGCGGGCGCGGCGATCGTCGGCCTGACGCCGGAGTGGATGAACCCGGCGCCGCAAGACTTCCCCGTCCTGCGCGACGTGTCGAGATTCTTCAGCCAGCAGCCTTGGCGTGGCTATCTCGGTTCGGCGCTGCTGCTTCGCCGTGACCGCTATGTCGCGGCCGCCGCCCCAATCGCACGCGCCTGCGAACTCCTCGACTGCCTTCGAACCATCGCTCCAGGCGGACCGCCGGCCACGCTGGCGACTCTGCGATTCGAGCCCGCCAACGCATGACGCCCTCGCGCCTCGGGCGGGAGGATCGGAAAAGACTGGAGACGTGAGATGCAAGCGCAGGCGCCAGCTAAGGGGCCGGACACGGCGAGCGCGCTCAAGCCCGCGCGGCTCGCTGGCTGAACCCTCGGAGGACTCCGCGTCGCCGCCCGTTCTGAAGGAGGTTCCCAGACGAGGGTCTGAGAACCACAACCAAGGGAGGAAAGCCAAGTGAGTTCTTCATCGCAATCCAGCACGGGCCGCGGCGTAACGCGCCGCTGCTTTCTCAAGACCGGCGCCGCCGTCGCGCTTCTGCCGTCGGTGATGCGTATTGGGCCGGCCTATGCGGCAGACACGATCCGCATCGGTCATGTCGCTCCCCAGACGGGCCCGCTGGCGGCCTTCGGCGAGCCGGTGCCGTTCGTTCTCAAGCACATCGCCGAGGCGCTCAAGGACGGTCTGACGATCAACGGCAAGACCTACGCGATCGAAATCCTCAATCGCGATACGCAGTCGAACCCCAATCGCGCATCCGAGGTCGCCGCCGACCTGATCCTGCGCGACGAGGTGAAGCTGATCCTCGCCGCCAGCACTTTCGAGACCGTCAATCCCGTCGCCGACCAGGCGGAAGTCAACGGCGTGCCCTGCATCACCGCCGATTGTCCGTGGCAGTCGTATGTGTTCGGCCGCAACGGCGATCCGAAAAAGGGCTTCAAGTGGACTTATCATTTCTTCTGGGGCCTTGAGGACGCCACCGCGACCTACGTCGGGCTGTGGAAGTCCGCCCAGACCAACCGGGTCGTCGGCGGCCTGTTCCCCAATGACGCCGACGGCAACGCTTGGGGCGACCCAAATCTCCCCGCTGCTTTGTCTCAAACCTGCAAACGCAATGGATTCACGTTGATCGACCCAGGCCGCTTTACCCCCGGCATCCAAGACTATTCGGCCCAGATCTCCGCTTTCCAGAAAGCCGGAGCCGAGATCGTCAGCGGCGTGCTCGCGCCGCCGGACTTCGGCGTCTTCTGGCAGCAGGCGGCTCAGCAGAAGTTTCGGCCGAAGATCGTCACGATCGCCAAGGCGCTGCTGTTCCCGAGCGTGATTTCGGCGATCGGCGACCGCGCCGACGGACTGAGCACGGAAATCTGGTGGTCTCCCAACCACCCGTTCAAGTCGGGCCTGACCGGGCAATCGGCGCGTGAACTCAACGCGCAGTACGAATCGGAGACCGGCCGTCCCTGGACGCAGCCGATGGGCTTCAAACACGCGCTGTTCGAGGTCGCGGTCGACGTCCTCAAGCGCTCGAAGAACGTCGACGATCCCGCCAGCATTCTCGAAGCGATCGTGACCACAGATTACGCCTCAGTCGTCGGCCGCCTGCGTTGGAACAATCCCGACCTGAAGAACATCTGCAAGACGCCGGTCGTCGCCGGCCAGTGGAACAAGACCGCCACGGGCTTCGACCTCAGAGTTTGCGACAATTCGACGGCGCCGGAAATTCCGGTGCAGGACAAACTGCGCCTTCTGTCCTGATTGGTCGAAAGCCATTAGATCGCGGCGGCTCTACGCCGCCGCGAACGTCAACGCTGGGACGCAATATGCCGGTTCTGCAACTCGAAGGCGTGACCAAAGTGTTCGGCGCCGTTGTCGTGACGGACAATCTCAGCCTTTCGCTGGATTCCGGAGAAGCTCTTGGCGTCCTGGGTCCGAACGGCGCAGGCAAGACGACGCTGTTCAACCTGATTGCCGGCTCCATCGCTCCAAACGCTGGCCGTATTCTTTACGACGGTCGCGACGTGACGAAGACGCCGAGCCGCGAGCGAACGCGGCTCGGCGTCGCCCGCTCGTTTCAGATTCCGCATCCTTTCACCGGAATGACCGCCTACGAAAACGTGCTGATCGGCGCGACTTTCGGGCGTGGTCGGAGCGAACGCGAAAGCGAGGCTCACGCCCTGGCGACGCTGGAGACGACCGGCCTGATGGCGAAAGCGAACACGCTCGCCGGCAATCTGACGCTGCTCGATCGCAAACGGCTGGAACTCGCCCGAGCGCTCGCGACTGAACCGAAGCTCCTTCTGCTCGACGAGATCGCCGGCGGGCTCACCGAGCCCGAGTGTCACGAGCTCGTCGCGGTCATCAACGGCATCCGCGCGCGCGGCGTCACCCTCGTCTGGATCGAGCACGTCGTTCATGCGTTGCTCGCGGTCGTCGATCGGATCGTGGTGATCGATTTCGGCCGAAAGATCGCCGACGGGGTGCCGCGCGAAGTGTTATCCAGCGCGGCCGTGGCGGAAATCTACATGGGACCGGCCGAGGAGGCCGCATGAACGGCGCTCCGATCCTGTCCATCCGGGAACTCGACGCCAGCCATGGGGACTTGAAGGTCCTCTTCGGCGTCTCGCTTGAGCTTCAGGCCGGCGCCATGCTCGCCCTGATCGGCGCCAACGGCGCGGGCAAGTCGACGCTGCTGAGAACGATCGTCGGTCTGGTCGCCGCGCCTCACGACGCAATCCGGTTCCGTGAACAGGCGATCGGCGGGCTTGCGCCCGACCGCATCGCGAAATTGGGCATCGCGATGGTACCGGAGGGACGACGCCTGTTTCGTTCGCTCACAGTCGAGGAAAATCTGGTCATCGGCGCGCAGGTTGGGCGTAAAGGGCGCTGGAGCCTCGAGTCCATCTATCGCTTGTTTCCCGCTCTTCGGGAGAGGCGCCATGCCGCGAGTTCGGTGCTGTCAGGCGGTCAGCAGCAGATGGTCGCTATCGGGCGGGCGCTAATGGCCAACCCCGAGCTGATCCTGTTCGACGAGATTTCGCTCGGCCTGGCGCCGGTCGTCATCAAGGGCATCTACGCGGCGTTGCCTTCGATCGTCGAGACCGGCGTTTCGATCGTTCTCGTCGAGCAAGACGTCAACCGCGCGCTCGGCGTCGCGCGCGATTTCGTCTGCCTGCAAGAGGGACGCGTGACGCTCTCGGGTCCAGCGCATTCAACCAGCCGGCGCGCCATTACCGCCGCCTACTTCGGCGTCTGACGATGGAATGGGTCAATGCAGTCGCCCAAGGCATTCTTCTCGGAGGGCTCTATGCCCTATTCGCGGCGGGGCTTTCGCTGATCTTCGGCATCATGCGACTCGTCAACATCGCCCACGGCGACATGATCGTGTTTGCGGCCTATCTCGCGCTCGTCGTCGTGCAGGCGACCGGCCTCAATCCGCTCGTCGCCGTGCTCGTCGTCGCGCCGTTGATGGCGGTGATCGGCTACGTTCTGCAACGCCTCCTGCTCAACCCGACGCTCGGGCGCGATGTGATGCCGCCGCTGCTCGTGACCTTCGGCCTGTCCGTCATCATTCAGAACGGGCTGCTGGCGGGCTTCACCGCCGACAGCCGGCGCCTTACCGCTGGCCCGCTCGAAACGGCGAGCTTCGACATCGTTCCGGGCCTGACGATAGGGGAATTGCCGATGCTGATGTTCGCCGCCGCTGTCGCAGTGATCGCGGCGCTCGAACTGGTCTTCTCGCGCACTTCGCTCGGACGCGCGTTTCGCGCGACCTCCGACGACGCCGAGATCGCCCAGCTGATGGGATTGAATCGGCGCCATGTCTTTGCGCTCGCCATGGCCCTCTCGGCCGCGGTCGTCGCCGTCGCGGGCGTCTTCCTGGCGGTGCGAACCAATTTCGACCCGACCAGCGGGCCGACGCGACTGCTGTTTGGCTTCGAGGCTGTCATCATTGGCGGGCTGGGAAGTCTGTGGGGCACGCTGGCGGGCGGCGTTGTTCTCGGCGTCGCGCAGACCGTCGGCTCGGAGATTTCGCCGGGCTGGCAATTGCTGGCGGGCCATCTCGTGTTTTTTCTCGTGCTCGCCCTCAGGCCGCGCGGCCTCTTTCCCAGGATGGACTGATGAACCCGATAGACGGGTCGACGAGACCGGCCGCCGGCTCGCTCGCTCCTCTGAGCCAGACCTCCCTTGCCGGCAAACCTTCGATCCAACGTTCGACCCCGGCGAGCCGGATCACCGGCCTCGTCGCCCTGGCGGTCGTCGTCGCGCTCAGTCTCGCGCCCTGGTGGGCGGGACGCGCCAATCTGCGGCTGTTCGGCGAATTCTATACGTTCCTTGCGTTGGCGGGCCTTTGGAACCTGCTTGGCGGCTTCGCCGGCCTCGTGTCGGTGGGACAGCAGGCGTTCGTCGGTTTCGGCGGCTATGTGCTGTTCGCGCTCGCGATCCTGGCGGGCGCATCGCCGTTGCTTTCGATCGTGGCCGCCGGCGTGCTGGGCGTGATCGTCGCCGTCCCGATGGCGAAGCTGCTGTTTCGGCTTCAGGGCGCCTATTTCACCATCGGAACCTGGGTCGCCGCTGAAGTTTTTCGCCTCGGGTTCTCGCAATTCGCCTCGCTCGGCGGCGGGTCAGGCACGAGTCTGCCGGCCGGCATCGTCACCGGCGTCGCCTCGAGCCGCGAAATGCGGGAATGGCTGATTTACTGGATTGCACTCGCCCTCGTGACGCTGACCTTCGCCTTCATCGTGCTTTTGCTTCGCTCGCGCACCGGCCTGGCGCTGACGGCGATCCGCGACAGCGAGGTCGCATCGGAGAGCCTTGGCGTCGACATCCAGAGAATCAAGCTCGCGGTCTATGCCGCCGTCGCCGGTCTCACCAGCATGGCGGGCGCACTGATCTTCCTCCAGAAACTGCGCATTTCGCCGGAGGCGGCGTTCAGCGTCAACGACTGGACGGCCTATGTGATCTTCATGGTCGTGATCGGCGGCATCGGATCTATCGAGGGGCCTCTGGTCGGCGCCCTCGTGTTCTTCGCGCTGCGCGAGACGCTGGCCAATCTCGGATCGTTCTATCTGCTCGTTCTTGGCGCGATCGCCATCGCCGCCATGTTGAAAACGCCCCGGGGTCTCTGGGGCTATTTCGAACAAAGATTCGGCGTGTCGCTCGTGCCGGTCCGGCGACGGGTCGTGACCTGACGGTTCGTCTTCAGAGAGGAAGCAAACCATGGCGAAGCGGGCAATCGTGACAGGCGCCGCCTCAGGGATCGGGGCAGCGACCGCCGCGCGCCTCACGGCGGAAGGCTGGAACGTGATCGGCGTCGACCGGCGCCCGATCCCAAACTATGTGGTGCAATCCATCGAGGCCGATCTTGGCGACGCCGCCTCGATCGACGCGGCGGCCGCCGCCATCGACGGACCGATCCAAGCCCTCTGCAACGTCGCAGGTGTGCCGCCGACCGCCGGCGCCGTGGCGACGATGAAGGTGAACTTCTTCGGGTTGCGCCTACTGACCGAGCGCCTGCTGCCGAAGCTGGCCGACGGCGCATCGATCGTGAACGTCGCCTCGCTCGCCGGCGCCGGCTGGCCGAAGGCCATAGAGCGGACAAAACGACTGGTCGCCGATGGCGGTTTGCACAACGTCGAGGCGATGATCGCGGCCGAGGGGGTGACGGACGAGAATTGCTATTTCGTCAGCAAAGAATGCCTGATCGTGTGGACGTTGCAGAGTTGGCGCCGCTGGCGCGAGCGCAGGTTGCGCATGAACGCGGTGAGTCCGGGACCTGTTGCGACGCCGATCCACAAGGACTTCCTCGCAACTTTGGGCGAGCGCGCGGCGAGGGATCAGGAGCGCAGCGACCGGCCGGCCGATCCGGAGGAGATCGCCCCAGTCATCGTCTTTCTCTGCCGCGAGGAAAGCGCCTGGGTCCGCGCCACCAATCTCGCGGTCGACGACGGCATGTTCGCCGCGGCGCAGCAGGACGAATTCGGATTTTGATGCGCCGGGGTCGCTTGACCGGGTTCCAAGCACTGGTCAGAAGTGCCGGCGAAATGGCGGGATTAGGGGCGCTATGGGCGGACTCGATCGGTACGTAAGAATTCTGCGCCTATTCGACGGGCGCAGAAGCGGCTGGACGATCGCCGCGATGGCCGAGACGCTTGGCATTCCCGCCAGCACGATCTATCGGCTCGTCAGGGAACTGGTCGCACAAGGGTTCCTCGACGCGTCGAGCGACGCGCACTATCGGTTGGGGGCGCTCTTCATCGAGTTCGACCGCCGTGTCCGCCTCACCGATCCGTTTATCCGACTCGGTGCGCCGTATCTCGACGATCTGCTGAAGGCCGCGGCCTGCCCGGCCGCAGCGGTGATCGCGCGGCTCTATGGTGCCGACGTCATCTGCGTCGCCGAATCGAGTTCGCATATCGGGCGCATTCCCACCAGTTATGAGCGCGGCCATCCGATGCCCTTGTTGCGCGGCGCGACGTCCAAGATCATCCTTGCCCAGCTTCCGGCGCGTCGACTCGGCAAACTGCTTCAGGGCGCCGGCGCGGCGCCCGAGATCGACCTCAAAGGCCTCAAAGCGGAACTGACGGAGATCCGTCGTCGCGGCTATTGCGTCACGCGCGGGGAGGTCGACCAGGGCCTCGTGGGGCTCTCGGCCCCGGTATCGAGCGCCAACGCGGCCATCCTCGCGAGCATGAGTCTCGTCGTGCGAACAGAAGATCTCGACCCCAGCACCGAACGCCGTTTGGTGATGACGCTTGTCCCCGCAGCGAGGCTCCTTTCCGAGCAGCTCGCGGCCGATGCGGGCTGATGCCCGCAGCGCGTGAGCCGCGCTATGAACCGGCCTCTAGCCCAAGCCCCGCCACGCAGCGGGGCCGCCCGTTGCACAATGATCCTTGTGCGACCTATGAGTGCAGACCCACTTTGAAGTCAGACGTGGGCAAGCGCCGAAATGTGACCCTAGCAAGGCAACGCCGATCAATTGCAGGCTGGCGACTTCGTCGGGGCTCATCACCACCGGCAGCTTGCGCGAATGCGCTACGCGGACCAGCCTGCGCGAGGTCGGGCCGATCGAGCGAAGCTGAAATTCCCGATGACGCCAGTTTCATCGCCAAACCCTATCGCGATCAGGAACTCATAGCGCAGATCACAGACCAAATGCGGCGATCCGACCACTGAAACTGCCTTTGGAACCGGCCCTCTCGACACACAAAATCGCAGAAGCGCACGAGGAACGCTCGACGTCAGAGGGAGGAACAACTTGCTTCTCTTGCGAATCTCAACAGCTTAGTGAGAAAGCGACGAACCCAACGGCAGGTTTGTGGCTCCGCTCGCCCAAAGCCGCCATTCTGCAATCGGCCAGCTCCGGCCATCGGCGGCCTTTCACGGACGCCAGCTGGGTCAAGGCCTCATAATCGTTCTTTCTTTGTTCCCATCGTCGGGCTATCATTTCGGGATGTCCGACTTCGTCGATCACCTTCGCCCTGCCACACTCGACGACCTCGCCGATGCGCTCGCTTTCGCGCTCCGTTTCAGCGGGCGGAAGCGCGTCCACAACGCGGACGAGATAATGGCGAACATCGTCGCAAAGCGGCTTGTTGAGCACCTCGACCGCGCCGGCGTCGTCATAATGAGGAAGCCGCCGGCAGTCGGGGCTTCGACGCTTGGACGAGGCTACGAAGGGCGCTAGGGCTCCAGGCTGTAATCTTGTCGCTGTCCACGAGCGACAATTCGCAATGCGCCGTCTGGCAGCGGCCTTTGCAACTTCAGCGCCTCGCCCGGCGGCGCTGTCATCCAATTGTCGATTTCGTCCTCACGCGTCAGGATTACCGGCATGGCCTTGCCGTGAATTGGGGCAACGATCGCGTTGGGCTCGGTCGTCAGGAACGCGAAAATGTCGTTCGTCGTCTCGCCTTCCTTGACCTTGCGCACCGAGGCCCAGCGGGTCCGTCGACGCCGTGAACCTGAAAAACGGTCTTGGCGATGTCGAGCCCGACGACCGTGACAGACGACAGATTCTTGATAGACTTGCCCATGGACGGCTTCCCTCAGATGGGTTGGCGACAACACTCATCTTGGCACGCTTGATGCCGTCGGGGCGCCGTCCACCCCATCACCGTAATGCCCACTAGCGGTCATTTGACGGTGGAGTGGGCGCCGAGCGTGGCCGCGACGACCGGCTCGGCCGCCGCGACGTCCTTTTGATAGGTCAGGGCGGTCTTGGTCTGCGGATATGCCGCGAGGGCCGCGTCCCCGAGCTCGGCCAAGGCTTCACGGAGGTCGACGCCGACTGCGGCCATCCGCTTGGCGATCGGTAGCGACGCGTCGAGGCGCTCGGCGAAGCTGCTCGAAATGTAGGAGTCGAGCACATCGCTCTGGCCCGGCCATTCCTTGCCCGGCCCCGCCGCGCGCATTTCGGCGGCGATCCGTTTCATTGCGTCGCGTAGCGGCGCCTCCAGCGCGGCGCTCGGCGCGAAGGGCGCGCGGGCGACGAGCAGGAAGGCGATATCGGAATCGCGGGCGAAGGAATCATAGAGGTCCCGCGACAGCAGGTCCTTCGCCAGGTCAGCCTCGAGCGTCGGGCGCGCCGCGATTCGTTTCAGCGCCTGGTCCCGCATCTCGTCCTGCGCCTTTCGGAAGCGCTCCGCGTAGTAGACGTTGTTGGTCGCGTAGGCGCCCCAGCTGCTCAGCGGGCTGTCGTCGGTGAGGCTGGCGAAATTGGCGACGTTTTCCGCCTCGTTCTTGTCCTCCTCCTGACGGTATTGCGCGGAGAGCTTGCCTTGCGCGACGATCTCCTGACGCAGCGCGTCGGCGCCGAGGAAGAAACCGGGCGCCGTGAGAACGAGCGCGGCGAGCGCGGCGCGCCGCGGCCAGACGGC
>JBEKVR010000073.1:0-22464 GCA_049513815.1 Roseiarcus sp. | reverse complement strand
GAGCGAACGCACGTCGGCAAAGCGCGGCCAGTCGATCGCCGCCGCGTTGGGCGCCAGCACGGCGAGCGCGCAGCCCGCCCGCTCGGCGACCTCGCGCAGCCGCTGCGAATTCGACGAATTCGCCGCGCCGACGACGATCACCGCCTCGACCTCGGCCGCCGCGCGCTTCACCGCCTCCTGGCGATTGGTGGTGGCGTAGCAGATGTCCTCGAGCGGCGGCGCGTGGATGGCGGGAAAGCGGCGCTTCAGCGCGGCGACGATCTCGCGCATGTCGTCGACCGACAACGTCGTCTGGGTGACGTAGGCGAGCGGCGCGTCGGCGGGGAAATCGAGCGCTTCGACTTCGTCGACCGAGCCGATCAGCGTCGTCGCGCCGTCGGGCAACTGTCCCATCGTGCCGATCACTTCCGGGTGGCCGGGATGGCCGATCAGCAGCACCTTACGGCCGCGCTTGTGATGGACTTGCGCCTCGCGGTGGACCTTGGTCACCAGCGGGCAGGTCGCGTCGATGGTGAGCAGGTTGCGCGCCTTCGCCTCCTCCCGCACTCCCTTGGCGACGCCGTGGGCGGAGAAGATCACCGGCCGGTCGCCGGCCGGCGCTTCGGCAAGGTCGCTGATGAAGACGACGCCCTTCGCCTTGAGCGAGTCGACGACGTGTTTGTTGTGGACGATCTCGTGCCGCACGTACACCGGCGGGCCGTAGATCACGAGCGCCTTCTCGACCGCGTCGATCGCGCGCACGACGCCGGCGCAGAATCCGCGCGGCGCGCAGAGGACGATGCGGAGAGGCGGTTTCGAGATCATCACGTTCGTCAGCCTTGCCGAAGCGCCCGTGTCTTGGAAAGCCGCGCCGGCGAAGTCAAGCTAGCGCGCTGGATCGAGAAAGTATAAGAGCCGCGGCCCGCCCAGTCCTCAGGTCCGCCGCATGTCCGCCGCCTCCGCCGCCCGCGACGACGCGCCCGTATTCACGCGCGGCTCGACCATGCGCCACGTCGCGGTGATGACCGCGACCGGTTCGATCGGCTTGGTGGCGGTGTTCGCCGTCGACTTCCTGTCGCTGTTCTGGGTGGCGCGGCTCGGCTCGCAGGAATTGAAAGCGGCGGTCGGCTACGCCAGCCAGCTGCAGTTCGTCGCGCTGTCGGTTTCGATCGGCCTCACCATCGCCATTTCGGCGACCGTTTCGCGCGCGCTCGGCGCCGGCGATCGGCAGCGTGCGCGCCGCCTCGCCGCTTCCGGTCTGACGATCGCCGGCGTCGTGGCGACCGTGCTGTCGATCGGCATGTTGCTGCTGCGCGACCCCGCACTCGATCTGCTGCTGCACGCGCGCGGCGAGCCGGCGGCGGTCGCGAGCCGCTTCCTCGCCATCGCCGTCCCGGCCAATATCGCGTTCTCGCTCGCCATGGCGCTGTCGGGCGTTCTGCGCGCAGTCGGCGACGCGCGGCGCGCGATGTACGTGACGCTCGCCGGCGCGTTCGCCACCGTCTTCACCATCCGCTGCTGATCTTCGCCTTCGGTCTCGGCGTCTACGGCGCCGCGTGGGCGATCGTGCTGTCGCGTCTGGTCATGCTCGGCTTCGGCCTCTATGGCGCGATCCGCCTCCATGATCTCGTCGGCCGGCCGCGGGTGGAGGCGATTCGTCGCGATCTTGCGCCGATCATGGGAATCGGCGTGCCGGCAATCCTCGCCAATCTCGCCATGCCAGTCGCCGCGCTCTACGTCACCCGCATCTGGTCGGACTTCGGCGTCGCGGCCGTCGCCGGCGGCGCTGTGGTCGACCGCGTCATCCCGCTCGCTTTCGGCGTCGTGTTTGCATTGACCGGCTCAGTCGGGCCGATCCTCGGCCAGAACTACGGCGCGCGGTTGATGGACCGGGTGAAGCGCACGATGTCCAACGCCTTGACGCTGTCGGTCGGTTACGCGCTGGTCGCCTGGGCGGTCCTCGCCTTCGCCGGCCCGGCGATCGCCGCCTTGTTCGACGTCGACGGCGACGGGGCGGCGTTCATCGTCTTCTTCTGCCGCTACGGCGTCGCCGCCTGGCTGTTCGTCGCCTGCCTGTTCGTCGCCAACACCGTCTTCAACAACCTCGGCTATCCGCTGCTGGCGATGCTGTTCAACTGGGGTCGGGCGACGATCGGCACGATTCCCTTCGTCGTGGTCGGCGCGCGTTGGGACGGCGTCGAAGGCGCGATCGTCGGAATCGGCGTCGGCGCGGCCGTATTCGGCCTCGCCGCCACTGCGCTCGCCTTCGCAATCGTCGCGCGTCTCGCAAACGCCATCAGACCCAGCTAAGATTTCCCGCTAGGTTTCGTCGCGATCTTGAGGAGGAGGACGCGCCATGAATCTCAACGACATCATCCAAGCTGCGCAGGGCGGACAGGGCGTCGCCAATCTCGGCGCGCAATTCGGCCTGACGCCGGAGCAGGCGCAGGCGGCGGTGCAGGCGCTGACGCCGGCGTTCTCAACCGCGCTGCAGCGCGTCACCTCCGACCCGTCCAGCCTCGCCGGAATCGTCTCGCATCTGGCGAGCGGCGTCCATCAGGGTTCGTTCACCGGCGCCGACCCGGCCGCCGCGGCGACCAACGGCGGCGCCGCGCTGAGCCAGATCTTCGGCTCGTCGCAGATCGCCTCGCAGATCGCCGCCCACGCGTCGAGCGCGAGCGGCGTCGACGCGCAGACGATCCAACAGATGATGCCGGGTCTCGCCTCGATTCTGCTCGGCGGCCTTGCCCATTCGCTGACGGCGCAAGGCTTCGGCGGCGTGCTCGGGCAATTGACGAGCGCCGCCGAGGCGCCGGCCGGGCAAGGCGGCGGACTCTCCGGACTGATCACCTCGCTGGTCGGCAACCTGTTCGGCGGCGGCCAGTCGGGCCAGGCCGCCTCAGGCCTCGCCCAGGCGGGGCTGAGCGCGCTGACGGGCATGCTGCAGTCTGGCGTGCAAACGTCGGCGGCGCATCAGCAGGGGATCGACAGCATCCTCCAGTCGCTGGCCGGCGGCGGCAAGACCTGAAGATCGATCGACCGCGCCGGCGGCGACATTTGGCCGCTGGCGCGCCGTTCATTGAATTGTACGGCCGGCGCCCCTATTTACGGGTCTCGCGCTGGCCTTTTGGCCGTTTTTCATTCGGAATCCTGCATGGCTCGTGACGTCGTCGACGCTGAGATCATCGAATCCCGCGACGATCTGGTGGCGTGGCTGGCGGCGGGCGGCAAGCCGGCCGAAGCGTTCCGCATCGGCGTCGAGCACGAGAAATTCCCATATTACAACGCCGATCTGAGGCCGGTCCCTTATGAGGGCGATCGCGGCGTCAGGGCCCTGCTCGAAGGCGCCAAAGCGCGTCTCGGCTGGGCGCCGATCGAGGACGAGGGCGCGCTGATCGGCCTTTACGACGCGGCGAGCGGCGGCGCGATCTCGCTCGAGCCGGGCGGTCAATTCGAACTTTCCGGCGCGCCGCAGCCGACCGTCCACGCCGTCGCCGCCGAGCTCGACGCGCATTTGACTTGCATGCACGCGATCGGCGAGGCGCTGGGGATCGGTTTCTTCGCGCTCGGCCTCAGTCCAAAGTGGACGCTCGCCGAAACGCCGGTCATGCCGAAGAGCCGCTACCGCATCATGGCGCGCTACATGCCGAAGGTCGGCTCGCGCGGCCTCGACATGATGTTCCGCACATCGACGACGCAGGCCAATCTCGATTTCGCCGACGAAGCCGATATGGTCGTCAAGCTCAGGGTCGGCCTGGCGCTGCAGCCGACGATCACGGCGCTGTTCGCCAATTCTCCGTTCACCGACGGCGCGCTCAATGGACTTCTCTCGGCCCGCTCGGAAATCTGGCGCCACACCGACGCGGCGCGCACCGGCATGCTCGCTTTCGCCTTCGCGCCGGGCATGGGCTTCGAGCGCTACGTCGACTACGCGCTCGACGTGCCGCTCTATTTCGTCAAGCGCGGCGAGGTCTATCACGACGTCGCCGGCGCGAGCTTCCGCGACCTGCTCGAAGGCAAGCTCGCCGCGCTGCCGGGCGAGCGGGCGACCGTCTCCGATTGGGCCAACCACTTGTCGACGATCTTTCCCGAGGTGCGGCTGAAGCGCTACCTCGAGATGCGCGGCGCCGACGTCAGCTCGCGCGAGCACATCCTCGCCCTGACGGCGTTCTGCTTCGGTCTGTTCTACGACAAAGACGCGCTCGCGGCGGCGGCGACGCTGGCGCGCGGCTGGACCGCCGGGGATCTGCAGCGCCTGCGCGACGACGTCCCGCGCCTCGGCCTCAAGGCGCGGATTGGCGGGCGACCGCTGGTCGAAGTCGCGCGCGAAGCGGTCGCGATCGCCAGCGGCGGGCTCGCGCGCCGGGCGCGGCGCGACGCCGCCGGACGCGACGAGACCCTCTATCTCGCGCCGCTGGAGCGCATCGCCGCCGAAGGGCGCACCCCGGCGGAAGTCTGGATCGACCGCTTCAACGGCCCCTGGCAAGGATCGGTCGACCCGGTCTTCCGCGAAGCGGCGATCTAGATTCGCGACAAATTTGCCACAGCTGGCGACATTGGCGGACCTGCGCCGCTTCGACGACGGCAATTCATGTTCGGTTCATCCGCCCTTCGGCACACAGGCGCCGCCGCTCCAAATGCGGAGCCTTTCGAATCAAGGACTTAACGAATGCTTAAGAAACTGCTGATCGCCGCGGCGATGGTTGTCGGTCTCGCCGCTACGCCGGCGTTGGCCGCTGCGCCGATCCACCATCACCACCACCACCACCACCACATGGTGCACCACCCGATCCACCACCATCATCACCATCACCACCACGTGGTGAAGCACCCGGTCCACCATCATCATCACGTGAAGCACCACGTGAAGCCGAAGGCCTGAGCCTCGCCTCGGCCGAAACGGCCGCTTCGACGGCGACAAGCTTCCGGGCCGGCGATCGGCCGCCCGGAAGCTTTTGTTTTTTAGAGCTGGGCGGCGCGCCGCGCTGTTGAGCTTCAAGCGCTCAGGCCGGCGCGTGGGTCGTAAGGCTTCTCGTCGCGCCAGCGCCGCATCAACGCCGTCAGATCGGCGTCCTCCTGCGCCGGCATGGCGATGCGCAGCGTCGCCAGCAAATCGCCGGCTGGCGCGTCGCCCGACGCCGGCAGACCCTTGCCGCGCAGCCGCAGCACCCGTCCGCTGCTGGTTCCCGGCAGGATCGCGATCTCCACCTCGCCCGACAGCGTCGGCGTCCTGACTTTGGCGCCCAGCACTGCCTCGTAGAGCGTGATCGGAAGATCCAGTTTGAGGTCGCGCCCTTCGACCTTGAACAGCGGGTGGGGCGCGTAATGGATGGTGACGATCGCGTCGCCGGCCGGCGCGTTGCGCGCGCCCGGCCGCCCCTGCCCGCGCAGTCGGATCTGCTTGCCATCCTCGACGCCGGCGGGAATGGCGACGTCGAGCGTCTTGCCAGTCGGCAATGCGACGCGCGCCGAGCCGCCGCCCGCGGCCATCGCCAACGGCACGTTGACCGACACGGCGACGTCCTCGCCGCGGCTCGGCGCGCGGCCGCGGCCGCCCATGCGGCCGCCGAACAGTTCGGACAGGATGTCGGCCTCGAAGCCGGCGCGGGCGGCCGGATCGCCGCCGACGTCGAAATTGAAGCCGTGGAATTCGCCGCCGGCACCCGGCCGCCGGCCAAAACCGAAGCCCTCGAACTGCGGCGCGCGCGGCTTGCCCTCGGCGTCGATCTCGCCGCGGTCATAGGCGGCGCGCTTCTTCTCGTCGCCGAGGATCTCGTAGGCCGAGCCGATCTCGGCGAATCGCTCCTTGGCCCGCGACTCCTTGCTCTGGTCGGGGTGGAACTTCTTGGCCAGCTTACGGAAGGCCGATTTCACCTCGCCGGCGCTGGCCGACTTCGCCAGCCCCAGCACTTCATAGGGGTCCCGCATGATGAGCCCAGGTTTCCGCGTCCGCCCCGAAAGCGCAGACACATTTGTCTCGTCAACTATTTGGGCTTTGCGGCGACCGGCCGCAAGTGTCGGTCAGAGGCCCGTCCAGGGAGAAACGTCGTAGATCGCCGCTTCCTCGCCTTCGCGCGGGCAACCGACTCCCTGCAGCGTCTTCACCGGCGCGCCGTCCTTGCCGACCACCCGGGCCACAAAGGCGCGGCAGGGACGTCCGTCGCGCTCGAACGAGCCGGCGACGGCGAGAAATTCGCCATGCGTCCCCGTGTCGGGATTCGACCAGGCGCCCGCCCGGTCGCCGTCCTTGGCGCGAAGGGTTGCGCTCAAGACCGGTTCGGCGAGGCGCCAGTCGCGCGAATCATAGGCCGACGACAATGCCGCCGGCGCCACTTTCGGCTTGATCGATCCGGTCGGCTGGTCGTCGATGAACCCCGGCAGGGGAATCGAGCAGCCGGCCAGCGCCAGCGCCGCCGCGGCGAAGGCGAAAGCCGTCGAGCGCGCGACGAGGCGAGGCGCCTGCCAAAACGCATCGCGTTCACCCAGCAGAAGGTCTATCATCGCTCCCCGCGAGATTTATCCGTATTTGGAGCATCTTCACCTTGAATGCGTTAAGTTCGAGTGACTTCACTGAGGCCGTCGACCCTTTCCCCCTGTTTCGTCAGTGGTTCGCCCAAGCGGCCGAGAAAGAAGTCAACGATCCAGACGCGATAACGCTCGCGACGGTCGACGCATCCGGGATGCCGGACGCGCGGGCGATGTTGTGCAAGCAGGTCGACGAGCGGGGGTTCGTTTTCTACACCAACGCCGAGAGCGCCAAGGGCGGCGAGATCGCCGCCAACCCGAAGGCGGCGATCCTGTATCATTGGAAATCATTGCGCCGCCAAGTGCGGGCCCGCGGACCGTTGGCGAAGATCTCCGACGCCGAATCGGACGCCTATTTCGCCAGCCGGCCGCGGCTCAGCCGCATCGGGGCCTGGGCGAGCCAGCAGTCGCGGCCGCTCGAGTCGCGCGGCAAGCTCCTCGGCGCGGTCGCTCTCTTGACGGCGAAATTCGGGGTCGGCGAGATTCCGCGGCCGCCCTATTGGGGCGGCTTCCGGCTGACGCCAATGCAGATCGAGTTCTGGCAGGATCACCAGTACCGGCTTCACGACCGCATTCGCTTCACACGCGAGGGCGAGGGCGAGCCCTGGCGGCGGCAGCGGCTTTACCCTTGAGCCGAGCCCCGCGATAACCGTCAACCGTTAGACCAGGGCGACGCGCCGTGGATGACCGTCTTTACCCAACCCGGCCGATTCTGGCCGCCTCGACCGCGGTGTTCCGCGACGGTCTGGTGCTGATCGCGCGGCGCGCGCGCGCGCCGATGGCGGGAGTCTATTCGCTGCCCGGCGGCGTGGTGGAAGTCGGCGAGACGCTGCGCCAAGCGGCGGCGCGCGAGCTCGCCGAAGAGGTCGGGGTCGAGGCCGACATTCTCGCCTTCATCGACCACGTCGAGCCGATCGTGCGCGAAGGCGACAGCGTGCGCGCGCATTTCGTCATCGCCGCGTTCGTCGGCCGCTGGCGGCGCGGCGAGCCGCGCCTCAGCGCGGAGGCCGACGCGGTCGCCTGGATCGATCCGAAAGCGATCGGCGATTATCGCACCACGCCGGAGCTGCCGTGGATCGTCGCCAAGGCGGCGGCGATCGAGAGAAGCCTGCCGTGAAGCGCTTCTTCGCCTCCAGCCTCGCCGCATTCGCCGCGCTCGCCGTCACGGTCGCGCCGCTCGCCGCCCAGACGCAGACGGCGCAACCGGCCAAGCCGGCCGCGCCCGCCGCCAAGCCGTCCCCCGCTGCGACGCCGACGCCGCCGCCCGCGCAGCCCGATGCGCCGCCGCCCTACGAAGCGCAACTCCTGCGCCTCGCCGAGCTCATCGGCGCGCTCACCTATTTGCGCGATCTGTGCGGCGACGGCGACGGTGCGGCGTTCCGCGCCAAGTTCGCCGCCCTCGTCGATACCGAGGGGACGACCGACGCGCGCAAGGAATCGCTCGCCGGCGCGTTCAACCGCGGCTTTCGCGACTATGAGCTGACCTATCGCGCCTGCACGCCGACCGCGCGCGAGATCGTCGCGCGGTTCCTCGACGAGGCGAGCCGCATCGCCAAGGACGTCGCCAACCGCTATTCCGGGTGAGCCGTCCCTCACCCTGCCTTGCGGCCGAACCAGCGGCGCACGCGCGTGGCGTAGGCGTCGTATTCCTCGGGGTGGAGCTTGCGCAGCATCGCCTCTTCGGTCGGCATGACGATGCGGTCGTTGACCAGGAAGAACAGCGCCGGCAGGCCGATCGCCGCGATCGCCAGCGGCCAGCGCCACGGCCCGAGCGCGAGCAGAAAGAGCGCGAGCGCCGCCCACAGCAGAAACTGCAGCATCGCCAGCGCATAGGTCGGATTGCGCGACCAAGCGTAGGGGCCGTCGGTGACCAGCGCCGACGACTTCACATAGGTGCGCGCGTCGCCGCCCCTCTTGTCGAGATAAGTGACGACCAGCACCTTGGCGACATAGCTCACCAAGATCAGAACGCCGAGCAGAAAGGTCGGCGCCATGATTAGGCCGCGGTCGAAGTCCGCCGACCACGGCGGCAGCACGACGGCGACAAAGGCGAGCGAAGCGACGAGGTCGATGACGAAGGTGGCGGCGAACTTGAACCGCTTCGGCGGCGCGGACGCTTCCACGGCGTCGGGTTCGTCGAACAGGGAACTCTTCAGCGTCGCGCTCATCCTCGCCCTTCCTCGGCCGATCGCAGGCGGCCAAAGCTCAGTTCGCGCGCCGACCATGCGGCGGGATGGGTAAATTTTCCGCCGCCGCGCGCGGTTGTCCGCGGCCAGTGGACGCGCGCGTCGTTGACGACTCGTTAACGCCCTCGCGGCGGTTGCCGCTTGCGGGTCATTCGCCTAGCGTGAGCGGACCCTCTTCGTCGGAGAACGCGTCCATGGCGACGTCGAAGGCCTCGCCGCTGCCCAAGCTCGACCACGAGACTCTCCTGCGCCGATCGTTCGACGTCGCGCGGCGCGCGCGCGAAGGCGGCGACCATCCGTTCGGATCGCTGCTGGTCGGGCCCGACGGCGCGATCCTCAAGGAGCAAGGCAACGGCTTCAGCGCCGAGGGCGGCGACATGACCGCCCACGCCGAGCGACTGCTTTCGACCTGGGCGTCGAAGACCTACGGCGCCGACTTTCTCGCCGGCTGCACGCTCTACAGCTCCGCCGAGCCCTGCGCGATGTGTTCGGGCGCGATCTATTGGGCGGGGATCGGCCGCCTCGTCTATGGCCGGAGCGAGAAGGACCTGAAGGCGGCGACCGGCGCGCACGCGGAGAACCCGACGCTCGACCTGCCCTGTCGCGTCGTCTTCGCCGCCGGCCAGCGCACGGTCGAGATCGTCGGCCCGCTGCTCGAAGAGGAGGCGGCGGCGTTGCAGCGCGATTTCTGGAACGAGCGGGCAAAATTGTAGGCGCGGCCGCCGGCCGCGCCTCTCTTTTGCGATACTGAAGTCCTGCGGCGCTTGCGCCCGACGCGCTCGGAGAGCGCGTCCACAGGGCGCAAGCCGTCGTCAGCTCAGCTTGCCTTCGATGCCTTCGACCAGCCATTGCAGGCCGGCGAGCGTGCCGTCGTCCATCGTCTGACCGGCCGGCAGCTTGGCCGCGCCGCTCTGATCGACCAGCGGGCCGACGAAGATCTTGTTCTTGCCCGAGGTGATGTCGTCGACCGTCTGCTGCGCCAGCGCCTTGACGTCGTCGGGCATGTTGGCGAACGGCGACATCTTCAGCATGCCGGCCGAGAAGCCGCCCCAGACGTCCTCGCTCTTCCACGAGCCGTCCAGCACGGCCTGGATGCGCTTGGTGTAGTAGGGACCCCAGACGTTGACGTTGGCCGACAGCTCCGACTTCGGCGCGAACTTGGCCATGTCGGTCGCTTCGCCAAAGGCGAGAATGCCGCGGCTCTCCGCCACCTGCAGCGGCGTCGGCGAGTCGGTGTGCTGCGTGATGATGTCGCAACCCTGGTCGATCAGCGCCTTGGCGGCGTCGCCTTCCTTGCCGGGGTCGTACCAGGAATTGATGAGGATGAATTTCAGCCGCGCCTTGGGGTTGACGCTCTTCATGCCGAGCATGAAAGCGTTCATGCCTTGCACGACTTCCGGCACGGCGATCGAGCCGACATAGCCGGCGACGCCGTTCTTGGACAGCTTGCCGGCGATCACGCCCTGGACGAAGCGGCCCTCGTAGAAGCGGATGTTGTAGGTCGAGACGTTGGCGGCGCGCTTGTAGCCGGTGCAATGCTCGAACATCACCGCCGGATATTTCTTCGCCACCGACAGCGTGTAGTTCATGTAGCCGAACGAGGTGGTGAAGATGATCTTGCAACCTTTGGCGGCGAGATCGGCGATGACGTGCTCGGAATCCGGTCCTTCGGGGACGTTCTCGACGAACACGGTCTTCTCCGCGCCGCCGAAATGGTCCTCGGCCTCCTTGCGCGCGACATCGTGCT
Source organism: Roseiarcus sp. (assembly GCA_049513815.1). Classification (GTDB taxonomy): domain Bacteria; phylum Pseudomonadota; class Alphaproteobacteria; order Rhizobiales; family Beijerinckiaceae; genus Roseiarcus. The sequence continues at coordinate 12,027 of JBEKVR010000073.1, read as the reverse complement.
GGTAGGTCCAGCCGAAGTCGCCGACCGGCCCGAGATAGACGAAGCCGGCCTTGATCGGCTCCGCGGCGGCGAGCCCGCGCGGCGCGAAGGGGGCCGCCGCCGCGGCGACCAGCCCGCCGCCAAGCAGCTTATTGAATGACCGACGATCCATGCGTTGCTCCTGCTAATCCTGCTCAGACTCCTGCGGCGAGCGTCCGCCTGCCGCCACCGCCTTGGCGTTGGAATAAGCAAGCCGCAGGCCATGGAACGCCAGCATAGCCGAGCCCGCGGCGCCCAATCCATGGGCCCTGAGCGAAATAATTCGGCGCCCTCCGATGCGACTCAGGCGCCGGCGGCGAATGACTTGCCCAGGCACGCCGGCTGGTTGAGGCGGATGCGGCGGCGATCGCGCGAGATGATCGCCAGCACGACCACGGTGACGACATAGGGCAGCGCCGAGATCAGCGGCGAAGGAATCGGCACGCCGACGCCCTGGACGTAGAGCGACAGGTACATGATCGAGCCGAACAGATAGGCGCCGCCGACCAGCCAGCCCGGCCGCCAGGTTGCGAACACGACCAGCGCCAGTGCGATCCAACCGCGGCCGGCGGTCATGTTCTCCGCCCACAGCGGACTGTAGGCGAGCGACATGTAGCCGCCGGCGAGCCCGGCCATCGCCCCGCCGAACAGGGTCGCGCCGAAGCGGATGCGGTTGACCGAGTAGCCGATCGCGTGCGCGGCGTCGTGCGAATCGCCGACCGCGCGCAGCACCAGGCCGCCGTGGGTGCGGTTGAGGAACCAGGCGACGGCGGCGAGAATGACGAACGAGCCGTAGACCAGAGCGTCCTGGCCGAACAGCGTCGGCCCGAGAAAGGGAAGCTGCGACAGGCCGGGGACGGCCAGCTTCGGCAGCACCGGCCCTTTGATGCCGACAAAGGCGGCGCCGGCCAGCGAGCTGAAGCCGCGGCCGAAAATGGTCAGCGCGAGACCGGCGGCGGTCTGATTGCTGAGCAGGATCAGCGTCAGCACGGCGAAGATCGCGGCGAGGGCGGCGCCGCCCAAGGTCGCGGCGACGACGCCGAACGCAGCGCTGCCGGTGTAGTGGCCGGCGATGAAGCCGGTGACCGCGCCAACCAGCATCATGCCTTCGACGCCGAGGTTGAGCACGCCGGAGCGCTCGGTGACGAGTTCGCCGGTCGCCGCCAGCAAAAGCGGCGTCGCCGCGGCCATGACGCTGACGACGAAGCTGGTGAGGAAGAAGATCATCAGGCCGCCCCCGCCGTCTCGCTGCTTCGCGCCGGCAGACGGACGCGGAAATTGATCAGGATGTCGCAAGCGAGCAGCAGGAACAGCAGCACGCCCTGGAAGATGCCAGTGACGGCGTTGGGCAGGCCGAGGTCGATCTGCGCCGCGTCTCCGCCGAGATAGGACAGTGCGAGCAGCAGGCCGGCGAAGATCGCGCCGATCGGATGCAGGCGGCCGAGGAACGCGACGATGACCGCGGTGAAGCCGTAGCCGGGCGAGATGTCGGTCGTCAGCTGGCCGATCGGCCCGGTCACCTCGAACATGCCGGAAAGGCCGGCGAGGCCGCCGCTGACCAGCATCGCCACCCAGATCAGCCGCTTCTCGCTGAAGCCGGCGAAGCGCGCCGCGCGCGGCGCTTCGCCGACGACGCGAAGCTGGAAGCCGAGCGTCGAGCGCGCCATCAGCGCCCACAGCGCGACCGCCGCCAGCGGCGCGACGAGGCAGCCGAGGTGGACGCCCGTGCCGTCGATGAGGATCGGCGTCGCCGCTCCGTCCGGGAACATCGCCGTCTGCGGGAAGCCGAAGCCTTGCGGGTCCTTCCACGGCCCGGTGACGAGATAGATCAGCAGATATTGCGCGACATAGGTCGCCATCAGGCTGGAGAGGATCTCGTTGACGTTGAGCGAGGTGCGCAGCCACGCCGTCAATGCCGCCGTCGCCGCGCCGCCGATCACGCCGGCGACCAGCGCCGCCGGATAGAGGATCGGCGCCGGCAGGCCGGGCAGCGCCAACGCGACGCCGCCGGCGCAGATCGCGCCGACGGTGAACTGGCCCTCACAACCGATGTTCCACACGGAGGCGCGGTAGCAGAGCGCGAGCCCCGCCCCCATCATGATCAGCGGCGCCGCCTTGACCGCGAGCGCCGACAGGCCGCCGGTCTGCACCAGTGGGGCGACGAGGAAGGTGTAGACCGCCGTCGCCGGCGGTTTGCCCATCGCCAGGAACATCGCGCCCGAGACGATCACGGTAAGGACGACCGCCAGCACGGGCGACGCATAGGTCCAAAACGGCGACGGATTGCCGCGCGGAACGAGACGAACGCCCTCACGCATGGGCCGCCTCGCCGCCGTCCGTCGCGCCGCCCATCACCAGTCCTATCTTTTCGATCGTCGCCTCGGCGACGGGGATCGACGGCGACAGTCGCCCGCCGGCGATGACCGCGACGCGGTCGCAAACGAGGAAGATCTCGTCGAGATCCTGCGAAACGATCACCACCGCTGCGCCGTTCTCAGCCATTTCGGCAAGCGCACGATGGATCGCCGCCGCCGCGCCGGCGTCGACGCCCCAAGTCGGCTGGTTGACGACCAACGTCGAGGGCGTCTGCATGATCTCGCGGCCGACCAAGAACTTCTGCAAATTGCCGCCGGAGAGCGACCGCGCCTGGGCCTTGGGGCCGGTGGTGCGCACGTCGAAGCCCTTGACGACCTCGCGGGCGAATTCGTGCACCTGGCCGCGCCTGACGAAACCGAAACGCGAAAGCGGCTTGCGAGCGACCGCAGTGAGGAAGGCGTTGTCGGAGAGGCTCATCAGCCCAACCGCGCCATGGCCATTGCGCTCCTCGGGGACGAAGCAGCCGCCGAGGACGCGCCGCTCACGCGGGCCCATGTGGCCGACCGCGACGCCGTCGAGGCGGATCGTCTCCGGCTTGCCGGCGGGGATCTCGCCGGACAGCGCGTCCATCAACTCGTTCTGACCGTTGCCGGCGATGCCGGCGACGCCGAGGATCTCGCCCGGCGCGACGGCGAAGCTCACTTCCTTCAGATCGGCGCCGAACGGATTGGGCGAGGCGACCGTCAGCCGGTCGACGACGAGGCGCGGCGGCGCGGCGCGGTCGACGACGCGGCGGCTGCGCGCCTGCGGCTCGAGTTCGGCGGCGATCATCAGCTCGGCGAGCTCCTTGGCCGATTTCTCGCGCGGCTTGCAATGGGCGACGACGCGGCCGAGGCGCATGATCGTCGCGGTGTCGCAGAGCGCGCGAATCTCCTCGAGCTTATGGCTGATGTAGAGGATCGAGCAGCCTTCGGCGGCGAGACGGCGTAGCGTCATGAACAGCGTCTCGGCCTCCTGCGGCGTCAGCACCGAGGTCGGCTCGTCCATGATCAGGAGCTTCGGTTTTTGCAGCAGGCAGCGCACGATCTCGATACGCTGGCGCTCGCCGACCGAGAGGTCGTGCACCGTGCGGTCGGGATTGAGCGGCAGGCCGTATTCGCGCGAGGTCTCGGTGATGCGCTCGCGCAGGTTGGCGCGTTCGCTGGGCTCGTTGACGCCGAGCGCGACGTTCTCGGCGACGGTGAGCGATTCAAACAGCGAGAAGTGCTGGAACACCATGCCAATGCCGAGCCGGCGGGCGTGCGCCGGGCTCTCGACCGTCACCTTCTCGCCGCGCCAGACGATCTCGCCTGCGTCAGGGCGCGTCACGCCGTAAATGATCTTGACCAGCGTGCTCTTGCCGGCGCCGTTCTCGCCCAGCAGCGCATGAATCTCGGCGCCGCCGACCGTCAGATCGACGCGGTCGTTAGCGAGACAGCCCGGATATTGTTTGGTGACGCCATGCAGCGATAGGGTCGGGCCGGATACGGCCGCCGGTCGATCCAACATTTCGCCGCGCGCCTCTTTCGTTCGTCTCGCGTTTCGTCGATTTGGCGCGTGCAAGTTCCGGGCCCGGTCGCCGCGGCCGCGCGCCCCTCTCTGCGCCCCGAATGCTTCGCACGCCCCGACCGATCCGCCAAGCGGACAGCGCGAACGTTCCCGTCCCTACCGAAACTGGAATGTTTGTTCTAATCTGATCGACCATTCGGACGCCAGGAAAGGGCGCGAGCCATGGACGCCCCGCAGGACTATGAATCGCTCAAGCAGCGATTGATCGAGATCGAACCGTCGCTGCCGAAGCGCCTGCGCCAGGCCGCCGCCTTCGTGCTCGACCACCCCGACGAAGTCGCGCTTGGCGCCGCGTCGCGGGTCGCCGAGCGGGCGGAGGTGCAGGCTTCGACCTTGGTGCGCTTCGCTCAGGCGCTCGGCCTCGCCGGCTTCTCCGACCTACAGGCGGTTTTCCGCGCCCATCTGCGCAATCGTTGGCCCGACTATTCCGAACGGCTCGAGGCGCTGCACCAGGGCGCGCTCGCCAGCGGCGATCCGTTGCGGCTGCTGCTCGGCTTCGCCGATTCGGCCGCCGCCTCGCTCGCCAAATTGCGCCGCAGCTTGCGCCGCGAGGAGCTGGAGGCGGCGCTCGCGCCGCTCGTTCGGGCGCGGCTGATCTACGTCGTCGGCCAGCGGCGCTCGTTCAGCGTCGCCCATTACCTCGTTTACGCGCTCGCTCAACTCGGCGTCGGCGCGGCGCTGATCGACGACGTCGGCGGCCTTGGCCGCGAGCAGCTCGCGGCGGCGGGCAAGGACGACGCGCTGATCGCGGTCGGCTTCGCCCCCTACGCGCCCTTCACCATTGAGCGGGTCAAGGCGGCGCGCGCCGCCGGAACGCCGATCGTCGTCGTCACCGACAGTGCGCTGAGCCCGCTCTCGGGGCTCGCCGACGCGCAGCTCGAAGTGGTCGAGAGCGACTTCGGCTCGTTCCGCTCGCTGGCGGCGACGTTCTGCCTGGCGACGACGCTCGCGGTCGCGGTGGCCGAGAGGCGGCGCGAGGCGGCGGCCTGAGCCGGTCTATTCCGCCGCCAGCGCTCGCGGACGCGGCGCAGCGAGCCGATCATTGACCCGCTGGAGGAAGCCGGCGAGATCGTCGGTGACGAAGTCGACGTAACCGGCGCCGCTCCCTTCGCTGTCGGCCGCGTCGCGATCGTCGCGCTGACCAGCGCGCGGGGCGACCAGCGTCGTCGTCATGCCGCGCGCCTTCGGCGTCTGCAGGTTCTTGGCGATGTCCTCGAACATCGCAGCGCCGGCCGGATCGACGCCGTAGCGGTCGAAGAACGCGTCATAGGCGGGCGCGGCGGGCTTCGGCGTGAGGCCCGAGGCGACGATGTCGAACGCGTCCTCGAATAGACCGTCGAGACCGAGCTCAGCAATGGTGCGCAAGGCGTGGTCGCGCGAGCCGTTGGTGAAGATTAGCCGGCGGCCCGGCAGACGCTCGATTTCACGCGCGAGCCGCGCGTCGCGGCTCAAGCCGGAGCGGTCGACGTCGTGGACGAAGTCGAGAAAGGGGCCGGGGTCGATCGCCGACTCGTCGACCAACCCGCGCAAAGTCGTGCCGTGGCGATGATAGTAATAGCGCTGCAACGCGCGCGCCGACAGGCCGTCGAGCCCGGTCAACGCGGCGAGGTAGAGCGTGACGCGCTGATTGATCTGCGGCCACAGACCGCAGTCGGACGGATAGAGCGTGTTGTCGAGGTCGAACACCCAAGTCGAGACGCGGCCGAACTTGCTCAGCAAGTCCGTCTCGAAGCTTTTGGGCAGGGGGACCAGGGTCATGGGAAAACAGCCAACGGGCCCCGCGACGGGCGCCCCCGACGCGGTTCGGACGACAAAAACGCGGACCTTCGAAGGGATCGACGACGCTCGCCCCGGCGGGGCCGAAAGACGCCGTCGGGAGTCGGTTTAACCATCCCCCGCGGCGGGCCGCAAGCCCCCGCCGCCGATGCGAATTGCCAACCTAGACGAGGAAGATTGCGAAACCATGTCGGACCAACGGCGGCGGCACGCGGCTTGCGGCGGTTCGGCCTTGGCCGCCCGCGGCCGCCCCGGCGAGAGATTCCGTCCAGGAATGGCACACGCGCACGTCCAATTCGACCGCCCGGAAGGCGAGCCGACCAAGGCGCGGGCGCGATCGGCCGCGCGCCGACAGGCGCAGGCCCGGGCGCGGCGCCTCGCCGGCCGAGTCGCCGCCGCCTTCCCCTATCTCGCCGCCCTAGCCGACGCTTTGGCGATCTTCGCCGCAGCCGCGGCCTCGGCCGCTCTCTATGAAGTCGTCACGCTCGGATGGACGCCGGAGGTCGAGGCCGCAACGACGGTCGGACTCGTCGTCGCCGCGATCGTCGTCGTCGTGGCGGCCGAGCGCGGCCACTACGGACGCGAAGGCTACGCGACGCGCAGCAGTCAGTTCACCCGCGCTCTGGCGGCTTGGAACTTCGCCTTCCTTTGCGCTTTGGCGCTCCTCTTCGCCACCCGCACCAGTACGATCTATTCGCGCGGCGCGGTTGGCGTGTTCTACCTTGCCGGCTTTCTCGCTCTGTTCGGCGTGCGCCGCCTGCTGGTGGCCTTGGTCGAGCGCGCCGAACGCGCCGGCTGGTTCGCGCCGCGCCGCGTCGTCGTCATCGGCCTCGAGGACGCATTGGCGCATGACGCGCCGCACGTCGATCCGCGCGCCGATCGGCTGGAGATCGCCGCGACGATCGCGCTGCGCGACAGCTCGGCGAGTCTCGCCGACGATCTCGCGCTCGCCGCGGCCACCGTGCGCATGCTGCGCCCCGACGACGTCTATCTCGTCGTGCCGTGGGCGCGCGCCGAATTGGTCGAAGCCTGCATCGACGCGTTCCTGCGCACGCCGACCGAAATCCACCTCGGCGGCGAGCCGCTGCTCGACCGGTTCAAGGATGCGCGCATCGTCGCGTTCGGCCCGAGCGCCGGTCTGGCGTTGACGCGGCCGCCGCTGACCCGGCTGCAGTTGGCCGAGAAGCGCGCGTTCGATCTCGTCGTCGCTTGGCTCAGCCTGATCCTGCTCGCGCCGTTCTTCCTCCTCATCGCGCTGGCGATCCGGCTCGAGAGTCCTGGGCCGGCGCTGTTCCGCCAGACGCGTTACGGCTTCAACCAGGAGCCGTTCCGCATCTTCAAGTTCCGCACCATGCGCGCACTGGAAGACGGCGCGACGGTCAAGGCGGCGACGCGCAACGATCCGCGCGTCACCCGCCTCGGCGCGTTCCTCAGGCGCACCAGCGTCGACGAACTGCCGCAGCTTCTCAACGTCATCGCCGGCGACATGTCGATCGTCGGGCCACGGCCGCAGGCGATGGCGCACGACCAGCTCTACGTCGAGCGCATCGCCCGCTACGCGCGCCGCCACAACGTCAAGCCCGGCATCACCGGCTGGGCCCAGGTCAACGGCCTGCGCGGCGAGATCCGCACCAACGAGGACATCCAGGCGCGCGTCGAACACGACCTCTACTATGTCGACCATTGGTCGCTGTGGCTCGACCTGAAGATCGTGCTGGCCACCGCGTTCGGCCTGTTCGGCCACGAGAAGGCTTATTGAGCGGCGACTCTTTTCGACGACGCCGCTCCTCCCTCATCCTTGAGCCGCCTGCGAAGCAGGCGAGTCGAAGGATGATCCAGAACGCGTCTGCGTCCGTCCGTGCTGGAACGTCCTTCGAGGCCGCTTCGCGGCGCCTCCGGACGAGGGGCTGGTTCAACCATTCGTGCGCTGCGCGTGAGCGATCGCCTTCAGCATCACGCTGGAAAAGCCGGCGCTCGCCGCGTCGGCCGCCGCGACCCAGAAGAGGTCGCTCTCATCCTCCGGCAGGTTCGCAATCGTCGCGACATAGACGGCGAGCCGCAGCGCGAAATGGGTGAAGACCTGCTCGACCTCGCCCGGCAGGCGCCGCCAGCGCGCCGCGAACGGCCGGGCCTTGCTCGCGCCGCCGTCTTCGGCCGTCCGCCACGGCGGTCCCGGCAGTTCGAGCGTCGCGCCGAGCAGGCCCTTCGGCGGCCGGCGGCGGGCGAGGAAGGCGCCGTCGCGCCGGAACGCGAAATAGGCGGCGCCGAAGCGGACCGGCCGCGCGTTGGCGGCGGCGCGGCGCGGATAGGATTCGGGCTCGCCGGCGAGCGCCGCCACGCAGTCGGCGCTGAGCGGGCAGGTGGCGCAGTCGGGATTGCGCGGCCGGCAGACCATCGCCCCCAGGTCCATCAGCGCCTGGGCGAAGTCGCCCGGCCGGTCGGCGGGAACGAGCGCCGCCGTCGCGGCGGCGATCGCCGCGCGCGCCTGCGGCCACGGCGTCGGCAGCGCGGCGAGCCGCGCTATGATGCGCGCGACGTTGCCGTCGACCGCCGCCGCCGGTTCGCCGAAGGCGATCGCCGCCACCGCCGCCGCCGTGTAGGGGCCGACGCCCGGCAGCGCCCGTAAGCCCGCCTCTGTGTCAGGGAACCGGCCGCCGCGCCGCGCAATCTCCTGGGCGCAGGCGTGGAGATTGCGCGCTCGCGCGTAGTAGCCGAGCCCGGCGAAGGCCTCGATCACCTCGTCGAGCGAAGCGGCGGCAAGCGCCTCGACCCGCGGCCAGCGCTTGAGGAAGCGCGCGTAGTAGGGTGCGGCGGCTGCGGCGGTCGTCTGCTGCAGCAGGATTTCCGACAGCCAGACGCGATAGGGATCGGGCGTCTCGCCCGGCGCGGCGCGCCACGGCAGTTCGCGGCGGTTGGCGTCCCACCAAGCGAGTAGGCGGCGGGCGAGCGGGCGCGGCTTCAAAGCGGCGCGACGAGGGTCTAGACTGGCGTCCATGGCTGACAGAGTAGCGGCGGCGGCGCGATGAAGAAACCGGCGAGGGGCAAGCCGCGCGCGCAACCGGCGCAGGTCGGGTCGCTGCTCGCGGGCGTCGTCGCGCCGACGCTCGCCGCGCGCGGCCTCGGCCAGATGAGCCTCATCGCCGACTGGCCCGAAATCGTCGGCGCCGACGTCGCGCGCTACGCCCAGCCGGCGCAGATCCAATGGCCGCCGCGCGGCGCGCGCCAGGACCCGAATTCGGTCGCGCCGGCGACGCTGGTGCTGCGCGTCGACCCGGCGTTCGCGCTCGAGGCGCAGCACGCCGCGGCGGTCATCGTCCAGCGCGTCAACGCCCATCTCGGTTGGCGCTGCATCGGCCGCGTCGCCTTCCGCCAGGGGCCGCTCGCCCCGACCCGCCAGCGGCATCACGCCCCCCCGGCGCCGAGCGAGGCGGCGCGCGTACGCGCGGCGGCGCTGGCCGCGCCGATCGCCGACGACGAATTGCGGCTCGCGCTGGCGCAGCTCGGCGCGCACGCCATCGACCAGGAGGCGCGCCGCCGAAGGCGCGAACCGATCTGACGGATTCAATCGCCCCGAGCCTGCTCGCCGGACGCCGCGTCACGCGGATGAACGGCGTCGGCAACAAGATCCTAACGCTCGACCTGCGCGGAACGGCGGTTCTGCCGACGCCGGCCGAAGCGCGGGCGATCCACCGCGCGCCGGGGCTCGACTACGACCAGTTGATGGTCCTCGCCGATCCGACGACGCCTGGAACGGAAGCGTTCGTCCGCATCTACAACAACGACGGCAGCGAGGCCGGCGCCTGCGGCAACGGCACGCGCTGCGTCGCCGACCGGCTGGCGCGCGTCAGCGGCGCGCGCGCGTTCGCGGTCGAGACCGCGGCGGGCGTCATCGCCTGCGAGCGCCTCGACGAATGGACCTATCGCGTCGACATGGGGCGACCGCGCCTCGCCTGGGACGAGATCCCGCTGGCGAAGCCGGTGTACGACGAGCGCGCCGTCTCGCTGAAGCTGCCCGGCCTGCCCGATTATGGCCTGGCGAGCGTCGTCAACATGGGCAACCCGCACGCGATCTTCTGGGTCAAAGACGTCGCGGCGATCCCGCTCGAAACGGTCGGGCCGCAGTTCGAAACCCTGCCGATCTTCCCCGAGAAGGCGAACATCTCGTTTGCTGAAGTCCTTGCGCCCGACCGGATCAAGCTGCGCGTGTGGGAGCGCGGCGTCGGGATCACGCTCGGCTGCGGTTCGGCCGCCTGTGCGACGCTGGTCGCCGCCTCGCTCCTTGGACTAACTGGCCGCGCGGCGCGCATCGAATTGCCGGGCGGCGCGCTGACGATCGAATGGCGCGCCAGCGACGATCACGTGCTGATGACCGGCCCGGTCGAGTTCGAGCGCGAAATTGCGCTCGATGCGGAAATTTTCGCGCCGGCGCCAGCGTGACGCGGATTTGATGGCGCCGATGCAGGATGGTACGACGCGCGCGCTCGTGCGCCGCTTGGGCGGGAGGAAAATGTGAACGAGGCGAGCCAGATCGCGCCGCCGACCGCCGCGGCCGGCCACAATCGTCTGCGCAACCCGGGCGTCGCGCTCGAACCGGCGTGGTTCGAGTCGGTCGCCGTCAACGCCAGCGCCGTCGAGCGCCGCACCGCGAGCCTGTCCGGACGCCGCTCGGTCAAGAAGGACCACCAGGCCGCGTGGCTGGTGCGCGCCCTGACCTGCCTCGACCTGACGACGCTCGCCGGCGACGACACGCCGGGCCGCGTGCGCCGGCTGTGCGCCAAGGCGCGCCGGCCGCTCGACGACGAACTCGTCGCCGCGCTCGGCCTCGCCGACGATCCGCCGACGGTCGGCGCGGTCTGCGTCTATCCGACGATGGTCGAGCCGGCGGTGAGGGCGCTCGAAGGTTCGGGCATTCCGGTCGCCTCGGTCGCCGCCGCCTTTCCCGCCGGCCTGACGCCGCTGAAGATGCGGCTCGCCGAGATCGAATTCGCGGTCGGCCAGGGGGCCGACGAGATCGACATCGTCATCACCCGCGCCCATGTCCTCAACCGCGACTGGAACGCGCTCTACGACGAGGTGCAGGCGATGCGCGAGACTTGCGGGTCGGCGCATCTCAAGACGATCCTCGCCACCGGCGACCTCAAGACGCTGCGCAACGTCTACGCCGCCAGCATGGTGGCGATGCAGGCCGGCGCAGACTTCATCAAGACCTCGACCGGCAAGGAGGACGTCAACGCGACGCTGCCGGTCAGCCTGGTGATGCTGCGCGCCCTGCGCGACTATCGCGATCTCACCGGCTTCGAAATCGGCTTCAAGCCGGCCGGCGGCCTGCGCACCGCCAAGGACGCGCTGACCTGGCTGATCCTGATGAAGGAAGAGCTTGGCCTGCAGTGGATGAGGAACGACCTCTTCCGCATCGGCGCGAGCTCGCTGCTCGGCGACATCGAGCGCCAGCTCAGCCATTACGCGACCGGACGCTATTCCGCGACGTACCGCCACGCGATGGCGTGAGGGAGCGCGATGAACAAGATCTCCGACATCCTGACGACGATGGACTATGGCGTCGCGCCCGAGAGCGACGAGCACGCGCGCGCCTGGCTCACCGCGCACAGCGGCGGCTTCGGCCATTTCGTCGCCGGCGCCTTCACGCCGCCCGGCCAATTGTTCGACGTCTTCAATCCGGCGCGCGGCGAGCGCATCGCCCGCGTCAGCCAGGGGGCGGAAGCCGACGTCGCGGCGGCGGTCGCGGCGGCGCGCAAGGCGCTGAAATCCTGGTCGGCGCTCTCCGGCGACGCGCGCGCGCGCCATCTCTACGCGCTTGCCCGCCACATCCAGAAGCGCGAGCGGCTGCTCGCCGTGCTGGAAAGCCTCGACAACGGCAAGCCGATCCGCGAGTCGCGCGACATCGACGTGCCGCTGGCGGCGCGCCACTTCTATCACCACGCCGGCTGGGCCTCGCTGATCGCCGACGAGTTCCCCGGCCATAAGCCGGTCGGCGTCTGCGGCCAGATCATCCCGTGGAACTTCCCGCTGCTGATGCTGGCGTGGAAGATCGCGCCGGCGCTGGCGGCGGGGAACACCGTGGCGCTGAAGCCGGCCGAGTTCACGCCGCTGACCGCGCTCGCCTTCGCCGAGATTTGCGTCGAGATCGCGCTGCCGCCCGGCGTCGTCAACATCGTCACCGGCGACGGCGCGACCGGCGCGGCGCTGGTCGGCCACGACGACGTCGACAAGATCGCCTTCACCGGCTCGACCGAGGTCGGCCGCGCGATCCGCCAGGCGACCGCCGGCACAGACAAGAAGCTGTCGCTC
>JBEKVR010000072.1:0-22493 GCA_049513815.1 Roseiarcus sp. | reverse complement strand
AAACGGCGAGGATGTCGTCGAGGCGCTGGATCGCCTGCGGCTTCTCGATCTTGGCCATCACCAGCGCGCGATCGCCGGCGATCGCCTTCACTTCGATGACGTCCTCGGGGCGCTGCACGAAGGACAGCGCGATCCAGTCGATACCCTCCTCCAGCGCCGCCGCGAGGTCGGCGCGGTCCTTGTCGGTCATCGCCGAGGTCGGGATCGTCGTGTCCGGCAGGCTGACGCCTTTCTTGTTGGAGACGCGTCCAGCGACCTCGACGATCGTTTCGGCGCTGCCGGGCGCGACTGCGGAAACGCGCAGCAACACTTTGCCGTCGTCGATCAAGACACGGTGACCGGGCTGCACCGAGCCGAGGATTTCCGGGTGAGGCAGATAGACGCGGGTCGCGTCGCCGAGCTTCGCATCGGCGTCGAGCGTGAAAACGTCGCCCTTGCGCAACTGGACGCCGCCAGATTCGAATTCGCCGACCCTGAGCTTCGGTCCCTGCAGGTCGACGAGAATGCCGATCGGCCGGTCGAATTCTTCTTCGAGCGAGCGGATCATCGCCACGCGCTCGCGCATCGCCTCATGCGAGGCATGGCTCATGTTGATGCGGAAGACGTCGGCCCCCGCCTTGAACAGATTGGCGACCACAGCGCGGTCGGCCGAGGCCGGACCGAGGGTGGCGATGATTTTGACGCGGCGGCTGCGACGGATCACGAACGTTCTCTCTTTTTCAGTTTCGTCTGTTTTCGGTTTGGTCGTATTTGCGCGAGCGGGCGTTCAGCTTCATTGCGCGTCGTCAATTGGGCGCCGCGGGCGCTCACGGATTGGCGGGGTCGGTGAGCTGAACGGTCCAGTTCTTTGCGTCTTTGCCGGTGTCGACCTCGAAAAAGCCGGTGCGATCGTAGCCGCGCACGAAGCAGTCCTGCCGTCCGTCGATCTTGAACTCGCGGTCGCTGGTGCACATGAAGGCTTTGCCCTTCCACTCGCCGCCGCGTTCGTCCATCGCGTACACGTAATAATATTCGGCCGCCAGCGAGCCGCGCAGCAGCGTATTGCAATCCGTCGGCTTGAGGTTCCACCAGCCCTCGCTGACCCAAGCCTGGCCGTCGGTATAGGCAAGCGCAACGCTGACGCGGCGGTCGGTGAGGTTGCACATACGAAAATCGGCGCGCGCCGCAGGCGCGGCGAGCGGCGCGGCGACGATCAGCGTCAACAGAAAGGCATGGTTGCGCCGCTTGGCCATTCGCGCTTGGTCTCCGGCGCCATAATCGTCGGCGCGACCGCCCTGTCAACCGCGAGCCGCCGCGCCGCCGCCGGCTTTTGAGCTGGTCGGGCGGGCGACGTAGATGCCAGCCAGAATCAGCAGTCCGCCGAGCCCCTGAACCAGCGAAACCGGCTCGCCGAGCAGCAAAAAGGCGAATCCAGCGGCGGCGATCGCCTCGAGGAAGATCACCAACGACGAGAACGCCGCCGGCAGACGGCCGAGCGCGATCGACAGCAGGCCCTGGCCGCCGGCGTGGCTGATCCACGCCATGCCGATGAGCGCGCCGATTCCGCGCAGGCTGTGGGGCAGAATCACATGATCGAGCGCGAGCGCCGCGATCAACAGCAGCGCGGCGGTGATGACGGTGGCGACGAAGGTGACCCGCGCCGCCGAATGGGCGCGCCGCGCCGCCTTCACTGCGAGAAAATAGAGGCCGAAGAAGACGCCGGTGGCGACGCCGTAGAGATCGCCGATCGCGGCGGCGGGGCGGAGATGGAAGCTCTGCGCCAGCAGCGCGGCGCCGCCAGCGACGCACAGGGCCACGCCCGCCAGCATGCTCAGCGCCGCGCGCTCGCCGAACAGCAGCCAGCCGAACGCCACCACCCAAATCGGCGCACAAGTGGCGAAAAAGGTTGCGTTGGCGACGCTGGTGGTGACGATCGACAGGTGCCAGAAGAACAGGTCGCCGGCGAAGGCGAGGCCGGCGAAAATGTCGGCGCGGCCAATCCGTCCGTCGGACGGCTCGCGCGTCTCGGCGATTTTGAGCCAAGCCCACAGCAGCGGCAGCGCCAGCGTGACGCGCCAGAAGGCGCTGGCGAACGGCCCGACGTCGGCGAGGCGGACGAAAATCGGCGATATCCCCATCGCCAGCGCCCCGACGACCAGGGCGGCGAAAGGCGCGCCAAAGCCGCCCTGCGGCCTCGCCGCGGGGGAGGCTTGCGTCATCGGTTTTCGATTCCCCAGCCCATAACGGGCGATGGCGCTGGCGCCGCGCCGCTCCGTCCTTATTCTTGCCGCAAGCGACCGGCAAGGGGGCGGCATGGACGCGAGGGCGTGGCGCGAAGCCACTGAGACCGACGACGATTTCACGCCGTTCGAGCAAATTCCCGGCGCGCTCGACGGCCGCGTCCTCGTCATCTGCGACCATGCCGCCAACGCATTACCGCTACGTTACGGCGACCTCGGCCTGCCGCGCGGGGCGCTTGAGCGTCATATCGCCTACGACATCGGCGCCGCCTGGCTCGCGCGTCGGCTCGCCAGAAGCCTCGGCGCGCCGGCTGTGCTTCCAACCTTCTCGCGGCTGCTGATCGACGCCAACCGCGGCGGCGACGATCCGACGCTGGTGATGCGGGTCTCGGACGGCGACCTCGTGCCCGGCAACGCGCGAATCGACGCGGTGGAAATTGCGCGCCGCCGCAACCTCTATTGGGCGCCCTATCGCTCGGCGATTGCGGCGACGGTCGAAGCGATGCTGGCGAGCGGCGAACCGCCGGCGATCCTGTCGATCCATTCGTTCACGCCGCATTGGCGGGGGCAGGCGCGGCCGTGGAAGGTCGGCGTGCTGTGGAATTCCGATCCGCGCCTGCCCCCGCCGCTGATTCGCGCGCTTGGCGCCGAGCCCGACATCGGCCCCGATGCGGTGGGCGACAACGAGCCCTACGAGGGCGGGCTGCCCGGCGACACGATCAACGCGATCGCCACCGCGCGCGGCCTCGCCAACGCGCTGATCGAAGTGCGCCAGGATCTGATCGGCGAACGCGCCGCCGCGGAAGCCTGGGCCGATCGGCTGGCGCGAATCGTCGCGCCGCTGGTTGCGCCCGCGACGACCCGGACGCCGCAGGATTGGGGCAGCCGCGCCGAGGGTCGCCAACGCCCCCAGCCGCCGGCTTGACGCGCCGCGCGCAGACGGCCATGGCTGGGCCGCAAAATGTCTCCCAAATGGCAAGCAACGGAACGTGGAATGGCCAAGGAAGCCAAAGTCGCCGACTCTTCTGATCCCGTAAACGGAGGGCAGCTGCGCGCTTTCGTCGAGCGCATCGAGCGCCTCGAGGAAGAGAAGAAGGCGCTCGCCGACGACATCAAGGACGTCTACGCTGAAGCTAAGGGCAACGGCTTCGACGCCAAGGTGATCCGCAAGGTGGTCTCGATCCGCAAACAAGACCGCGACAAGCTGCGCGAGGAAGAGGAGATCCTCGATCTCTACCTCGCCGCGCTGGGCATGGCCTGATCCCCGCGCCGCCTAGAAACGATCAAGCAAGAGGTGAACGCCATGTCGATTCATGACGCCAACGCCGCTGGCGACCGTCTCAGCGACGAAGCCGATCGCGTCGCCGACGCCTTCGCCGCCTCCGCCGCCCGCCGCTCGACCTTCGAAGCGCCCTACCGCCACTACCTGCTGGAAAACCTCTTTCCCGCCGACGTCGCCGACGCGCTCGCCAACTTGCCTTTCGCCGCGCCCGACCTCAACGGCGTCTCCGGGCGGCGCGAGCTGCACAACGACTCGCGCAGCTATTTCGACGCGGCGGCGATGGCGCGTTTTCCCGTCATGCGAGCGGTTGCCGAGGCGCTGCAGTCGCCGCGAATCGTCCGCCTGATCGCCGAATCCTTCGCCGCGCCGATCGACGACACCTTTCTGCGGCTCGAATATGCGCAGGACGTCGACGGCTTCTGGCTCGAGCCGCACACCGACCTGGGCGTGAAGAAGTTCACCTGCCTGATCTACCTCTCCGACGGGCCCAGCCACGACAAGCTCGGCACCGACATCTACTGGAGCAAAGACCGCCACTACGGCGTGTCTCCGTTCAAGCGCGGCGCGGCGATGGTGTTCGTGCCCGGCGACAACACCTGGCACGGCTTCGAGAAGCGCAAGATCGAGGGCGTGCGCCGCTCCGTGATTCTCAATTACGTCACCCACGATTGGCGGGCGAGGGAGCAGCTGTCGTTCCCGGAGCGGGCGGTGAGGGTCTGAGGCCGGAGGCCGAAACCAAGCCTCATCGCGGCGACAAGTCGTTTCGCCGAGTGAGCGATTGCAGAGAGTTAGGCGCCATTTTGCGCGCGGGCCTGGGCAACCGCGTCGGCTACGATCTTGGAACACCGAAGAAAGAATGCTTCGACAGCCGTTTCAGCATCAGTGTCGTCCAGGGCTCGACTTGGCCATTTGATCGGAGTGTTCGCGGCTGGCCATATGCGGAATAACGTGCCGTGATGCGGGAGGACAAACCTCCACCGATCGATCTTGAGTTTTACCGGCACATGTATGATGTGAATAAACAACTTGCCGATAATTTGCGTATTGGCGCAGGTATTGAAATGAGTTGCTTTTACATTCGCCAATTCAGCTGTCATTTTCTTTCTGACTAAAGGAAGAGGTCGACAAATCCATTCTGCTCTGAAATCTCTTTTCTCGAAAGCCCCTATCCAAATGCCCCACCCGTTAGACGGTGGCAATTTGTGATTGTACATATATTTTCTTTGAGAATCACTGACAGTAACCGGCGTTTTCTTATCGTATTCCGCCACCATTAATTTCAAAGCAGCCCAGGCACATATAATTCTCTGTTCCCTGGGGTAAATAATAATATCATTTGACTTAATAAGATCAGTAAGTATCGGCTTGGCGTTATTCTCGATTTCTCTCATCCATCCATTATTGCATTTGCCGCAGACGCATTTCACCTGCCAATCTCGAATGTTGCCCGGAAGCTTGACAATATTACTCTCGTCGCCGTGGATATGATGGGTCGCCGCGATTGACGCACGTGCTTTGGCATTCTGACGAGGAGCCATAAGCTGATGCGTCCACCGCGAATAGATATGTTCTCCAGTAAGTTCGCTGCCGCCGCAGAAGATGCACCGTGTGACCGGGATGCTCGACATGACCAGCTCTTTTCGCGCTGCTCGGGCAACTCAGCGAAGTCCAAATTCGGCGTCAAACCGCAGTAGGGATCGGCCGCGCGCCAGGCACCATCTCCTCGCTGACCGAGACACTGGCCCGCATATCAGAGCGTGCCTAGCTTCAACGCGAGTGTCGAGTCGTTATGGCACCTCCAATAATATGAAAGGCGACGAGCGCCTTGATTCCCGCTTACGGCGCGCGCGACAGGGGCGTTGAAACTGACTTTGCGCTGTCCGCTTACCCCGCCCCCGCTTCGAACGGATCGACCACCGCGACCCCGGTCGGCGCGAAATGCGCGCCGTTGCGCGTCGCCACCGTCAGGCCGCGCGTCAGCGCCGTCGCCGCGATCTGCAAATCGGCGCCGTCGTGGCCGATTCGCGCGCTCAACTCGCCCCATCGCCGCGCCGCCGCGAGATCGAACGGCAACAGACGCTCGCCGTGAACCGCTAGCAGCCGCTCCAGCCACGTCGCAAGCCGCTCGGCGAATGCAGGATCGCGGTCGCGCTGTATCGCAATCCCGCGCTCGATCTCGCCGACGCTGATTACGCTCAGGAAGAGTTCATCGTCGCGCCGCTGGGCGAGCCAGCGCTCGACGTGAGGGTCGCGTCGCCGTTTGGCGAGCGCCGACAGCACGTCCGTGTCGAGGAGAACCATCAGAAGTCGAGGTCGCGCGCCTTGGCGCTCACGCGCGGGAATTCGACGTCGCCCCGCGGCATGGCGAGCAGGGCTGCGGCGAATGTCGGGGCCTCGAGACGCTCCAGCCGCCGCAGCCGCTCGTATTCGTCGACCGCGACGACGACCGCGACCGGCTTTCCGTGTTTGGTCACCGTTTGCGGCGCGCGCCGCGCACCCTCGAGAAGCTCGCTGAAGCGGTTCTTGCCGTCCTGGACGGACCATTCGCGTCGAGACATCGTCGCCAATCTTCTGGCTAGCAATTCTAGCTAGAATATGACGGCGCCTGCTCTGGTCGTCAAGCAGCGTCGACGGATTGATTTGACGAAAGAAATGTGAGCGCCCATGCCGCAGGCGGATTCCGCGTTCCCGCGCTTCCGGGTGGCCAATTGTCGCGGAGCTTGCTATCACGCCGCCCAAAAGCACGCCATTCGAAGGCTAGATCATGCGCAAGGGCGCCATTTCGCGCAAAACCAGCGAGACGAAGATCGACGTCGCCGTCGATCTCGATGGCTCGGGCAAGTCCGACGTCAGGACCGGCGTCGGCTTTTTCGACCACATGCTCGAGCAGTTGGCGCGCCATTCGCTGATCGACCTCACCGTGCGCGCCGAGGGCGACCGGCACATCGACGACCACCACACGGTCGAGGACGTCGGCATCGCGCTCGGCCAGGCTCTGCGCCAGGCGCTCGGCGACAAGCGCGGGCTGACCCGCTACGCCGACTGTCTGCTGCCGATGGACGAGGCGCTGACCCGCGTCGCGATCGACGTTTCCGGGCGACCCTTCCTGGTCTTTCGCGTCGAATTTCCGGCCCAAAAGGTTGCGACCTTCGACCTCGAGCTGGTGCGTGAATTTTTCCAGGCCTTCGCGGTCAACGGCGGCCTGACGCTTCACATTGAGAACTTGTATGGGGCGAACAGCCATCACATCGCCGAGACTTGTTTCAAGGGCGTCGCGCGGGCGCTTGGCGCCGCGCTTGCAATTGACCCGCGACAGGCCGCCCGCATTCCTTCGACCAAGGGCGCTTTGTAAACTTGTTAGAAAGGATGCCGCCGAGGCGGCTGCGTTAAATGACCATCTTTGCGGCGCATTGCGCCCCTGACTTTCGGCGATCCAGCGAAGCTCTCGAGCGAGCCCGGGTGTTCCGGGTCGGTTTCGTCTGGCCTGCGCTTGTCTTCGGCCCGCTGTGGCTGATCGCGCGGCGCTTATGGCGGCCGCTTGCGCTGTGGATTGTCGCCGCGGCGCTGGTCGCGGCGGCGGCGACGCACGGGTTGCTCAATCCTGGCGCCGTGTTCTGGCTCTATCTCCTTGCCGCGCTCTATCTCGGCTTTGAAGGCCGCGCGCTCGAGGCGGCGGCGTTGACCCGGCGCGGCCGGCCGCTCGCCGACATCGTCTGCGCCGACGATTCCTCAGGCGCCGAACGTGCGTTCTTCGCCCGCGCCGTCGACTTGACGGAAGTCGCGCCGCCGCCGGCCCCGCCGCGCGGCGGACCGCCCTCGAACGCCCCGCACACAGTCATCGGCCTGTTCCCGGAGGCGGGCGGCTGAAATGAGCGTCGCAATCGTCGACTACGGCTCGGGCAACCTTCACTCCGCCCACAAGGCCTTTGAACGCGCGGCGCGCGAAGCGGGACTTAATCGCGTCGTCAAAGTGACGAGCGACCCGGACGACGTCGCGCGCGCCGAACACATCGTGCTGCCCGGCGTCGGCGCCTTCGCCGATTGTCGTCGCGGCCTCGACGCCGTGCCCGGCATGGTGGAGGCGCTGGAGGAAGCGGTGCGCCGCCGCGGCCGGCCGTTTCTCGGCATCTGTGTCGGCATGCAATTGATGGCGACGCGCGGGCTCGAGTACGAGGTCGTCGCCGGCCTCAACTGGATCGGCGGCGACGTCGCTCAAATTCCGGAAGCGCCTGGACTTAAAATTCCCCACATGGGCTGGAACACGCTGCAAGTTCGCCGCGAACACCCGTTGCTGGCCGGAATCGCGACTGGCGACGGCGGCTTGCACGCCTATTTCGTCCACTCGTTTCAGCTCTACCCAGCCGATCCCTCCGACGTCGTCGCCGTCGCCGATTACGGCGGCCCGGTGACCGCGATGGTTGGTCGTGAAAACGTCGTCGGGACGCAGTTCCATCCTGAGAAGAGCCAGAAGCTCGGCCTGGCGTTGATCGCCAATTTCCTGAGGTGGCGTCCTTGATCCTGTTTCCCGCCATCGACCTGAAGAGCGGCGAGTGCGTGCGCCTCGTGCGCGGCGACATGACGCAAGCGACCGTGTTCAACGCCGATCCGGCCGGACAGGCGCGTATCTTCCAGGAGCGCGGCTTCGAGTGGCTGCACCTCGTCGACCTCGACGGGGCCTTCGCCGGTCAGCCGATGAACGCCAGCGCGGTCGATCGCATCCTCGCCAACGTTTCGATGAAAGTTCAACTCGGCGGCGGCGTGCGCGACATGAAAACGGTCGCCGGCTGGCTGGAGAAAGGCGTCGCGCGCGTCATCATCGGCACCGCCGCGGTCGAGGATCCTGGGTTCGTGCGCGAGGCTTCGCGGCTGTTTCCTGGGCGCGTCGCCGTCGGCATCGACGCGCGCGACGGCCGCGTCGCCGTCGACGGCTGGGCGCGCACCTCCGACGTCGCGGCGGTCGATCTCGGTCGCCGTTTCGAGGACGCCGGCGTCGCGGCGCTGATCTACACCGACATCAGCCGCGACGGCGTGATGCAGGGCCTCAATGTCGCGGCGACCGTTGCGCTCGCCGAGGCGGTCGAGGCGCCGGTCATCGCCTCGGGCGGCCTCGCCTCGATCGACGACATTCGCCGCCTGCTCGAACCCGATTGCCGGCGGCTCGCCGGCGCGATCACCGGCCGTGCGCTCTACGACGGCCGACTCGACGCGCAGGAGGCGCTGGCGCTGATCCGCTCCGCGGAGGCCGCCCGTGCTTAAGGCGCGCGTCATCCCCTGCCTCGACGTCAAGGACGGCCGCGTCGTCAAGGGCGTCAAATTCGTCGACCTGCGCGACGCCGGCGATCCGGTCGAAAGCGCCGTCGCCTACGACAAGGCCGGCGCCGACGAATTGTGCTTCCTCGACATCACCGCCAGCCACGAGAACCGCGGCACGCTGATCGACGTCGTCCGCCGCACCGCCGAAGTGTGCTTCATGCCGCTCACCGTCGGCGGCGGCGTGCGCAAGCTCGACGACATCCGCAACCTGCTGCTCGCCGGCGCCGACAAGGTTTCGATCAATTCCGCCGCCGTCGCCGACCGGCGCTTCGTCCACGCCGCGGCGGAAAAGTTCGGCAGCCAGTGCGTCGTCGTCGCCATCGACGCCAAGCAGGTCGCGACCCCGCCGGGCGCGCCGCCGCGCTGGGAGATTTTCACCCACGGCGGGCGCCGGCCGACCGGCATCGACGCGGTCGATTACGCGCGCGAGGTGGCGGCGCTCGGCGCCGGCGAAATCCTGTTGACCTCGATGGATCGCGACGGCTCGAAGCTCGGCTTCGACATCGCCCTGACCCGCGCCGTCGCCGACGCCGTGAGCATCCCTGTCATCGCCTCGGGCGGCGTCGGCGACCTCGACGACCTCGTCGCCGGCGTCAAAGAAGGCCACGCCAGCGCTGTGCTGGCGGCGTCGATCTTCCACTTTGGCGAATTCACCGTCCGCCAGGCCAAGGAGCGCATGGCGGCGGCCGGCGTTCCGATGCGGATGGACTGACGCGCCGAAACTCACCATTCGTCATGGCCGGGCTTGTCCCGGCCATCCACGCCGAGCCACCGCCGCTTTTTCGGCAAGAAATGCGACGCCATTTCAACCCGTTCTTCCGGGCGTTACGCAGCGTCAAAACGTGGATGGCCGGGACAAGCCCGGCCATGACGGCGGTAGGCAAGGCAACGACCGCGTTGGCCCGTCAGAAATGCGAGACAGCCTAAAGGTACGCCGACAGCTCCTTCGCGGTGTCCTCGGCCGGTCGCTGCAGGTCGAGCGATTCGACGAAGAGGCCGTTCTTGTCCATCAGATAGACGACCGACGAGTGATCCATGCTGTAGCCGCCGTCGCTCTGCGGCGGCCCTTTGCGCGCATAGACGCGATAGGCCTTCTCCGCCGCCGCAATCTGTTCGGGCGAGCCTGACAGGCCGACGAAGCGCGAGTCGAAACTGCTGACGTAATCGGCCATCGCCGCCGGGCTGTCGCGCTCGGGATCGACGGTGACGAACAGCACATGGATCGGCGCGTCGGGAATCTTGCGCACCGCATCGGCAATGTCGGCGAGCGTCGACGGACAGACGTCGGGGCAATGGGTGTAGCCGAAATAGACCAGGAACGGATGACCCTTGAAATCGGCGTCGGTCATCGTCTTGCCGCCGGCGGTTTGCAGCGTGAACGGGCCTCCGATCAGCGCCGTCGGGTTGCGCGCCGGCCTGGCGGCGAGATAGACGCCGACGGCGACCAGCGCCAGGATCGCGACGACGACAGCGACCATTCGCGGCGATCGTCCGCGTTTGCTGGGCCCGCCTCCCGCTTTGTCAGCGCTCAATGGTTCTCTCCCGCCGAGGGTCCTCGACTAGCCCGGCGCCGCGCGGCGGGCAAACGACCAGCGGCGATTCTTGCGGCGCTAATGGGGAAATCATGTGGCCAAGCTTCAACTCGAGGGGCCCGGCGAACGCCCCGCCGTCTCGCGGTCGCGATAGGCGCGCACCAGATCGCGGGTGGCGATCAACAACGTCTCGAACTCCGCGACTTTCTCCGACGGCAGTCGACCGAGCGTCGCGGCGATTAGCGCGTGTTGGAGGGCGATCGCCTGCTCCGCCGCCGCGCGTCCCTCTGAAGTGAGATAAATCGCATATTGTCGACGGTCGGCGGCGGTCGAGCGGCGCTCGACCAGACCCGCCCGTTCGAGTCGGTCGAGCAGCCCGGAAATGTTGCCCTTGGTGACATAGAGCCGCTCCGCGAGTTCCTGCTGGCTGATCCCCTCCGCCTCGGTCAGGGTCGTCAACACGTCGCACTGCGGCACCGACAGGCCGATTGTGCGCAAGTGTTCGGCGACCATCGACTGGATGCGGCTCTCCAGTCTGACGAAGCGAAACCAGACGCGGATCGCGCGGTCATTCGATTCGTTGTCGGCCATGCGTCCCCATCTCCGGCGAAACTTCGCCGGGTTTCGCCGGCGCCAGACTACAGAGGCGCGCCACGGCGGGCAATTTGGCGCCGCGATCTCGACTTAAGTCGCGCCGCCGCCGCATGGCGCCCCTCCAGCCGCCATGGTAATAGCATGGAAATTAAGGACAACCGCGCGGCTCACTGCAGACGCGGGCGAAGAAATGGGAGGACTGCGATGCTCGGGCTGATGCAAGATTGGCCGTTGCTGATTCACAAGATCATCGATTTCGCCGCTCTGCAGCACCCGCGCCGCGAGGTCGTCAGCCGCCTTGTCGAAGGCCCGATCCACCGCACCAACTACCACGAGCTGCGCCAGCGCGCACTTAAAGTCGCGCAGCGGCTCGAGCGCGACGGGATCAGGCTCGGCGACCGCGTTGCGACGCTCGCCTGGAACAACCACCGCCATCTGGAGGCTTGGTACGGGATCGCCGGAATCGGCGCGATCTACCACACCGTCAATCCGCGCCTGTTTCCCGACCAGATCGCTTGGATCATGAACCACGCCGAGGATCGGCTGGCGTTCGTCGATCTCACTTTCGCGCCGCTGCTGGAAGCGCTGGCGCCGAGCCTGCCGACGATCGAGCGCTATGTCATCCTCACCGACGCAGCGCACATGCCGGAAACCAAGCTCAAAAACGCCGTCGCCTACGAGGACTGGATCGGCGAGGTCGACGGCGATTTCCGCTGGGCCGAATTCGACGAACGCACGGCCGCCGGCCTCTGCTACACCTCCGGCACCACCGGCAACCCCAAGGGCGTGCTCTATTCGCACCGCTCGAACCTGTTGCACTCGCTGATCAGCGCCGGCCTCGACTGCCTGCCGGTCGGCGCAAGTTCGACCGTCATGCCAGTTGTGCCGATGTTTCACGCCAATTCCTGGGGTCTCGCCTTCACCGCGCCGATGCGCGGCGCGAAGCTGGTGATGCCGGGGGCGCGGCTCGACGGCGCCTCGGTCTACGAGCTTCTAGAGACCGAACAAGTCGACTTCACCGCCGCGGTGCCGACAGTTTGGCTGATGCTGCTCGCATACCTGCAGAAGGAGGGCAAGAAACTCTCTTCGCTCAAGACGGTGGTGATCGGCGGCGCGGCGTGCCCGCCGTCGATGATCCGCGCCTTCGAAGAGGACTACGGGGTCGAAGTGCGCCACGCCTGGGGCATGACCGAGATGAGCCCGCTCGGCTCGGTCGGATCGATCAAGCCGATGCCGACAGGCACGACCAACGACGACGTCTTCGCTTGCAAGGTCAAGCAGGGCTGGGCGCCGTTCGGCGTCGAGATGAAGATTGTCGACGGCGAGAACAACGAACTGCCGTGGGACGGCAAGCGCTTCGGCCGGCTCAAGGTCGCCGGCCCGGCGGTCGCCAAAGCCTATTACAAAGAGGATCGCAGCATCCTCGACGACAGCGGCTTCTTCGACACCGGCGACGTCGCCACCATCGATCCCAACGGCTACATGCAGATCACCGACCGCGCCAAGGACGTGATCAAGTCGGGCGGCGAATGGATTTCGTCGATCGACATCGAGAACCTCGCCGTGGGCCATCCCGACGTCGCCGAAGCGGCGGTGATCGGCGTCGCCCATCCGAAATGGGACGAACGGCCGCTGCTGATCGTCGTCGCGAAAGAAGGCAAACACCCGAACACCGCCGAAGTGCTCGGCTTTCTCGAAGGCCGCATCGCCAAATGGTGGATGCCCGACGACATGCAGACGGTGAAGGAAATCCCCCACACCGCCACCGGCAAGATCAACAAGCTGAGGCTGCGCGAAGCGTTCAAGGACTACAAACTGCCGACGGGCTGAGCCGGCGGCGGCCGCGCCCCGACGCGGCCAGCGGCCGCGTCTACAGTGGACGACCGCCTCAGCGCCCGCGGCGCAGGACGATCGTCGCCGAGGAGAATCCGCCGCCGGCGGTGGTGATCGCCAGCGACTGGCGCGCGCCGCGGGTGACGACGGAAGCCTGAGCTGAGAATCCCTGGCCGCGCGCGGCGAGCTCGAACCTACCGGGGCCGCCGGCGCCGGTGACGCCGCCCTGGACTTGACGGGTGAGCTCCCGCCAATTGCCGAGGATCGCGCCGTTGGTCTGGTCGAGCGCAATGCGGAAGGCGAATGTCTGCCGCGCGCTGGCGCAGTCGAGCGATTGGTCGAGGTGGTCGCCGCCGCCGCTGACGGCGTAACTCCCACGGCAGCGCAGCGGCGTGGTCGAGCCGTCGCTGAACTTCGCCGAGCCTTCGCCGCTCCAGGCGCCATCGAGTCCGGCAAAGATTTCGCCGGCCTGGGCGAACGCCGCGCCCGCCGCCGTCGCCAGCAGGAACGCCACGATCGGAAGGACCGCCGCGCCTGACATCCGTTTCTTGTTGCATTCGCGCATGTCTTCCCCTATATGAAGCAGGCAAGAATTCTCATAGCTCCTGATCAGTGATGATGAGGAGAGATTTTGAGAGTGGGCCCCGGCCGGGACCCGCTCTTTTTTGTTGCCACAAGGACCCATGGACCGAATCTCCACGCCGACTGCGCCCGCGCCCGAGGAAGGGCTCGACGAGCTGCGGCTGATCGCCGAGAGCGGCCTCGCGCTCAGGATCGGCCGCCGCGCCGAGCCGACGCTGCGCACGCTGGGCCTGCGTCTGGTGCGGGTCAAGGTCTCGGCTGCCCAGAACGCGACGGTGCAGATCATGGCCGAACGGCCGGACGGGACTATGACGATCGACGACTGCGAGCGCGCCAGCGACGCCTTGTCGCCGCTGTTCGACGTCGAGGAGCCGGTCGCCGGCGCCTATCGGCTGGAGATTTCTTCGCCGGGCATCGACCGCCCGCTGGTGCGCGTCTCGGATTTCCGCCGCGCCCTTGCGCATGAAGCGCGGATCGAGATGGCGGTGGCGGTCGACGGCCGCAAGCGCTTCCGTGGCGTCCTGGAAGCCGTCGAGCCGCGCGACGCGGGGCCGATCGTGCGGCTGCGCCTGTCGCCCGACGACGACGGCGAAGCGGCGAGCGTCGATCTCGCGATCGCCGACATCGGCGAAGCCCGGTTGACGCTTACTGAAGACCTGATCCGCGCCACGCTGAGGCGCGAGAAGGCGGCGAAGAAACAAGCCAAGGCGGAGCGTTCGGGCGCGGCGGCGAAAGCCGGGCCGAAGCGCGCCGCGAAGAATTCGGCGCCAGAGCGGCGCGCCAATGAAACTGAAGGTATGCCGCGACCCGGCGGCCGATAGCGCCGCGGGCCGGACTGAAGGAGAAGACGATGGCCGTTAGCGCCAACAGACTCGAGCTCTTGCAGATCGTCGACGCCGTCGCGCGCGAGAAGTCGATCGACCGATCGATCGTGCTCGCCTCGATGGAAGACGCCATGCAGAAGGCGGCGCGTTCGCGCTACGGTCAGGAGACCGAGGTGCGCACCGAGATCAACCCCAAGACCGGCGAGATTCGTTTCTCGCGCCTGCTGCTGGTCGTCGATCAGGTCGAAAACGACGCCACCCAGATCACCCTCTCGGAAGCGCAAAAGAAGAACCCTTCGGCGCAGATTGGCGACTGGATCGCCGAATCGCTGCCACCGTTCGACTTCGGCCGCATCCCCGCCCAAGCCTCCAAGCAGGTGCTGGTGCAGAAGATCCGCGAGGCCGAGCGCGACAAGCAGTACGAGGTGTTCAAGGACCGGATCGGCGAGATCATCAACGGTCAGGTCAAGCGGGTCGAATACGGCAATGTCGTCGTCGATCTCGGCGGGGCCGGCGGCGAGGCGGTGGTCCGGCGCGACGAATTGATCCCGCGCGAAATGTTCCGTCCGGGCGACCGGTTGCGCGCCTTCGTCTACGACGTGCGCCGCGAGGCGCGCGGACCGCAGATCTTCCTGTCGCGCACCCACCCCCAGTTCACCGCCAAGCTGTTTGCGCAGGAAGTGCCGGAAATCTACGACGGCATCGTCGAGGTGAGGGCGGTCGCGCGCGACCCCGGCTCACGCGCCAAGATCGCCGTCGTCTCCAACGATTCCTCGATTGATCCGGTCGGCGCCTGCGTCGGCATGCGCGGCTCGCGCGTGCAGGCGGTGGTCAACGAGCTGCAGGGCGAGAAGATCGACATCATCCCGTGGTCGCCCGACGCGGCGACGTTCATCGTCAACGCGCTGCAGCCGGCCGAAGTGATGAAGGTGGTGCTCGACGAAGATTCGACCCGCATCGAGGTCGTCGTGCCCGACGACCAGCTGTCGCTGGCGATCGGCCGGCGCGGCCAGAACGTGCGACTCGCCTCGCAGCTCACCGGCTGGGACATCGACATCCTGACCGAGGCCGAGGAATCCGAGCGTCGGCAGAGGGAGTTCAACGAGCGCACCAACGCCTTCATGGCGGCGCTCGACGTCGACGAGACGGTGGCGCAGTTGCTCGCCTCCGAAGGCTTCCGCACCGTCGAAGAAATCGCCTATGTCGACGCGCGCGAACTCGCCGGCATCGAGGGCTTCGACGCCGAGACCGCCGAGGAAATCCAGACGCGCGCGCAAGGCTATCTGGCGCGCATCGAAGCCGAGCACGACGAGGCGCGCAAGGCGCTCGGCGTCGCCGACGACCTCAAGGAGATCGACGGCCTGACGACGCCGATGCTGGTCAAGCTCGGCCAGAACGGCGTCAAATCGATCGAGGACCTCGCCGGCTGCGCCAGCGACGACCTGATCGGCTGGAGCGAACGCACCGACGCCGGCGAAAAGAAGTTCGTCGGCTATCTCAGCGAATTCGGCCTGTCGCGCGAGCAGGCCGACGCCATGATCATGGCGGCGCGCGTGCGCGCCGGTTGGGTCGACGAAGCCGCCGTCGCGGCGCCCGAAGCGGGCGAAGCGAACGAGGCCGGCGACGAAGCGCCGGCGAACTGAGTTTGAGGCGAGGCGGCGATTGATCAATCCCGACGCGATCGAAGAGAGCGGACCGGAGCGCACCTGCGCGGCGACTGGCTGGAAAGGCCCGCCCGAGGCGATGCTGCGCTTCGCGCTGTCCGGTGACGGCGTCGTGACGCCCGATATCCGCCGGCGCTTGCCCGGCCGCGGCGTGTGGATCAGGCTCGACGCGGCGACGGTCCGCCAGGCGGCGGCGAAGCAGGTCTTCGCCCGCGCCTTCCGCGCCAAGGCCGAGGCGCCGCTGGGGCTCGCCGACGACGTCGACCGTCTGCTCGAAGCCGACGCGCTGCAGTTTCTGTCGCTGGTCAACAAGGCGGGTCAGATCGTGGCCGGGGCGTTCAAGGTCGAGGCGGCGATCGCCTCGGGCAAGGTCGTCGGCCTGATCCGCGCCAGCGACGGCTCGGCCGACGGGGCGAACAAACTCGATCGCCAGTTGCGCGGCCTCGAAGGCGAGGCTACGCCGGCGCCGCGGATCAATATCTTTGCCTCACGCCAATTGGATTTGGCGCTGGGGAGGACAAATGTGATACATGCAGCGCTCATCGCGGGCGAGGCCAGTGCGGCTTTTCTCGCGAAGGCGGAGCGTTTGATGCAATTTCGGACGGGCGTCTCGACGCCTTCGACGCCGGCGGCCGCTTCCGCCAGCGCTGGCGCGGCCGCCGCCCTGTCCGCTTGACCAAACCGACGACGAGCCGGGATTTCGGGAAGACGCATGAGTGAAACGAACAACAGTGGCGACAAGACTTTGAGCGCCAATCCGCCGCCGAAACCGACGCTTCACCTGAAGCGGCCGGTCGAGCAGGGGACGGTGCGCCAGAGCTTTTCCCACGGCCGCAGCAAAGCGGTGGTGGTCGAGAAGGTGAAGCGCCGCGTCGTCGGACCGGGCGAGGCGCCGGCGCCGGCTGCGCCTGCCGTCGCCGCCAAGCCCGCGGCTGCGACCGCCGCCCCGGCGGCCGCGACGCCGGTCGTCGCGCCGCGCGGGCCGACCACCGCTGCAACGGTTGCGCCGCCCAAGACCGGCGTCGTCCTGCGCACCCTCACCGAGGAGCAGGTCGAGGCGCGCGCGCGGGCGCTGCTCGACGCGCGGGCGCGTGAAGAGGAAGACCGTCGCCGCCAGGAAGGCGAGGCGCGCGAGCGCGCCGAACGCGAAGCGCGCGAGCGCGCCGAGCGCGAGGCGGCCGAAGCGCGCCGACGCGAGGAAGACACGCGTCGCGCCCAGGACGCCGCTTTCAAGCGCCAGTCCGAGGAAGAGGCGCGCCGTCGCCTCGGCGGCGGCGAGCCCGCCGCCACCCCCGCGACGGCTTTGCCGCGCAAAGTCGGCGTCGCCGCTACGGCAGCTACGCCCGCGGCGTCCGTTGCGCCGGTCGTGCGCCCGGCCGCCGAGCAAGAGGAAGCCCCCCGCAGCGTCGTCCGTCGCCCCGCCGTTCTGACCCCCGCCGCCAAGATCATGCTGCCGACCCCGCGGCCCAGCCGTGGCGGCGAACAGCGCAACCGCGGCCGCCTCACCGTCGCCAGCGCCACCTCGGGCGAGGAAGAGCGTATGCGTTCGGTGGCGGCGTTCCGTCGTCGCACCCAGCGCCTCAAAGGCCACGGCCAGCAGGAAGCGAAGGACAAGATCTCGCGCGAAATCGTGCTGCCCGAGACGATCACCGTCCAAGAACTCGCCAACCGCATGTCCGAGCGCGCCGTCGACGTCATCAAAATGCTGATGCGTCAGGGCCGCATGGTGACGCTGACCGACACGCTCGACGCCGACACGGCTGAGATCATCGCCGAGGATTTGGGCCACACGGTCAAGCGCGTCGCCGAGTCCGACGTCGAGGAAGGCCTGTTCGACACGCCCGACGACGACGGCGCCGCCGTGCCTCGGCCGCCGATCGTCACCATCATGGGCCACGTCGACCACGGCAAGACGTCGCTGCTCGACGCCATTCGTCACGCCAATGTCGTCGCCGGCGAAGCGGGCGGCATCACCCAGCACATCGGCGCCTACCAGGTGACCGCGCCCAACGGCGCGAAGATCACCTTCATCGACACGCCCGGCCACGCCGCGTTCACCGCGATGCGCGCCCGCGGCGCCAAGGTCACCGACATCGTCGTGCTGGTCGTCGCCGCCGACGATGGCGTGATGCCGCAGACGATCGAAGCGATCCGCCACGCCAAGGCGGCCAACGCGCCGATCATCGTCGCGATCAACAAGATCGACAAGCCGGAAGCCAATCCGGCGCGCGTGACGCAAGAGCTGCTGCAGTATGACGTGCAGGTCGAGGCGTTCGGCGGCGAGACGCTCAGCGTCGAAGTGTCGGCGACCAAGGGCACCAACCTCGACAAACTGCTCGAGGCGATCGCGCTGCAGGCCGAACTGCTCAACCTCGTCGCCGATCCCGATCGCAGCGCCGAAGGCACGGTGATCGAGGCGCGGCTCGACCGTGGCCGCGGCCCGGTGGCGACGGTGCTGGTGCAGCGCGGCACGCTCAAGGTCGGCGCGCTCGTCGTCGCCGGCTCGCAATGGGGTCGTGTCCGGGCGCTGGTCGACGACAAGGGCGAACCGGTCGAAGAAGCGCCGCCGTCGACCCCGGTCGAGGTGCTCGGTTTTTCCGGCGCGCCGGAAGCGGGCGACCGCGTCGCCGTGGTCGAATCGGAAGCGCGCGCGAGAGAGATCACGGAGTATCGCGAGCGTCAGCGGCGCGAGAAGCTCGCCGCGCGCGGCCAGTCGGTGCGCACCTCGCTCAGCGACATGATGACCAACCTCAAGGCGCAGGGCCGCAAGGAGGTGGCGCTGGTCGTCAAAGGCGACGTGCAGGGCTCGGTCGAGGCGATCACCGCCGCGCTGGAGAAGCTCGGCACCGAGGAGGTCATCGCTCGCGTCATCCACGCCGGCGTCGGCGGCGTGACCGAATCCGACGTCACCCTGGCGGCGGCCTCGCAGGCGGTCATTCTCGGCTTCAACGTCCGCGCCCACAAGGAAGCGCGCGAACTCGCCGAAGTGCAGGGCATCGAGATCCGCTACTACAACATCATCTACAACCTGGTCGACGACGTGAAGGCGGCGATGTCGGGCCTGCTCTCGCCGACCCTGCGCGAGACGATGCTCGGCAACGCGCAGATCCTCGAAGTGTTCAACATCTCGAAGGTCGGCAACGTCGCCGGCTGCCGCGTCACCGACGGCGTCGTCCAGCGCGGCGCGCATGTCCGGCTCATCCGCGACAATGTCGTCGTTCACGAAGGCAAGTTGTCGACGCTCAAGCGGTTCAAGGACGAGGTTGCTGTCGTCCAGGCCGGCCAGGAATGCGGCGTGGCGTTCGAGAACTACCAGGACATGCGGGTCGGCGACGTCGTCGAATGCTACAACGTCGAGGAGATCCGCCGCACGCTGTGATCGCCGCGCAGCGCCCCGGCGACGGGGCGAGCGTCCGACTCGCGAAGGCGAATTTCGCCTCCTGCGCACCCGCCTTTCGCCTATGAGCGACAAGCGGGCGCCGCGATCCTGCATATCAGGCCGCCCATGTCCCGTTCAGAGCTCAAACACGCCGGCCCCTCGCACCGCCTCGAGCGCGTCGGCGAGGCGGTTCGTCACGCCGTCGCCGACATCCTGCAGCGCGGCGAGATCGCCGATCCGGCGCTCGACCGCCAGGGGATCACCGTTCCCGCCGTGCGCATGTCGAGCGACCTCAAACACGCCACCGTCACGGTGATGCCGCTTGGCGGCAAGAACGCTGAGGCGACGATCGCCGCGCTCAGAGCCAACGCCAAGACGCTGCGCGCCATGGTCGCCCATCGCGTCAATCTCAAATTCGCGCCCGAGTTGCGCTTCGAGCTCGACGGCACGTTCGCCGCCTATGACGCGATCGACGCCTTGTTGAAGTCGCCGCGTGTCGCGCGCGATCTACGCCACGAAGACGAGGGCGAGGGCGAACGGTGAGCGAGGACGTCAAAGTCGAGTCGCCAGCGGCCGCGTCGCGCCCGCAACAATTCCGCCGCCCGCCGCACATCGAGGTCAACGGCTGGATCAATCTCGACAAACCAGTCGGCGTCACTTCGACCCAGGCTGTGGCGCGGCTGAAGCGCCTGTTCAACGCCAAAAAGGTCGGCCACGCCGGCACGCTCGACCCGCTCGCTTCCGGCGTGCTGCCGGTCGCGTTCGGCGAGGCGACCAAGACGGTGCCGATCGTCCAGGACGGCGCCAAGGCTTACGAGTTCGTGGTGCGCTGGGGCGTCGAGACCGACACCGACGACGCCGAGGGCAAGGTCGTCGTGACCTCTGACGCTCGACCGACGTTGGGCGAGATCGAAGCCGCGCTGCCGAGCTTCGTCGGCGTCATCTCTCAGACGCCGCCGACCTTCTCGGCGATCCGCATCGCCGGGGAGCGCGCTTACGATCTGGCGCGCGGCGGCGAGACGTTCGAGATCGCGCCACGGCTGGTCGCCATTCACCGTTTCGCCCTGGTCTCCGCTGAGCGCGACGAGGCGCGGTTCGAAGCCGATTGCGGCAAGGGCGCCTATGTGCGCGCGCTGGCGCGCGACCTCGGGCGGACGCTCGGCTGCCGCGGCCATGTCGTCTTTCTGCGCCGCCTGCGCGTCGGACCGTTCCACGCCGGGGCGGCGATCGGCCTCGAGGCGGCGGAGGCGTCGCCGGAGGCGGGCATGGCGGCGCTGCAGCCGGTCGAAGCGGGGCTTGCCGAATTGCCGCGCCTCGCCATCGACCGCAACGGCGCGGCGATCCTGCGGCGCGGGCAAAAGCTGTTGTTGCGCGGCGCGGCGTTGCCGGCGTCCGGCGCCGCCTATGCGTGCTGTTTCGGCGCGCCGATCGCGTTCGGCGCCATCGAAGACGGCTATTTCGTCTCGACGCGCGTTTTTAACCTGCCGGCGTGAGCTCTCTCATTTCCACGCCGCCAACGCGTCGTTGATGATGCGCTCGCCGTCGGCGCCCTTCTCGAAGGTCAGCTTGGCGATGCGGTCATCGTTGAGCAGCATCGGGAAGTCGAACCAGCCGCGGTTGGCGACCAGATCGACGTTGTGCGCCAGCTCGGCGTCGCCGCGGTTCAGCCCGACCAGGAAATAACTGTCGGATATCTTCACTCGCACGCCGGACAGCGCATCCTGCGACGGGGGATCGTCGCGGCGCATCATCGGCACCCGCATATCCTTGATCCCCTTGATCTCCGCGCCGTCAGCGAAGGTGACGCGCAAGTCGATGGTGTGCGACGCGGGCAGGCTTGGGTCGGTGTTCTTCCTGAGCGTCATCACCGCATGCAACTTCAGGTCGGGGATGTCCGCCTCGGCCTTGACCGCGACCGTCCCCGGCTGGCCGGCCGCAGCCGGGATCGTGCTCCACACCACCGAACCGAGGCTGACCGCAGGCTTCTGCGGATCGGCGGCGACCGCGACCAGCATCGCGGCGCGCGCGGCGACCGCGACGCCGGGATTCGCCGCCGGCGGCGCGGTCGTAGCGGCGGCGGTCGGCGCAGGCGTCGCCGTCGGAGCGGCGGTACTGGCGACGGGCGAAGGCGTCGCGGCAGGCGTCGCCGCCGCGGCCGGCGTTTCCGTCGCGGGCGATGTTTCGCCCGCAGTCGGGGTCGCCGCCGGCGTCGCCGGCGCGCCGCCGACCCGCTCGACGATCTTGGCCGGACCAGCGGTCGCTTGCGCCGTCGGGGTCGCGACCGGCTCCTTGATCGCTAGGTCTTGCGGATTCTGCCGCCACAGGAAGGCAAAGACGGCGATCGACAGCACGACGCCGACCACCAGCGCAGCGAGGATCCACGCCGCCGCTCCGCGCCGCGGCCGGTCGAGGCGACTCGGCGCGCTCGGCCGCAACCCCGCGTCGGCGGCGCCGATCGCCTCGGCCCGCTCCTGGTCGCTCGCTTCGACTGCCGGAGCGTAGCCGTCGTCGACGAATTCGTCGGCGGCTGGAGGCCCAAGCGGCGACGGATCAGCCTCGTAACGCGGTTCGGGACGGCGAGCGGCGAGCGGCGGCGAATAGCGCGCCGCAGGCGCCGGCCTCAATCCCATCGGCGCCGCCGGCAGCGGCCGGGCGGCGGCGGGCGAAGATGCATAGGATGGCCGTTGCGGCGCGACAGACGCGGACGCGCGCTCCGGCGCGGGCGGCGGCGGAGAGGCCGGCCGCGGCGGGGGAACGGGACGCGCGAGCGGCGTGTCGGGCATCGGAATGCGCGCGCCTGGCGGCGGCGCGCCAGCGGACGGCGCCGGACGCGGCGGCGGCACGTAGCTCGAGGGCCGCGGCGCGGCCGGGCCCGGCGATGGCGGCGACGGGCGCGCGCCGGCGGGAGAAGACGGCGTCGGCGCCGCCGGCGAGAACTGGCCTTCGAGCTTGCCGATCGCCGCCTCGAGCGCCGCCTCTTCGCGCGCGATGTCGGCTTCCGAAAGGGCCGGCCCGAGCGACCGCAACTGGCGCACCAGCGCCTTGCGGGCGCGATCGTAGATCGCCTTGCGCGCCGGCTCAGGCCCCGCCTTCGGCAGGTTCGAAACGGCCTTCGCCAACAGGGAATAGTAGTCAGCCATCCTTGGGTCCGGTCTTCGACTCGCCCGCAGCGAATCGAGAAGGGTTAGTCTTGGAATGGATTGTGCACGAGAATCGTATCTTCCCGCTTAGGACTCGTCGAGAGCAACGCGACCGGCGCGCCGATCAGTTC
>JBEKVR010000071.1:0-22687 GCA_049513815.1 Roseiarcus sp. | reverse complement strand
CACTTGCTCGTCGCCCTGCGCGCCGAGCCCGCCTGAGCCGGCGCCATCGCCTATTTCACGACCGGCGGTCATCGCTCAAAATGCAATCCGCCGAGTTTTCGCACAGCCTGGAACGCGAGGGCGCCTCCCGCGCCCGACAGCGTAAAACCCGCCGCGGCTCTGGTCGTCGCTGGATGAATGTTCAGTGGCAGGTCATGCAAGCCATAACCAGTGAGGCCGGCCTCGCAGCAGAACTCGACCCGATCTTGCTTCGACGCAATCCGCCGAACGATCCGGCGCATGTTGTCTGGCGCCGCTTCCACCTCACCGAAACATCGGACTTCGCCTCCACGTCCGCCTTCCGCAACCGCCATCGCGTTACGCGCCTTGGCGACATCGATTCCGACGAAAGCTGTTCTACAATTCTCCACGGCCCGTCCTCCCGCCATGAGGATCGGCTCAGCCCACCCGAGCAACCCTCGCAGGCGCAGCGTAGGGGGAGCCACCTCAGCTCAGCGGACATACGGACTTACGCCGAAACTGGCGGCCATTCGGGAGCTGTCGGCTAGGTAGTTTCCGAGCCTATCCCGTCGAAGCGCAACCCCCCAAACTGCTCGCACTACGGCAACATCAAGCGATTTAGGTAAATAGGGGACTACCTCTCTTGTCTGGGGGCGACGATCAATTCCTGCATGAGACTTCGGGGCTCGGTGAGACGATCGGACACGATCACGTCCTCATGATCGAAGGCTCGCGCGACGATGATTCAGGCGGGAGCTGCGGACCCGCCATCGGAGGCAGGCGCACCGCTGCCCATCCGGCGGATCGCGCGGCGCCCCCAGCGGCGCCCCCAAAAGACATCGGGATGCGTGGGGCGCCGGGTGAGTTCCAATTTGGCGTGGCAGACGGCCTCGCGCGGGCTGAGGGGCGGGGAATCGGGAAAATCAGCGATGTCGCATCCAGTGTGGCTCTCCGGAATCTGCGGGGCCTTGTGATTCTTACCGTGGTCGCCTTCCATTCTGTTCTGCCCTACCTCAGGTACGCTAGGTCGTCCGCGGTTTCTTTCGACCAGTCGCCTTATGAATGGCGCGCCTTTCCCATCGTCGACAATCAGCGCTGGTTTGGGTTCGATCTGTTCTGCGCTTGGCAAGACGTTTATCTGATGTCTTTGATGTTCTTTCTCTCGGCCGTATTCGCGTGGCCGAGTCTCGCCCGCAAAGGAAGTTGGAAATTTCTGGGCGACCGACTGCTGCGGCTGGGCGCGCCATTTGTTTTCGGCGTGACTGTCGTCGCGCCGATCGCGCTTTATCCCGCCTACCGCGTGATCGCGGTCGATCCAAGTCTGATCGTCTATGGGCGGTCCCTCCTGGCGCTGCCCTTCTGGCCCAACGGGCCGATGTGGTTCCTATGGCTGCTGTTGGCTTTGACCGTCGCGCCTGCCGGGCTGCGCCGTTTCGCCCCGCAATGGGTTGCGTTTCTCGGCCGTTTGTCGTCAGACGCCGCCGCTCGTCCGGGCCGATATCTTATCGGCCTGACGACGGTCGCCGCCCTCGCCTACGTTCCGCTGGCGATTGCCTTTACGCCTTGGAATTGGTCCGAACACGGACCGTTTTCGCTCCAGCTCAGCCGGCCGCTGCTCTATGCCGTCTATTATCTGGCGGGTCTCGGGGTCGGGGCGCATGGCCTTGAGCGCGGCCTGCTCGCCCCCGAGGGAATGCTGGCGCGGCGCTGGAGCGTCTGGCTTCTATGCGCGCTTGCTTCACTGCTGCTCTGGATGGGGCTCGCCGGGCTGACATTGACCTATGCGACATCCGCCCCGTTGATGCTGCAAATCGCGACCGGCGTCAGCTTTGCGCTGGCCGGCGCGAGCAGCTTCTTTTTCGTGATGGCGGCTTGCCTGCGCTTTGGCGCTATTCGTTCGCGATTGTTCGACGGTTTGTCGGGGAACGCCTTCGGCATCTATTTGCTGCACTATGCGCCGCTGGTGTGGCTGCAATACGCCTTGCTGGATGCTCCGTTGTCCGCCATCGCGAAGGCCGTGATCGTTTTCGGAGGCACGCTGCTCCTCGCTTTCGCGGCGACCGTCGCCATCCGACTTAGTCGGTTCGGCTCTCGACTCATCGGCGAGGCGCCTCGGGCGTTGGCGTCGCGCCCGCGAGGCCAGAGCCCTGGCCCCACATCGCCAGTGGGCGACGCACGAACGATATAAAGCGCTACGTTGTCTATCTCTGCGATACGGCCGAAATCGATCACGCGTCGCGCAGAGGAGTTGCGTTCGAGCCGGCACGTTCTGTGCGACCGTGCAATCCCATCGCGATCAGGGCGACGCCGCCGAGAACCATATTGATCCCGACTAGGAGGCCCATCGTCCAGGCCGAGGTCCCCGGAAGACCGAAAATAATGATGCTCGCCAAGAAAATGTCGACAAAGCCGCTCGCCAACATCCAGGCCCAGCGCCCAGAGAACTGACGTCGGTGCTCGAAGGCGAACATGATCGACGCGCCCCCTTCGACCAGGAAGAACAGAACCAATATCAGCCGCATCGGGCCAAGATTCTCAAATGGCCATCCCATCAGACCGCCATAAAGATCCTGCGATTTGTTCGCGATCAGGACTACGCCGACAGAAATCGCGAGCAAAGCCGATACGAGCGACCACCAGAACCCCGGCGCCTGTCGCGCCCAGTAGGTTGTCGCCAAACCCACGGCTCCGCTGACGAGAAAGAGCCAGCCCAGAACAACAGTCACGTTCACGCTGGCGATCGATGGAACAACGATTGCCAAGAGGCCCAACAAAATGAGGGTCGATCCTTCGACAAGAAAGAGAATCCAGTGGCCAGTGATTGATTTTTCGGCGGTTCCTGGAACGCGATCGCTGTCGGACTGTCGGTTCCTAGCCATTTGAGAGCGTATCCCTGCGATGAGACGACAACATCATTAGGCGGGATCCGATTTCGGCACAGGGCGCGTCTGGGCTTTCCTTGATTAGCGGGAATCACCACAAGCGCGCGAAGGCCAAGGTCGGGAACTCTCACTATGCAACTTGCCGCCGGATCGCGCCAGCCTGTCTCGTCCGATTGGAGACGAGACAAGCTCTATGCGCGCTAGCGATACCAGCAATGGCCATTTCGGCAGACGCGCTGGTGTGGGTAGAGAGCGGGAGGACCGGCGCAGAAGTGATACCAATGATATCCAGTCAGGCCGAGCCGGTAGCAACCGGCATCGGCCGTGGTCGGCGTGAGAGCTACGGCCGACAGGGTCGCCATGGCGGCGACCAGCATAAGCTTACGCATTTTCCTCTCCGCTGTTGGGTTCGGTAGGCCATGCCTCTTGGTGGCCGGATCAGAGTAAGCAAAGGCGTGCGTCAGCGGCAGTTTCGGAATCTACTCACGGGCCCGAAGTCCGAGGAGCGCCGGCTTGTTTGCCTGACGATCCGACACTAGCCAGATCGCCGCAGGTTCCGGTCCACATATGCGACGGTTTGGCGTTCCTGGCGATCCAAAGCCGTCGATGAGCGCCGCGGCGGCCCGCCGGCGCTTTCCTGGCAACGCGCTGCGCGCTGCGCCGTCTCGCGGTCCCCGTCCCTACTTCCCTCGTTCCGCGATAAATTTGGCCGTCTCCACGAGCGTTTGCGCCCGCTCTCCGAACGGCGCCAGAGCCGCGCCCGCTTCGTTAACGAGGCCCTTAAGGCGCACTTTGGCGGTCTCTACGCCAAGGATGCCGACCAGCGTCGCCTTGCCAGCGGCCGCGTCCTTGCCGGCGGCCTTACCGAGGGTCGCGCTGTCGCCTTCGACGTCGAGTAGGTCGTCGGAGATTTGAAACGCCTTGCCGACGGACGCGCCGTATCGATCGAGCGCATCGCGCTCCGCGGCGCTGGCCTTGCCGAGTATGGCGCCGGCGGCGCAGGCGAATTGCAACAGTGCGCCAGTCTTCATCGCCTGCAATGTGCCGATCGCCGTTTCGTCGAGTGGGCGCGGATTGCCGTCAGCGAAACGTCCTTCCGCGTCGAGGTCGAGCAGTTGACCCCCGACCATGCCATCGACGCCGGCGGCGCGGGCCAACGCGCCAACCAGATTGACGCGCACCTCAGCCTCCGGATGGACCGCAGGACGGGTGGCCACGTCGAAAGCCAGGGTGAGCAAACCGTCTCCAGCAAGGATGGCGGTCGCTTCGTCGAAGGCTTTGTGAGTCGTAGGACGGCCGCGCCGCATATCATCATTGTCCATGGCCGGCAGATCGTCATGAACGAGCGAGTAGCAATGGATGAGTTCCAGCGCCGCTCCCGCCATCAGCAACCGTTGCCGCGGGACGCCGAACAGATCGCCGCTCGCGACGACCAGCAGGGGGCGGATGCGTTTACCGCCGCTCAGGCTAGAATAGCGCATCGCCTCGAGCAGACGCGCGGGGCGGTCACGCCCGCCTGCGGTAGGCGTCTGCGCTAGAAGCTCGCTCAGCATCGCCTCGGTGTCGCTCGCCACGCTCTTCAGCAGCGATAAGAAGGCCTCATGGGAAACGCTCATCGATAGCCTCCGTCGACAGCGGCATGTCCTCTCGGGTCGAATGAAAAGGGCGCCGCCTGCCAATTCACATAACGCGTTTCCATGACTCGTTCATAGTCTAGCCTGAGCCGCCGCGTTTGGGTCATACGAACGAAGCGCTGACGCGCCCGCCTCGGCAATGCCGACAGCTCTCGCATTCTCGCTCCAAACAGCCCGTCGCGCGTAAGTCGACGAGGCGCCATAGGCAGCTCATCGCCGGCGGGCGACCTTCTTGGCTCGCAACAATTCTGAAGACGCTTGACTCTTTGCCATTGCTTTGGCGCAAGTGGTAGAATGGATTTTAGCGCCCGCCGAGAGCCTGCCGATGGTTGCAAGTCTGGTCGCCGCCGTTGCGCTCGTCATCTGGATTTACTTGGTGGCGGGGCGCGGCGGCTTTTGGTGCGCAGGAGGACGCGACGGTGGCGGCCCTTCCCCGCGGGTATGGCCCGACGTAATTGCTGTCATTCCGGCGCGCGACGAAGCCGACGGCGTCGGCCGAACTGTCGGGTCGCTGCTGCGCCAGGACTATCCCGGGTCGTTCTCGCTCATTCTGGTTGATGACGAAAGCGCTGACGGCACTGCCGACGCCGCCAGGCTTGCGGCGGCCGCGTTTGGCCGCGTAGACCGATTGATTATCATTCCCGGCGCCGCGCTTCCGGCCGGCTGGACAGGAAAGTTATGGGCAGTGAAACAGGGCGTCGAACGCGCGAACGCGGCGGCGCCCGAATTCCTGCTTCTGACCGACGCCGACATCGTCTATCCGCCCGACACGTTGCATCGCCTGGTTTCGCAGGCGCTGAGCGAGGGTCTTGCACTCTCCTCCATGATGGCCAAGTTGCGTTGTGAGAGCCTCGCGGAGCGGGCGCTCATTCCCGCCTTTATCTTCTTCTTTCAGATGCTCTATCCCTTTTCCTGGGTGAACGACCGACGCCGCGCCACGGCGGCGGCGGCAGGCGGCTGCATGCTGGTGCGCCGCGAAGCGCTTCAGGCCGCCGGAGGCGTCGAAGCCATACGCGGTTCGTTAATCGACGATTGCGCCATGGCGCGCCTTCTAAAGAGACAGGGGCCGATACGCCTCAGCCTCAGCGAGCGCGTGATCAGCATCCGACCTTATTCGACAATGGACGAAATCCGGCGGATGGTCGTTCGCTCCGCCTACGCCCAGCTTCGCTATTCGCCGCTGCTGCTTGCGGTCGCCTTGGCTGGCCTGACTGTCGTTTTCGTCGTTCCGGTGCTTGCAGCGCTTTTCGGTCACGGCGCCGCACAGATTTTCGGGCTTCTGGCTTGGACCATGATGGCGGTCGCTTTTCAGCCGACGCTTCGGTTCTACGGACTCTTGCCGCTGTGGGGACCGACCCTGCCGGCGATCGCGATCGTTTACATGGCTTTCACGTTGGAATCCGCTTATCAATCCGTGCGGGGTCGGGGCGGTCTTTGGAAGGGCCGCGTGCAGGCGCGTGCGACAGAGGCCCCATGACGAACGCCAGCGAGTTGCGATCGGGCAAAACCCATCGGGACGAAAACTTCCCGGTGGCGTCTCTACTCGTCCGGGCGCAACACCGTCGGCCAATTCTGGCCTTCTACGAATTCGCACGCGTCGCTGACGATGTAGCGGATCACCCCTCGCTGACGCCGGCGGCGAAAATCGAACTGCTCGATCGCATGGAGGCCGACCTCATCGGCGATGAACGCCCGGACGCCAATCCGCAATCGGCGGCTTTGCGGCGCGCGCTCGCGGAGCGAGGACTTTCGCCCGAGCACGCGCAGGATCTGTTGCGCGCCTTTCGCCTCGACGCTTCCAAGCGACGCTATAAAGACTGGGCGGATTTGATGTCATATTGCGCCCTCTCGGCCATGCCGGTCGGTCGCTTCGTGCTGGACGTGCACGGCGAGAGCCGCTCGACGTGGCCCGCTTCAGACAAGATATGCGCCGCGCTGCAGATCAACAACCACCTTCAAGACTGCGGCTTGGATTATCGCAATCTCGACCGAGTCTATTTGCCTTTGGACGATCTCGCCAAGTACGGCCTCGGCGTTGAAGCGCTCGGCGAAGACCACGCCTCGCCGGCATTGCGTCGCTGCATCGCGGAACTCGCGCATCGCGCCGAGAAAATGCTGCATGAAGGAGACCGACTCAAGACCGCAATCGCAGATTGGCGCTTGGGGCTCGAAATTTCGGTCATTCATGCGCTGGCGTTGCGGGTCGCGCGCATGCTGACCGTGACCGATCCTCTCAGCGCGGAGACTCATCTGGGCAAATGGCGCGCGGGGGGCATCGGTCTTCTTGCCGCTCTCAATAGCGCTTCGCGCCGCTTTGGCTCGCCCGAACGCCTGCCGGCCTCGGCCGCACACTTGAACGCGCCAGATTTAGGGCCTGTCCCCGAAGCTCGCGTAAGCGCCTCCGGCAGCTCGTTCTATATGGCGATGCGGCTCATGCCGCCCGAGCAGCGACGGGCGATGTTCGAAATCTATTCGTTCTGTCGCGCTGTCGACGACATTGCAGACAATAGCGGCCCTCGCGAAGTCCATCTCATTCAATTGCAGCGCTGGCGTCACGACGTCGATGCAATTTACGCAGGCGC
The DNA here is from genome assembly GCA_049513815.1 of Roseiarcus sp. Taxonomy (GTDB): domain Bacteria; phylum Pseudomonadota; class Alphaproteobacteria; order Rhizobiales; family Beijerinckiaceae; genus Roseiarcus. The sequence continues at coordinate 15,589 of JBEKVR010000071.1, read as the reverse complement.
CGCGCCTCCCCACTTGCATACGCTGGCCGACGCGATCCGAACTTTCAACCTGCGCCGTGACGATTTCTTGGCCGTCATCGACGGCATGGAAATGGACGTCATCGCCCCGATCCGCGCGCCCGATTGGGCGACGCTCGACCTTTACTGCGATCGCGTGGCGAGCGCCGTGGGTCGCCTATGCGTTCGCGTATTCAAAATGGAGGACGCGCCAGGCCTCGCCCTGGCGCATCACCTCGGCCGCGCCCTCCAACTGACCAACATCCTGCGCGATATCGACGAGGACGCCGGCATCGGGAGACTCTATCTTCCGCAGGAAGCGCTGCACGCCGCCGGAATAACGTCGAGCGAACCTCTGGACGCAATCGCCAATCCTGCGATCGATCAAGCGTGCGCGCCGGTCGTCGCGCGCGCTCGGCGCCATTTCGTCGAGTCCGACGCGATCATTGCTCGGAGCCCGCGCCGGGTCGTGCGCACTGCCCGTATTATGAGCGCGGCCTACCGCTCGATCCTCGAGCATCTCGTCGCGCGAGGATGGCTTCCGCCGCGCGCGCCCGTCAAGCGGCGCCGCGCGCAACTCATCTGGATCGTTCTGTGCCACGGCATCTTGTGACGCCGCGACAAATCCACGTCGTCGGCGCCGGATTGGCGGGACTGTCAGCCGCCGTGCGGTTGGCGTCTCGCGGCTTAGCGGTCACGGTTCATGAGGCGACCAACCAAGCGGGCGGACGCTGTCGTTCGTATTACGATTCCACGCTCGCCATGGAGATCGACAACGGCAATCATCTCGTATTGTCCGGCAACAAGGCCGCCCTCTCCTACCTCGACCTCATCGGCGCGCGCGCTGGTCTTACGGCGCCGCCGTCTGCGAGTTTCCCCTTTGTCGATCTTGCGACTGGCGAGCGCTGGACGGTGCGCGCCAACGACGGAATCATTCCTTGGTGGATCCTCGACCCGGCGCGTCGCGTCCCCGGCACGCGCCTGCGCGAATATTTCGCGCTCGCCAAGTTATTGCGGGCCAAAGCCAGCGCCACGATCGGCGAGACGATTTCGTGTTCGGGGCCGCTTTACTCGCGACTGATCGAACCCTTGCTGATGTCCGCGCTCAACACCGAACCGCGAAGCGGTTCGGCGGCATTGGCGGCGGCGATTATCCGGGAGACGCTCGCCGCCGGCGGAGGCAACTATCGCCCGTTGATCGCTCACAACGGTCTTTCCACCGTTTTCATCGCGCCGGCGCTTCAATACATCGCCGACCATGGCGGCGGCGTGAACTACGGTCGCCGCCTTCGCCAGCTTGCGCTCGGGGCCGACCGCGTGACGGCGCTCGACTTCGGCGACGCGTCTATTCACTTGACGTCGAGCGACGCCGTCATCCTCGCCGTGCCGCCAGCGGCCGCGGAGTCTCTCGTGCCGGACTTGCCGACGCCGACGGAATTTCGCGCCATCGTCAACGCGCATTTCCGCATCGATCCGCCCGAGGGCCTCGCGCCGATGATCGGCGTGGTCAACGGCACGGCCCAGTGGCTATTCGCGTTCCCTGGACGCCTGTCGGTCACGGTCAGCGCCGCAGACGATCTGCTGGACCTCTCGCGGGAAGATCTCGCCCGGCGGATCTGGAGTGAAGTCGCCGTCATCGCCAATCTCGCGGACGCCATGCCGGCGTGGCAAATTGTGCGCGAACGTCGTGCGACGTTCGCTGCCTTGCCGCGAGAGGAAGCCAAGCGCCCTGGCGCGGAGACGGCGTGGGACAATCTCGTCCTCGCTGGCGACTGGACCCGGACCGGGCTGCCCGCGACGATTGAGGGCGCCATCCGCTCGGGCGCGAAAGCAGCAGAAATGTTGGCGCCGCCGTGAGGACGATTTTCAGCGGAATTGCGTTGTCTTGGAGTTGAGAGGACGGTGAGCGACGGCGTCGATTGATCTGGGAGCGGGATCTGTATCGGACATCCGCACGTGTGCGTAAAGTGAACAAGAGGCAAATCGATGCGCGAGACCACGACGGCGCCCGGCGAAACTGGCCGGCAATCCCTGGATCGATCGATCTCCGCGGCGACCGACGCCCTGCTGGCCGCTCAGCGCCCGGACGGACATTGGCTGTTCGAACTCGAAGCCGACGCCACCATTCCTGCCGAATACGTACTCCTTAGACACTACCTCGGCGAGCCGGTCGATGCAGAGATCGAAGGCAAGATCGCGAACTATTTACGCCGCATCCAGGCCGCGCATAACGGTTGGCCGCTGTTCTACGGTGGCGACTTCGATATGAGCGCCAGCGTGAAAGCGTATTTTGCGCTGAAGATGATTGGCGACGATCCGCAGGCGGCGCATATGCGCCGAGCGCGCGAGGCGATTCGCGAACGCGGCGGCGCGGCGCGGAGTAATGTCTTCACAAGAGCGCTGCTGGCGCTGTTCGGCGTCGTAAGCTGGCGGGCAGTTCCGCTGATGCCGGTCGAGATTATGCTGTTGCCGAACTGGTTTCCGCTCCATCTCAACAAGATGTCCTATTGGGCGCGCACGGTCATCGTGCCGCTGTTGGTGTTGGGCGCCCTGAAGCCGCAAGCGCGCAACCCAAAGAACGTCGGCGTCGACGAACTCTTTCTCGAGCCGCCCAAGACGATCGGCCTGGCGCCCAAGGCGCCGCATCAGAGTCTGACATGGTCGCTGTTTTTCAACGGCGTCGATGCAATTCTGCGCGTTGTGGAACCACATTTTCCCGAGCGATTGCGCCAGCGGGCCGTCGACGCGGCCGTCGCGTTCGTGAACGAGCGTCTCAACGGCGAAGACGGTCTTGGGGCGATTTTTCCCGCGATGGCCAATTCGGTGATGATGTACGACGCGCTGGGCCGTGATCGTCGGGACCCGGATTACCTCGCTGCGCGCCGCTCGATCGACAAGCTCCTCATCGTCAGACCCGAGGAAGTCTATTGCCAACCCTGTCTTTCCCCGGTGTGGGACACGGCGCTGGCGTGCCAAACGTTGCTGGAGGTCGGCGACGAGCGGGCGTTGGACGCGGTCGCCGCCGGCCTGAAATGGCTGCAGCCGCTGCAAGAGATGAATGTCGTCGGCGATTGGAGCGCGCGCCGGCCGAACGTGCGTCCTGGCGGCTGGGCGTTTCAATTCGCCAATCCGCATTACCCGGACCTCGACGACACCGCCGTCGTCGTGATGGCCATGGACCGGCAGCAAAGAGCGCGCGGTCATCAATCGTTTCGTGGTGCGATCGAGCGCGCGAGAGAGTGGATTTGCGGCCTGCAGAGTCGCAACGGCGGCTGGGGGGCGTTCGACGCCGACAACAACTACCTTTACCTCAACAACATCCCGTTTTCCGATCACGGCGCCTTGCTCGACCCCCCCACCGAGGACGTGACGGGCCGCTGCGTGTCGATGCTCGCGCAGCTCGGCGAACGACCCGAGACCAGCTCTGCTCTGCGCAACGCTCTGCGTTATCTTCGTCAAACGCAGTTGGCGGACGGAAGTTGGTTCGGCCGCTGGGGCATGAACTACATCTACGGCACTTGGTCGGCGCTTTGCGCCCTCAACATGGCGGGGGTAGATCCGAGCGCGCCGGAAATGGCGCGAGCCGCCGATTGGCTCGCGGCCATTCAAAACGAAGACGGCGGCTGGGGCGAAGACGGCGCAAGCTATAAGCTTGACTATCACGGCCACGAACCGGCGCCGAGCACAGCCTCCCAGACAGCATGGGCGCTCCTTGGTCTTATGGCTGCGGGGCGCACCAGCGATCCGAGCGTAGCGCGCGGCGTCAAGTTCCTCCTTGACGCCCAAGGAACGCATGGATTTTGGGACGAGGAACGGTACACGGCAACCGGGTTTCCGCGCGTCTTCTATTTACGCTACCACGGCTATTCGAAGTTCTTCCCGCTTTGGGCGATTGCCCGATACAAGAACTCGATATCCGGACACCCCAACGAATTTGGAATGTGACGGAGGCGGCGGATCGAAGTCCTTTCAATTTCGTAGTCGGCGGCGCGTTCGGGGCGACAGCGATACGGCCTCACTCGGGCTTCCAATCGGGCCCGTGGGATTCGTCGGGAATGTCATCCGGCGCCATCGCATCGTCCGGCAGCCGGGTCCAGATCTGTGTCTGGCCAAGAAGTGGAATGCCCAAATAGCCTCGCACCCCGAGTTGCTGCCCGTCCGCGCTTAGCTCCATCTGAGCGTGGTAGACCGTGCCGTCGCGGGGATCGAGGATGCTGCCGCCAGTGTATTTGTTGCCGTTACGTTTCATGTCCTTGACGATCGTCAGGCCCTGCATCGGCGCATCCTTTTGATCCCCGGCGCATTTTTCGCATGTCTCGATCAGGGGTTGTCCCGGCTGTTTGAACCCCTTGACGAGCCGCCCTTGATAAAGCCCGTCCTTCTCGACGAACAGAAACCAAGCTCCAGGACGGCCTTGATCGTCGGTCTCCTGCCAGAACCCGGCCGCGGTGTTGTGGTCGTACGCTGCCGGAGCTTCGGTTTTGGATGGGTTCGGCGTCGGAGCGGCGGCCTTGGATGGGTTCGGCGCCGGAGCCGCCGCCTTGGATGGGTTCGGCGCCGGAACCGCGATATTGGATGGGCTCGGCGCCGGAGCCACGGTCCTGAATGGGTTCGGCGGCGGAACTGGGATCGCGTCTTGATTCGACGCCGAACGAGCATAGCCCGTTGTCAACATCGCGATCGCAACCGCGACGGCGAACTTGAAACTAGTTCTCATCTTCCATCTCCCGAAGCGGCGATGGAAACATGCCCGTTGTTGCGACAGCGGCGTACCGTCTCGCGCCGTTCGCCGATGCGATCGACCGATCGAGAAACCCCGTCGCTGGAGCGCCGACCCGGGTTCTCTTGGTCGGGCCGCTCGGCGAAGTCACCTGCCATGGTCCTTCAACACGTTTCTGCAGGCCTCCGACAGGTGGTCGCGGTGAAGCTCGAGGCATTCAAGAAAGGCTTCATCGCCCTCTTGCACCTTGATCGCATGGCAGAACCGGCGAACATCGGGACGGCACGCGGCTTGTTCTTCAGACGTGCCCGATTGAGCGAGCGCCAAAGACGAGACGGCGATAAATGCCGCTGAGAGCAAAAGCTTGGATAGCATCGTTGAATTCTCCCTTTGCGTGATCGGGGATGGTCACATTTCTGATGGCGCTTTTCGCGGCTTGCCCATCAGGATTGGTTGAAACAACACGGCCGCCGCCAGCGTGCACACGAGCGAAAGAGCCAGCAGTTTGCCCATGCTCGACGTGCCGGGATGACTCGAGAAGATGAGACTGCCAAATGCGGTGGCAGTCGTGAGCGCGCTGTAGATGACGGCGCGGGTAAGACTGGTCTGCAGAAGGTTCGTTTGCCCCTCGCGCCAGGCCATAATGTAATAGATCTTGAACGCCACGCCGACGCCGAGGAGCAGCGGCAGGGCGATGATATTGGCGAAGTTGAGCGGCAGACCCACCAACACGGTGAGTTCCAACGTCACCACGCCAGCGAGCGCCAGAGGAATGAGCGTCAACATAACGTCGCCCATGCGCTTGAGCACGAGCCACAACAAAATCGCTATCGACAGCAGCGCCAATGCGCCGGCTTCGACGAAGGCGTGGACGACCAAGTCGCCCGCCTCCAAAATGGTGATCGGTCCCTCGGTAGCGCTTGGCTCGACGGCCAGCACCGCGCGCGCGAAACGACGCATGGCGTCATTGTCGCTGGGGTCGTCCTTGGGCGCGATCGAAACGCGAGCGCGGCCGTCCAACGTCGCCCAATCCCGCGTAAGGCCCGGCGGCAGAGACGCTCGCGTGACCAACGTGGTCTGGAGCGAGGCTTGCAACGAGTCCAAGACCTGTCCCAGCGACCAAACGACACTGTCCGTCGCCTTATCGCGCGCGGCCTGGGTCGCATGCGACAAGTTGGAAAGGTCGAGAGAGAGTCGCCGCGCCGCGTCGGCCCCGGGTCCCGTCAGATTGCTCGCCGCCTCCGTCAGTCGCTGCGAGCCCTCGCTCAAGGCATCGACATTTTCGGCATCGGTCGGGGCAGACTGAACGTTCTTGGGATCGAAGGCGGGGGCAAGCTTGTTTCCGGCGTCTTGAATGATGGGGAGCTTTTCCGCCTGTTCTTCGGGAATGAAGCTCGAGAGCGTCACGACATGCGAAACTTCCGGCAGCTTCGAAACGCGCGCGCCGATCGCATTTCCCTCTTCGAGCGACGGCGCCAGCACCTGGATGGCGTTGGTGTCGGTGCTGGGATCGCGACTAAGTTCGAGATAAGTCGCGATCGACTCTGTATTGGGGCTCTGCAGATTGATCGGATTGAAGTCGAAGCTGAGCCAATGCAGTAGCGGCAACCCAGCGACCACGACGATCGCGGTGCCGGCAATAATTCCAATCCGGTGTCGATTCATGTACTCGTCCACCGGTGCGAGCGACGAATATCCGAGCGGTTCCGGTTCTCCGGGCGGGTTCAGCAGGAAGATCAGCGCCGGCAGAAGCGTGATGGTGGTGGCGAATGCGATCAGCATGCCGCAACCAGCGACCTGGCCCAATTCAGACACGCCCTTGTAGTCCGTGGGGAGAAACGACAGGAACCCCGCTGCGGTCGCGAACGCCGCTAGAGTCAGCGGCGCGCCGACGTGAAAGCCGGCGATTTGAATCGCCTTGGCGAGATTGTCGATCTCGTGCCGTTCGGCGCGATAGCGAACGCTGAACTGAATACCGAAATCGACGCCAATGCCGACGAAAAGCACCGAAAAGTAAACAGAAATGAGATTGTACGCGCCGACCATGAACAGACCCAGAGCCGCCGTCACGGCGAGGCCGACAAAGAGATTGACAGCGACTGCAGCCATGAGTCGCCCCGAGCGTAACGCGAGCCAGAGAATGAATGTGACGATCGCCAACGTGATGAGACCGTTTCGAACCGCGTTCTCCTTGATCGTCCCAAACTGTTCGTCGTTCATCGTCACGACGCCGGTGAGACGTAGGCTCGCCTGATATTTTGGCAAGATATCCGCTGCGATCCGGCGAATGGCCTCGCTCGCTCGAAGGCCCGGCTGTAGGGCGCTGAAGTCGAGCGCAGGATGGACTTCGATAAAGCCGCGAAGATCGTTCGGGGCCGCGGGCTTGCCTTGCACTAGGACCCGCCACGAAAAACTCGCCGGCCGCCCAGCGAGCACATTGTCCAGCGTATCGGACACTTGGTTCAAAGGGTGGCCGAGATCGTCGAGTTTCAAGTGATTGGACTGAAGGCCGAGAAGCACGTCCTCGAGCCCCGCGATTAACCCGCGCAGGCTACGGTCGGAGGCGAGGTCCTGAATTAACGCCTCGCCCTGAATCAGTCCTCCAAGATTCTTCTCCAACGCCTGCTTCGGCAAGAACAGAAGCCCGTGCTGGGCGAAAAACTCCGTAGCGCCGGCGTTCGAGACGTCGGGGAACAGCCCCTTCTCCTTGGCGAGCGCCTGCGTCAATTCCACCGTGGCCGCTCCGGTCAACTCGGGCGTCGGCGCTGCGACGACGACGTCAATGATTCCGAAACGGCCGAAGGCGCTTTCAAACGCGATGTCGCGTTTGCTCCAGTCGAGTTTGTTCGAAAGCAGAGCACTGACGTCCGAGTTTAGGCGGAAGTGGCGCGCCGTGTAGACGCTCGATCCAATCGCGATCAGCAAGCCGACGCCAAGCACCATCCAGGCGCGACGAATGCAAAACTCGACGATCCGAACGATGATGGACGTGAGCATGATTTACAATAACCGCCTCATCTCGCGGCCGCTTCACCGCAAACGGAGAACTTCTTGATCACGAAGCCCGCGGCGCAGGGAAGTCGCTTTGCCGACTATTGCGCCGGAGTCGAAGTGTCCGACTCTAAGGCTTTGATCGAGTCGTCTTTCCGTCTAACTTTGGCCAGCAACGTTTCGACATGGCGCGAATAAACGAAGTCCGCCGGCCTCTGTTGATTGAGCGGGATCTCCGGCGCCATCGGGCCGTCCGTTCGCACGCCGCGAATCGCCGTCCAGATCGCCGACCAGGGACGGCTCATCGTTACGTTCGCGGCCGTCGGTTCATAACCGCAATGCGCCATGCAATTGGCGCACTTTTCATATCGGCCGGTTCCGTAACTGTCCCAGTCAGTCGTCTCCATCAACTCCTTGAACGAACTGACGTATCCCTCGCCGAGGAGATAGCAGGGCTTCTGCCAGCCGAAGACGTTGCGCGTGGGCATGCCCCAAGGCGTGCAGTGGAGCTCTCGATTGCCAGCGAGAAAGTCCAGGAAGACACTGGAATGCATCAACTGCCACTTCTTGCCTTTGCCCAGCGAGAAGACCCGACGAAACAATTCCTTGGTCTTGCGGCGATTGAGGAAATGCTCCTGGTCGGGCGCCCGCTCATAGGCGTAGCCGGGCGAAATCGAGACGCCGACGTCCAGTCCTTTCGCCAAATCGAGGAACGCAGCGATATCCTCCGGCGCATGGCCGTCGAATATCGTCGCGTTGACATTGACGGCGAATCCCTTGGCCTTGGCCTTCTTGATCGCCGCGATAGCGATGTCGAAAACGCCGCTGAGCGACACCGACTTGTCGTGGTGGTCCTTTAGTCCGTCGAGATGCACCGAAAAGAATAGATAAGGCGACGGCTCGAACAGGTGGAGCTTCTTCTCGAGCAAAAGCGCGTTGGTGCAGAGCGAGACGAATTTCTTGCGCGCCACGATCCCCTTCACGATGTCGCCGATATCGCGATGGATCAACGGTTCGCCGCCGGGGATCGCCACCATCGGCGCGCCACATTCATCGACCGCGTCGAGACACTCTTGCGTCGACAATCGCTGATTGAGGATCGGATCTGGATAATCGATCTTGCCGCACCCCACGCAGGCGAGGTTGCAGCGGAACAACGGCTCGAGCATGAGGACGAGAGGATAGCGCTCTCTGCCGGCTAGTTTCTGCTTCAGCACATACAGGCCAATTTTCGCTTCCTTGAAAAACGGCATCGTCATAGCTTGCCCTTCGGTCGCTCGTCGCGTCGCGAGGTTTTGGAAGCGAGAGCCAGTCACGCTCGCGCCAGTTGCACAGGCAACCGAAACTCTACGGATTCATCGGGACCATCAAGAGTCGAGATTTCGACAGGACCAAGGCGGCCGAGCCATTGAACGACGCCCTGCACGAGCTGCTCGGGCGCGGATGCGCCGGCGGTGACGCCGACGGCGCGAGCGTTCTCCACCCATTCGTGACGAAGGTCGGCGCTGTCGGCGATGAGATAGCTCGGCACTCCCATTTCCGCGCCGATTTCACACAACCGATTTGAATTTGAACTATTCTTTGCGCCGACGACAATGATCACGTCCACTTCTTTGCACAAGTCTCGAACCGCCATCTGACGGTTTTGCGTCGCGTAGCAAATGTCTCGCGTGTCCGGACCGACAAGATCGCTGAATCGCTGATGCAAGGCGGCGATGATCCCTTTGGTGTCGTCCACGCTCAACGTCGTCTGCGTCACATAACCGACTGGCGTGTCGGCGGGGATCGTGAGGCTTGCGACATCGCTCTCGGTCTGAACGAGCACGACCGGAGCGGAAATCTGCCCCAGCGTTCCTTCGACTTCCGCATGGCCCGCGTGACCGATGAGGATAAGCGTTCGTCCCTGCATCACGTAACGCTTGGCCTGGATATGAACCTTGGTGACCAACGGGCAGGTGGCGTTGTGGACGACGAGTTGTCGCGCCGCCGCCTCCTGCTCCACCTTCTTTGGCACGCCGTGCGCGCTGAATATTGTGATGGCGTTGTCGGGGATTTCGGACAACTCCTCGACGAAGCGGGCGCCTTTGGCCTTTAGGCCGTCGACGACGTGCTTGTTATGAACGATCTCATGGCGAACATAGACCGGCTGGTCGTATATCTCCAGCGAGCGTTCGACGATTTCAATCGCACGCACGACGCCAGCGCAGAAGCCCCGCGGCTGAGCGAGAATGACTCGCAAGGGAACGCGATGTTGCGGCGCTACGACAGACGCGTGCGCATTTGCGGTGGCGTCGACCGGGCGGATTTGATTCGCGCCGCCGCCGAGAACGTCGAGCACCTTTTCGACGATCCCCTCGGCATTGAGCCCCGCCTTGGCGTACATTGCCTCTGAGCTGTCGTGCGCCAGGAACACGTCGGGCAGCACCATGCAGCGGACTTTGAGGCCGTCGTCGAGCCGCCCGTGCTCGGCCAGCGTTTGCAGCACGTAAGACCCGAAGCCGCCGATCGATCCTTCTTCGATCGTGATGAGGATTTCGTGCTCGCGAGCGAGCTTCAAGACGAGATCGACATCGAGCGGCTTGGCGAAGCGAGCGTCCGCGACCGTGGTGGAAAGACCAAATTTGGCAAGCTCCACTGCGGCCTTTGAACATTCCGCAAGGCGGGCGCCAAACGAGAGGAGTGCGACCTTGTCGCCTTGGCGAACAATTCGTCCCTTGCCGATTTCGAGCGGAACGCCGACTTCCGGGATCGTCACGCCGAGGCCGTCGCCGCGCGGGTAACGAACCGCCGAGGGGCGATCGTCGATTGCGGCGGCGGTCGCAATCATATGGGCGAGCTCCGCCTCGTCCGCCGCTGCCATAATTACGAAGCCTGGCAGGCAGCCGAGATAGGCGACGTCAAATGAACCGGCGTGTGTGGGACCATCGGCTCCGACAAGCCCAGCCCGGTCGATCGCAAAGCGCACGGGCAACGATTGAATCGCCACATCGTGAACGACTTGATCGTAGCCGCGCTGCAAGAACGTCGAATAAATGACACAAAATGGCTTGTAGCCCTCCGCTGCGAGGCCGGCGGCGAACGTCACCGCGTGCTGCTCGGCGATACCTACGTCGAACGTTCGCGTCGGGAAGGCCATGCCGAAAATATCGAGCCCGGTGCCGGCCGGCATCGCCGCCGTCACCGCGACGATGCGGTCGTCCTTCGTCGCCTCTTTGATGAGACTTTCTGCGAAAACCCTGGTGAACGACGGCGCCTTCGCCTTGGTTTTCGATTGTTCTCCCGTCGCGACGTCGAATTTTGCGACGGCATGGTATTTGTCGCTGGACGCTTCCGCGGGCGGGTAGCCTTTGCCCTTCTTCGTTACGACGTGCACGAGGATCGGGCCGTTGCGGGCGTCACGAACGTTTCGCAGCACCGGCAGGAGGTGGCCGAAGTTGTGCCCGTCGATCGGCCCCACATAGGAGAATCCAAGCTCTTCGAACAGCGATCCGCCGGTCCAGAAGCCGCGCGCAAATTGGTCAAGGCGCTCGGCTTTGATTTCTAAGGATTTTGGCAGTCGCCGGGCGAGTTGTTTGCCAATATCGCGCAAGGAACGATAGGTTTGGCTCGAAATCAGGCGCGAAAAATATCCAGACATGGCGCCGACCGGCGGCGAAATCGACATGTCGTTGTCATTGAGGATCACGATCAGCCGGCTATTCATCGCCCCGGCGTTGTTCATGGCCTCATAAGCCATCCCGGCCGACATCGAGCCGTCGCCGATCACCGCTATGATATTGTGTTTCTCATTTCTCAGGTCGCGCGCGACCGCCATGCCGAGGGCGGCTGAAATTGAGGTCGAGGCATGTCCGGCGCCGAACGGGTCGTATTCGCTTTCGGATCGTTTGGTAAAGCCCGAAAGGCCTCCCCCGGTCCGCAGCGTACGAATCCGATCTCGGCGACCGGTCAGTATTTTGTGAGGATACGCTTGGTGCCCGACGTCCCAGATCAGTCGATCTTTGGGTGTATCGAATATGTAGTGCAGCGCGATTGTCAGTTCGACGACGCCAAGACCCGCGCCCAAGTGGCCGCCCGTGACGGAAACAGCCTCAATTGTCTCTGCCCTGAGTTCTTTCGCGATTTGCTTGAGGTCCGCTGGCTTATGGCGCCGCAAGTCACTCGGGCTGTTGATGCCTTGGAGCATATTGCCTCCCAAAAGTGAGCCTCTAATTACAAGCGGTCACGACAACGCCGCTTCACTGGCGGCACAATTAGCCAACCTGTCTCTCGGCTACATACCGAGAAGTCACGGATTGCCCACGCAATCGCGAGACCAATCAAATAACTTTAGCCAGCTTCGGGCTAGCGAAGGCAGACTCGGAATCTACTCATGCCAGGCCCGGAGGCGTTAGGGCGACCAGCGACGCCTCATCCCCGTCAGAGCTGCAAAGCCGCGGCTCTACCGGAGCGGACCGGGGCAACCGCATTTCGAAATTAGGCGGCGGCAGCGAGACGCCGCCATCGTCGCAGGGCTGTCGCTCGAATTTGCCGCGCAGCGATTCTCGAGTCAATCGCCAGAGAGTTTCAGATGCGATCTTCCCAAGGCGGCGGCGCAATCTAAATAGCTAGGGGGGAGGGGGCGGTTGTTCGCGTGTCATTTCAGAACTCACAGAGGGAATTGAGGACTTTTACGGATGAGAATTCTGGCGATTTCCAAATTCATCGTCGGGGCGATCGACAAGATCTAGAAAACCCGGAATGCGTCGAAGAGCAAAAGTGCATAATTCGAGATGGCTGAGTTTACACATGGGAACCATGCCGATGCATAAGGCCGATACCGATATCGCCTTCGGATCTCGCCCGCGCCGCGCCAGCGTGGGCGTGCGCGTCGGAGAAGGCGAGAGGGCCGTCATCGTCGGCGGCGCCGCGCCGATCGTCGTGCAGTCGATGACCAACACCGACACCGCCGATGTCGAGGCGACGGTGCGACAAGTCGCGGCGCTTTCGCGCGCGGGTTCCGAACTCGTGCGAATCACTGTGGATCGCGACGAAGCGGCGGCTGCGGTGCCTCACATTCGCGATCGCCTGGCGCGTATTGGCGTGAGCGCGCCGCTAATCGGAGACTTTCATTACATTGGCCATAAATTGCTTGCGGATCATCCCGCTTGCGCCGAAGCGCTCGACAAGTATCGCATCAATCCGGGCAATGTCGGTTTTCGCAATAAGCGCGACCTGCAATTTGGACAGATCGTCGAAATGGCGATGCGTCACGGCAAATGTGTGCGCATCGGCGCCAACTGGGGCTCGCTCGACCAAGAATTGCTGACGCATCTGATGGACGAAAACGCGGTCGCGCCGAAGCCGCTGGAAGGGCGCGCCGTGATGCGCGAAGCGATGGCCCAGTCGGCGCTGCTGTCGGCGGCGCGGGCGGAGGAGATGGGACTCGCGCGTGAGCGCATCATTCTTTCCGCCAAGGTGTCGGCGGTGCAGGATCTGATAACCGTCTATCGAACGCTGGCCGTACGCTCGAGCTACGCGCTGCATCTTGGCCTCACCGAAGCGGGTATATGGGCTCGAAGGGCATTGTCGCCTCTTCGGCCGCGCTGGGGGTCCTGTTGCAGGAAGGAATCGGCGACACGATCCGCGTTTCGCTAACGCCTGAACCGAACGGCGATCGCAGTTTGGAAGTGAAAGTCGCGCAAGACATTTTGCAGACCATAGGCTTTCGAACGTTCACGCCGCAGGTCGCCGCGTGCCCGGGTTGCGGGCGCACGACTTCGACCGTTTTTCAGGAATTGGCGAGCGAAATTCAGAGCTACCTCGCCGACGCCATGCCCGTTTGGCGAGAGAGATATCCGGGCGTGGAAAAGCTCAACGTCGCTGTCATGGGCTGCATCGTCAACGGTCCCGGCGAGAGCAAGCACGCCGATATCGGCATCTCTTTGCCGGGCACTGGGGAAACGCCGGCCGCGCCGGTATTCATTGACGGCGCCAAGGCCTTGGTTCTTCGTGGCCCGACCATTGCGGCGGATTTCAAAGCGCTGGTGGCTGACTACATAGACAAACGGTTCGGCGGTGAGAAGGCGTCTCTTTAACGAACGGGTTCGGGCGCCCTCCAAAAGTTCTTTCGATACGGTCGTTGCGCGGCGTCATCCCTTTGCCGCGAGCAGCCCCATCGGGTTCTTGAACGCCTTGCAGACCCTGTGGCCCAGCACGCCCAGAATCGCCTTTCGGTCTTGGATCTCCTTCAGGACCAGTGTCTCCCTTCAGTCCTTGCTGGCCGTGAGCTCGCTTGCGGCAACTCGCGCGCGGTCGCCATCGCCAGAATAGAATAGCGCTTCTCTTGCGCACTGGGAGTCATCCTGCGCCAATTCGGTCGCAATGACGCATCGGCGACCCTAGTCCAAGAGGGCGAGCGCCCGATCTCGCGCGATATTGTGAATCGCCAGCGCCTGCGCAACCGTTGTCGGGGCAGAGGTCTCGCCAGCCGCGCGCATCGCCCCGAGGGTGCGCTCGACGATGCGGGAAAGCGCGCTGAATCCGATGCGGCCGGCGAGAAACGCCTCGACGGCGACCTCGTTGGCCGCGTTGAGCGCCGTCGGCGCGCCGCCGCCTTCGCTGAGCGCGTCGATCGCCAGCGCCAGCGCGGGAAACCGGACAAGATCTGCTTGCTCGAATGTCAGCGCGCCCAGCGCGGCGAGATCCGGCGCCGCCACGCCCGAAACGATCCGCTCGGGGTAGGCCAAGCAGTGAGCGATTGGCGTGCGCATGTCCGGCGAGGCCATGCCGGCGATCAACGACCCGTCGGCGAAGGCGATCAGGCCGTGAACAATCGATTGAGGATGGACGACTACCGCCAACCGTTCGGCGGGAACGCCGAAAAGATGATGCGCCTCGATGAGTTCGAGACCCTTGTTCATCAGGCTCGCGGAGTCGATGGTGACTTTCGGGCCCATGGCCCAGTTGGGATGGGCGAGCGCCTCGGCGCGCGTCGCCTTCGCGATGCGCTCAACGCTCCATTGCCGGAACGGACCGCCCGAGGCGGTGATGGTCATCTTGACGATCGTCGCAGGATCGCGTCCGCCCATCGCCTGAAAGATTGCGTTATGTTCCGAATCCACCGGCAGCAGGCGCGCCCCGGATCGGCGCGCCGCCGCTGTCACCGCCTCGCCGGCGCACACCAGCGTTTCCTTGTTGGCGAGCGCGACGGCGCGGCCCGCAGAAATCGCCGCGTAGGTCGGGGCAAGGCCGGCCGCACCGACGATCGCCGAGACGACGAGATCGGCGTCGCGAAGCGCCGCTTCGACCACTGCTTCGGGTCCGCAGGCGATTTCAATGCCGCTTCCCGCGACGCCCGCCTTCAGCTCGGCGTAGCCGGCGGGATCGGCGAGCGCGGCGAACGAAGCGCCGAATTCCAGCGCCGCGTGCGCGAGCGCCGCGCCATTGCGGCCGCCGGCTACCGCGACGACCGCGAAGCGCCCCGACGCCTCGGCCACGACCCGCGCACAAGAACGTCCGATCGAACCGGTCGCGCCGAGGACGACGAGACGTTTAGGCGCGCCGACGCCCACTCGCGCCGTGGCGACCCGCTTGAGGCGGGACGGAGCGAAGGACTGCGTCACGCTCTCACCCGACATTCTCCGAATGGCTGCGGGTTTCGATCGAACCTGCTCCGTTTTCGAGTTCCCGGCAAGCCTGCGCCGCCGTGCCCAAGGGTCCCATGCCTAACCGGCGCCATTTCGCGGATCCAGCCTAACCCCCCAGTGGGGTCAACATCTATCCCTTGCTATTCATGACGAGGTTCGGTTTGGCGCTTGGGCGGCTTTGGGGGACTTCGGGCGCACGGGTTCGTTCGGGTTTTTCACCGTGTGACGACCGATACTTTTGCGAACGCGTTGGAGG
>JBEKVR010000070.1:0-22737 GCA_049513815.1 Roseiarcus sp. | reverse complement strand
AAAGTCGAGGATGACGAGATGGCCGCCCTCAAAATCCGTCCCCACGACTTCCACAGTGAATGGAACTATACGATCTCGCCACGCACCTTAAATTGACGCGATAATTCCCGAACGCGCCCTTAAGGCCGCTGCGGCCACGCGCCGCTTGGCCGACGTGGATTTCGACGTTACCAATGAGCCGCCGCGCGCAAGCGCGCGAGGACGGCAGGCGCGCGTTCGGGGGGTTGTGGTTCCGAACGCGGGTCGAGGAGGGGGCATGGGCGATCAGCGACCTCTTGCCATCTGGCGACTGCGGCTGGCGGCGGCGAGCACGCTGCTGGTCGCGGCGGCGAGCCCGGCGCTTGCCGACCAGAACTGCTGGACCGACGTGACGCCCAAGGAGTGTCCGAACGGCGGCTGGCACGTGCTGCAGTTCAAGAACGGCTGCGGCGGCGGCGAGAAGACGATCAACGTCTGCGTCAGGTGGACGTCGGGAACGTCGTCCGGGGTCGTCACCCGTTTCGCCAGTTTCGCCAATGGCGGCGGGACGGCGGAGTTCCATCCCGGCCTCTGCGACAACGGCGCCATCAGCTACAACTGGCAATACGACGGCAGCATTCCGGACTGTCCGACGCAATAGCGCGGCGGCTAGTCAGCGCGAGATCAGCGAGCGCGCCAGCAGCGCCGCGTTGCCTGGGTTCTCGCCGATGCGCCGGATGGCGTAGGGCCACCAGTCGCGGCCAAACGGCAGATAGAGCCGCACGCGCCGGCCGCTCGCCGCCAGCGCCGCGGCGAGATCGTCGCGCACGCCCAGCAACATCTCAATCTCCCACGCGTCGTCGGGCCAGCCGTTCGCCTCGGCGCGCTCGGCGGCGTAGCGCTGCAACCGATCGTCGTGGGTGGCGATCGACGGATAGAAGCCGCTGTCGCGCGCGCTCGGCGAAAACATCAGGTCGATCAGCCGGCGCGAGTTGGCTTTGATCTCGCCGCGTCGCGTGAAGCTCGTCGCCGCGCCGGCGACAAACGCGCCCTTGACCAGCCGCACGTGGGCGCCGCGCGCGATCTGGCGGCTCAGGTCGGCCTCGGTGCGTCGGAGATAGGCTTGCAGCGTCAGCGCGACCGGCAGGCCGCCGTCGCGAAGCTCATCGTGCAGAGCGATCGTCGCGTCGGTGAACGACTGATCCTCCATGTCGAGCATCATCGCTCTGACGCGCGGCGAGTCCTTCGGCGCGGCGGCGATCGCTTCGGCGACGGAGAACGCGTTGCGACGGGCGAGGGCGGGATCGAGCATGTGCCCGATTTGCGTCGGATCGACCGAGACGTGCAGGTCGAGCGGCGAAGCGGCGAGCTGCGCGACGATCGACAATTGTTCGAGGACCGTGGTTTCGATCGTGGCGAGATCGGAAACGTATTCGCCGAGGGCGAACAGCGAAGCGCGGACCGACTGCTCGCTTCCGAGGCGGGCGACGCGCGCCAGGGCCGCCTCGGGCGTCGCCCCGGCGATGTAGCGCCGCGCCAGCGCCGCCCCGAGGCGCGACGCCTGAACGAACCGCGTCAGGCCAGCGGAGCGCGCCAGGGCGATCATTGCGTTCTGCCAAGCGCGTCGCAGCATGGTTTGCCCGTTGGATGAGAGCGGGAATGCAGCTAAGGCGCGCCGCGCGGGGAGGTCAACGCGAAGGCGAGGGCTGCGACAACGTGGCGGGCGCCGGACAAGAACCGAGATTCGCGCGACACGACGGTGCGCGCCGTCGACCTCCGCCAGCGCCGCGCGCGATTGTAGACGCGACCGCTGGTCGCGTCCGGGGCGTCAGCGCCTTGTCAGGTCAGTATCGGCCCTCGCGAATATGCGCGGCCAACGGCCGCGCCTGCAGTCGCGCGCCTTCGGGTAATGACTCGTATAATACATTATGCAAATGTATATAAACCTTGCCCCTCGCTTCCTCCGCCGCCATCGCTCTCGCAGGGACACAAAATGGCGCCCAAGCTGTTGAAATCACGTCCGCGCGTCCCAAGGTTGCGCCAACCGTGCGCCGCCCCGCCCGCCGCCGATCGGCCGCATTGCTCTCAAGCCGCCGCGCCTCTATACGCTCCCCATTCGCTTACGCCGATTGGTATCGGCGAGTGAGCCATAGGAGCGATTATGGTCCAGGTTACTTTCCCCGACGGCGCGAGCCGCGCCTTCGAACCCGGCCTTTCCGGCCTCGACATTGCCAAATCGATTTCTCCGTCTCTGGCCAAGCGCAGCGTCGCGATGGTGCGCGACGGCGTCCTGACCGATCTCGCCGAGAAAATCGACGCCGACGCGAAGATCGAGTTCGTCAACCGCGACGACCCGCGCGCGCTCGAGCTCATCCGCCACGACGCCGCGCATGTGCTCGCCGAAGCGGTGCAGTCGCTGTGGCCCGACACGCAAGTGACGATCGGCCCGGTGATCGAGAACGGCTTCTACTACGACTTCTTCCGCCAGACCCCGTTCACCCCCGAGGATTTCCCGGCGATCGAAAAGCGCATGCGCGAGATCGTCGCGCGCGACCGGCCGTTCGTGAAGTCGGCGATGAGCCGCGACGCCGCCAAGAGCTTTTTCGAGAAGAAGGGCGAGGCGTTCAAGGTCGAGCTGATCGACGCCATTCCGTCCGACCAGGAGATCAAGCTCTATAGTCAGGGCGAATGGTCCGATCTCTGCCGCGGTCCGCACATGACCTCGACCGGCAAGGTCGGCGACGCGTTCAAGCTGATGAAGGTCGCCGGCGCCTATTGGCGCGGCGACTCGACCAAGCCGATGCTGTCGCGCATCTACGGCTCAGCCTTCGCCAAGCGGGAAGAGCTCGACGCCTATCTCAAGCAGCTCGAGGAAGCCGAGAAGCGCGACCATCGCAAGCTGGCGCGCGAGATGGACCTGTTCCACTTCCAGGAGGAGGGGCCGGGCACGGTGTTCTGGCACCCGAAGGGCTGGACGATCTACCAGACCCTGATCGCCTACATGCGCCGCCGCCTCGCCGCCGATTACCAGGAAGTCAGCGCGCCGCAGGTGCTCGACAAGCGCCTGTGGGAGATCTCCGGCCATTGGGGCTGGTATCGCGAGAGCATGTTCATGGCGCGGCCGGCCGGCGACGACGCCGAGGCGGAGGACGAGCGCGTCTACGCCATCAAGCCGATGAACTGCCCCGGCCACATCCAGATCTTCAAGAACGGCCTGCGCTCCTATCGCGAGCTGCCGCTGCGCCTGGCTGAGTTCGGCGTCGTCCACCGCTACGAGCCGTCGGGCGCGCTGCACGGCGTCATGCGCGTGCGCGCCTTCACCCAGGACGACGCGCACATCTTCTGCACCGAGGAGCAACTCGCCGCCGAGTGCCACAAGATCAACGAGCTGATCCTGTCGGTGTACGGCGACTTCGGCTTCGACAAGATCGTCGTCAAGCTGTCGACCCGCCCCGACAAGCGCGTCGGCACAGACGAGATGTGGGATCACGCCGAGGCAGTGATGGGGCGCGTGCTCGACGAGATCAAGGCGCGCCACGGCAACGTCGTCACCACCCAGATCAATCCGGGCGAGGGCGCCTTTTACGGGCCGAAGTTCGAATACGTGCTGCGCGACGCGATCGGCCGCGACTGGCAGTGCGGCACCACCCAGGTCGACTTCAACTTGCCGGAGCGGTTCGGCGCCTTTTATATCGCCGCCAACAGCGAGAAGACGACGCCGGTGATGATCCACCGCGCGATCTGTGGCTCGATCGAACGCTTCATCGGCATCCTGCTCGAGAACCACGCCGGGCACTTGCCGCTGTGGCTCGCTCCGGTCCAGATCGTCGTCTGCACGATCACCTCGGAGGGCGACGACTACGCGATGGAGCTCGTCGCGCAGGCGCGCAAGAAGGGCCTGAGAGTCGAAGCCGACTTGCGCAACGAGAAGATCAGCTACAAGGTGCGCGAGCACTCGCTGGCCAAGGTTCCGGTGCTGCTGGCGATCGGCAAGAAGGAGGCGGCCGAGCGCGCCGTCTCGATCCGCCGCCTCGGCTCGAACGCGCAGGAGATGAAGACCCTCGACGAGGCGCTGGCCGCCTTCGTCGCCGAGGCGACGCCGCCCGATCTCGCGCGGGAGTAGGCGACGCCGTGACGCGGTTTCGCGCCGATGCGGCGCTGCTGACGGCGGCTTTCCTGTGGGGCGGCGCGTTTGTGGCGCAGAGGGTGGCCGAGGGCGTGGTGCCGCCCGTCGGCTTCGTCGCCGCGCGCTTTGCAATCTCGACCCTCATGCTGGCGCCGCTGGCGGCGTTCGAGACTTGGCGCGCCCCGGTTCGCTTCGACGCGCGGGCGTGGCGGCTGGCGATCGTCATTTCGCTGACGCTGTTCGTTGGATCGGTGCTGCAGCAGATCGGGCTGGCGACGACAACCGTGAGCAACGGCGGCTTTCTCACCGCCTGCTATGTCGTGCTGACGCCGATCGCGGTGTGGCTGCTGACGGGTCGTCTGCCGCGATCGATCGTCGCCGTCGCCTGCGTGTCGTCAACGGTCGGCGCATGGCTGCTGGCGAGCGGCGGTGGACCGACCCAGCCGTTGAGCGTCGGCGACGGGTTGATCCTGCTCTCCGACGTCGCCTGGGCGCTCGGCATCGCTTTGACGCCGATGTTCCTCGCCCGTCAGCCGCGGCCGTTCACGCTCGCCTTTCTCGAATACGCCATCTGCGGCGCGCTGGCCGCGGTCGCCGCGGCCGCGATCGAGCCCGTCCGCGCCGCCGATTTCGTCGCCGGGCTGGTTCCGCTGCTCTACGCCGGCGTCATCTCCGGCGGCGTCGCCTTCACCATGCAGATTGTCGCCCAAGCGTACGCGCCGCCGGCCGAGGCGGCGCTGATTCTGTCGCTTGAAAGCGTCTTCGCCGCGATCGCCGGCGCGATCCTGCTCGCCGAGCGGCTGACCGTGATTGCGACAGTCGGCTGCGCCCTGATCCTGGCGAGCGTGCTGATGGTCGAACTCGGCGCGCCGCTGCTGGCGTGGTTGGGAGGCGGGGCGGTTCGCGGCCCAGCAACGCCGGCGCCCCCGAGAACCGAGCCTAAACTGAGGCTTCCGTAGCCGGCCCGTCCCGCACGGAGTGGGTTTCGCGCAACCTCGCGGCAAAACTGTCGTAAGCTCGGCGCCGCTGGAAGGATCGGCGCCCGCAAGGCGCGACCGTCTCGACAGGGAGCAGCCGATGAAGGTTTCGATGTCGCGCCGCCCGCTCGCCGGGTTCGCGTTCGCTGCGGCGCTTTTCGCCGCCGGGCCGGCCGCGGCGCTCGACATCGACCTCACCCAGACGCTTGCCGCCACGCCGAGGACGGCGCAGGAAATCGCCAAGCTGTGCCAGCGCGCCTGTCTCGGCAATCAGCGCAAGAGCTGGCTCGAATCGGCGATCGTCCACGCCGACACGGCCGGCTCGTCAGTCACGGTGCTGCTGAAGCTGCGCAGCAAACACGCGGCGCACGGCGTCACGATCTACGAGGAGACGGCGACGGTCCGAGTCGACGCCGACCTGTCGCTCGCGGGTTGCGGCATAACCAACGTCCGCGCGAGCTCGAACAACGATCTCTACCGCGCGCTGCTCAGGGCCTTTGCGCCGCGGATCCGCGACGCCGTTCGCCGCCACGGGCGATTTTGCTGAGCCGCAGAGACGAGGCGGCGGCCGCGCCCATTGGGCTCTATGAGCTCCACGGGTCGAACACAGGCACGCCGAACGGCGCAAAATCCTTGACGTTCCGCGTCGCGAGGGTCAGGCGGCGGATTATCGCGGTGGCCGCCAGAAACCCGTCCATGACGTGAAGCGCCAATCCACGACGCTTCGCCGAGGCCATCAGATCGCCCCAGGCGTTGGCGATCGGCGGATCGATGTCGACGACGCGGCCGGAAAATCGCTCGGCGAGATCGTTGGCGAGCCACGCCTCGAGCGCCCGTTTGGCTTTGCCGTCGGCTTTCAAGGCGACGCCGCGGCTGAGTTCGGCCAGCGTCACTACGCTGAGGAACAGCCGGTCTTCGTCCGCCTCGTGCAGGAAGGCGGCGACGTGCGGATCAGGCCGCGGCCTGGTCATTTCCGAAATGACGTTGGTGTCGATCAGGATGTTCACAGATCGAGCGCCCGGGCCTCGTCCTGCGAGCGCGCGACGTCGAGATCGGCGCCGCGAAGCGGCGAAGCGAGCAGGAATTCCGCCAGTGATCCAGAGCGGGCCGTTTTCTTCGCCCACTCCTCAACGGAGACGATGACCGCCGTCGAGACGCCGTTCTTGGTGATGGTTTGCGGCCCCTCGCGGCGGGCGCGGTCGATGACTTCAGATAACCTGGCCTTGGCGTTGGCGACGGTCCAGTTGGCGCGGGTCGTGGGCATGCGCGGCGCTCGGATTGTGGTCTTAATGACCATAGTGACTATAATCCGCTCTTATAGCGCGACCTTGTCGGCTTGAGAAGTTGCTTCGAAGCGAGCATGAGTGCGCCCCAAACCAACAGGATAGGACGGATGCGTTCGCAATTCGGGCCGCGAGGCGAGAGGGAAGCTGGGGCGCGTGTGCGCCGGACTTGGAGTCGCGGCCATGGCGCTTAACCCGGTCGTCCAAGTTGGCGCCGGCGCGAGCGCGGTCCGCTTCGGCGCCGATCTGCCGCTGGCGGTGATTGCGGGCCCATGCCAGCTCGAAAGCCGCGCCCATGCGCTCGAGGTCGCCGCGGCGCTGAAGGAGATCGCCGCGCGGCTGAAGCTCGGCCTGGTGTTCAAGACCTCGTTCGACAAGGCCAACCGCACGTCGGGAGCGGGCAAGCGCGGAATCGGCCTCAACGCGGCGCTGCCGATCTTCGCCGAGATCCGCGACAGCCTCGGCCTGCCGACGCTGACCGACGTGCATGAGCCCGACCAATGCGCGCTCGCCGCCGAAGCCGTCGATGTGTTGCAGATCCCCGCTTTCCTTTGCCGCCAGACCGACCTGCTCGTCGCCGCGGCGCTGACCGGGCGCGCCGTCAACGTCAAGAAGGGCCAGTTCCTCGCGCCCTGGGACATGAAGCACGTCGTCGCCAAGATCGCGGCGGCGGGCGGAAAGGACGCGCTCGTCACCGAGCGCGGCGTCAGCTTCGGCTACAACACGCTCGTCTCCGACATGCGCGCGCTGCCGATTCTCGCCCGCGACACCGGCGCGCCGGTGATCTTCGACGCGACCCATTCGGTGCAGCAGCCGGGTGGGCAGGGCGCCTCCTCGGGCGGCCAGCGCGAGTTCGTCGCGGTGCTGGCGCGCGCGGCGGTGGCGGTCGGCGTCGCCGGCGTGTTTATCGAGACCCACCCGGATCCCGACCACGCGCCCTCCGACGGCCCCAACATGGTGCCGTTGCGCGAGTTCGAGGCGCTGGTTGGCGAGCTTCAGGACTACGACCGGCTTGCCAAACGGCGCCGGTCTGTGGACAAGCTCCGAGAAAGCTGACGATTCCGTTGGTTTAGCTGACGATCCTCGTGTGGATAATCAGGTCATAAGGACGTCAGCCGCGGCCGCGGTAGGGCGCGACGCCCTGATCGGGGATCCACACGCCCTTCGGCAGCCGGCCGGTCTGCCAGAACACGTCGATCGGGATGCCGCCGCGCGGATACCAATAGCCGCCGATCCTCAGCCAGCGCGGCTTGAGTAGCGCGGTCAGCTCCTGACCGATGCGCACCGTGCAATCCTCGTGGAACGCGCCATGGTTGCGGAAGCTGGCGAGATGCAGCTTCAGCGACTTCGATTCGACGATCCAACGGTCAGGCACATAGTCGATGACGAGATGAGCGAAGTCCGGCTGGCCGGTGATCGGGCAGATCGAGGTGAACTCCGGCGCGGCGAAGCGCACCGCATAGTCGGTATCGGGATGCGGATTGGGAGCGCGCTCGAGCGTCTTGGCGTCGGGCGCGCTAGGGATCTGCGACGGCCGCCCGAGATGGGCGAAGGACGCGGGCTTGGCGGCTCTGGGCATGGCGTTTCTTAGCGCCTTGCGCGGCCCAGGCAAAGCGTCGGTTCAGATCCCGGTGGCGAAGCGCGCCATCACGACGATGATCAGCACCTGCAGCGTCCCCTGGATCGCCGCCACATAGAAATAGCGGCTCATCAGCGCGCCGATCTTCGGCCCGTTTGGGTTAGGCCGGCGCAGCTCGAGATAGACGCGCAGATTGATCGGCGCGCCCACCAGGGGCGGCGCCAATTGCGCCGTCGCGTCCATGGTCGATCTGCCAGCTGTCGTCGCCCGCCGTGCGCGTCGCCGCCGCCGGAAGGTCGCTTCGACTATAGCGCGACGGGCGGCCTTGGCCAGCGCGGGGCCGCAAACCGCCTCCTGACGTTGCCTGCCGCCGCCGGCATCGGCTAAACCACGCGCGATCGGAAAAATGGTTTGAACACGCCCGTAGATGCTGGCATTCGCGACCGCGCCCAAGCGGCGCTCGATGAAATCACCGACGCGGCGCGGCGGGCGGGCGAAGTCGCTTTGCGCGATTTCCGCTGGGGCGGAAGAACCAGCGCCCAGGTTCACACCAAATCTGGCGGCTCGCCAGTCACAACCGCGGATCTGGCGGTCGATCGTTACTTGCGCGAACGGCTCAGCGCCGCTTTTCCCGGCGACGGTTGGCTGTCGGAGGAGACGGCCGACGACCTGTCGCGCCTCGAAATGGCGAACCTTCTCGTCGTCGATCCGATCGACGGCACGCGGGCGTTTCTGACCGGCGATCCGCGCTGGGCGGTTTCGATCGCCTATATCCACGACGGGCGCCCGATCGCCGGCGTGATTCACGCGCCCGCCCTCCGGCAAACCTACCAAGCCGCCATCGGCTGCGGGGCGAGGCGCGACGGCGCGCCGATCCATGCTTCCAGAAGGCCGGCGCTGGGGGGCGCGCTGGTCGGCGGATCGAGATCGATGGTCGCGGCGCTCGCCAAGGCGGCCCACGTCGAACTGGCGGCCGCGCCACGCATTCCTTCGCTGGCGCTGCGCATGGCGCAGGTCGCCGACGGCGGGCTGGACGTCGGCCTCGCCTCCACCAGCGCCAGCGACTGGGACGTCGCCGGCGCTGACGTCATCTTGAGCGAAGCGGGCGCGCTGCTCACCGACGTGCGTGGACAAATCCTGCACTATAATAGACAGAGCATGCGCCACGGTGTCTTGCTGGCGTGCGGCGCGGATCTCGCGTCGACCGTGGTCAAGGCGGCGCGCGCGGCGTTTGGCGAGCGTGCGGCATGAGATTTGGAAACCTCCCGGCCGAGCCCGGCGCGCATCCGACTTTGGCGGCGCTGCGGCGAGCGTCCGCAAGGGAATTGACGATATGACGAAAGACGACGTTTCGACTCACGAGTCTCGGCAATTGCTGCATCTGGTGTTCGGCGGCGAGTTGAAAGACCTCGACAGCCACGAATTTCGCGATCCCGCCAAGATCGACCTCGTCGGCGTCTTTCCCGACTACGACAGCGCCGAGCGCGCCTGGCGCGGCAAGGCGCAGGCGACGGTCGACAACGCGCACGTGCGCTACTTCATCGTCCACTTGCACCGCTTCCTCGAACCCACGGGCCTCAATCGCAAACTGGCCTGATCGGCAGATGTTCAAGCGTTTCGCAAGGAGCCATTTCGGGCAGGAGGTCTTGGGCTTCCTGCTGGCCGGCTATCTGCGGCTCGTTCAGCGCACCAGCCGTTTTGTCAGCGAGCCGGCCGACCTCGAGCCGGTGTTCCGCCGCGAAACGCCGGCGATCGGCGCCATGTGGCACGGCCAGCATTTGATGTTGTCGTTCTCCTGGCCTCAGGCGATCGCGCGCGTGGCGGCGCTGATCTCGCGTAGCGGCGACGGCGGCATGCAAGCGGCGGCGTTGCGGCGACTGGGCGTCATCCCGGTGCGTGGGTCGGGCGGACGCTCCGACCGCATTCAGCGCAAGGGCGGCGCGCCGGCGCTGCGCGGATTGCTGCGCGCGCTCGAGGACGGCGCGTCGGTGGCGATGACCGCCGACGTCGCCAAGGTCGCGCGCGTCGCTGGCCTGGGGATCGTCACGCTGGCCCGTCTCTCAGGACGGCCAATCCTGCCGATCGCCGTCGTCGCCAAGCGCCGGATCGATTTCAGATCCTGGGACCGCGCCAGCATCGGCTTGCCGTTCAACCGATGCGCGATCGTCATCGGCGACCCCATCCGGGTGCCGACTGACGCCGACGACGACGCAATGGAAGCGGCGCGACGCGCGGTCGAGGATGGGCTCGACGCGGTTCACGCCCGCGCCTACGCCATGGTCGGCTCGCGCGATCCCGGCGCGAATTTGAGGCGTCGATGAGCCTGCCGCTGTCGCTCTCCGCCTATCGGCTCGTTACCGGCCTCGTTTCGCCGCTGAGCGGCGCGCTGCTGTCGCTGAGGCTCAACAAGGCCAAAGAAGATCCGATGCGGGTCGACGAGCGGCGCGGCTTCGCCAGCCTCGCCCGCCCGGCGGGCCAATTGGTCTGGTTGCACGGCGCCAGCGTCGGCGAGGCCCTGTCGCTGATGCCGCTGGTCGAGCGGCTCGCCGGCGGCGGTCGCCATGCGCTGGTCACCACCGGCACGGTCACGTCGGCGCGGCTCTTGGCGCAGCGCCTGCCGCCCGGCGCGCTGCACCAGTTCGCGCCGCTCGACACGCCGGGATTCATGCGCCGCTTCTTTGCCCATTGGCGACCGGACCTCGCTCTGATCGCCGAATCCGAGATCTGGCCGAACATGATCCTGGAAGCGCGCCGCGCCGGCGCGCCGCTGGCGATGGTGAACGCGCGGATGAGCGCGCGCTCATACGAACGCTGGCGGCGCGCGCCCGATTTCATCGCCGCGCTGCTCGGGCGGGTCGATCTCTGCCTGGCGCAAAGCGAGGCCGACGCGCAGCGGCTGGCTGCGCTCGGCGCGGCGAAGGTCGACGTCGTCGGCAATCTCAAATACGACGCCGCGCCGCCGCCCGCCGACCAGAAGGAGCTCGCCGAGCTCGCTGGCCGCGTCTCCGGGCGGCAGATCTGGGTCGCCGCCTCGACCCACGCCGGCGAAGAGCGCATCGCCGCCGAGGCGCATCGCCGTGTCGCTCAGGTCTTTCCCGACGTGCTGACGCTGATCGCGCCGCGTCACCCGGATCGCGGCGCGGCGGTCGCCGACGAGCTCAGGGCGCTTGGCTTCACTTGCGCTTTGCGCTCGCGCGGCGAGCGGCCGGAGCGCGGCGTCGACATTTACATTTGCGACACGCTCGGCGAACTCGGGCTGTTCTACCGCCTCGCCGGCGTCGTGCTGGCCGGCAAGTCTTTCGTTGGCGAGGGCGGCCA
The DNA here is from genome assembly GCA_049513815.1 of Roseiarcus sp. Lineage (GTDB taxonomy): Bacteria > Pseudomonadota > Alphaproteobacteria > Rhizobiales > Beijerinckiaceae > Roseiarcus. The sequence goes on along the minus strand of JBEKVR010000070.1, from coordinate 11,496 downwards.
GAATCCGATCGAGGCGGCGAAGCTTGGCTGCGCCATCCTGCACGGCCCGCACGTCGCCAACTTCACCGACGTCTATGCGCTGCTGGACGAAACAGGAGGCGCGGCGACCGTGACGGACGCCGACGACCTGGCGGCGACGCTTGTTTCGCTGTTCGCCGATCCGGGGCGGCTGCGGGCGATGGCGCGCGCCGCCGCCAAGGCGGTTGAAGCGCAGGGTGGGGCGGCCGATCGGGTGATGCGGGCGATCGCGCCGCTGCTGCCGGCCGACGAACCGCCGGCGGCGGCATGATCGCGCCGCGTTTTTGGGCGCGCGAGCGCCCCGGCCTCGTCGCGCGGGCGCTGGCGCCGCTCGGCGCGCTCTATGGGCTGGCGACCGCGCAGCGCATGGCGCGGCCAGGAACGCGCGTCGACGCGCCGGTGATCTGCGTCGGCAATTACGTCGTCGGCGGCGCCGGCAAGACGCCGACCGCGATCGCCGTGGCGCGGCTGCTGCAGAGCGCCGGCGAGCGGGTCGCCTTTCTGTCGCGCGGCTATGGCGGCGCGAAGCACGACGCGCCGACGCGCGTCGACCCGCACCTGCACGGCGCGCTCGCCGTCGGCGACGAGCCGCTGCTGCTGGCGCGCGTCGCGCCGTGCTGGGTCGGCGCCGACCGCGTCGCTGCGGCGCGCGAGGCGATCGCCGACGGCGCCAGCGCGCTGGTGCTCGACGACGGATTGCAGAACCCGGCGCTCGCCAAGGACTACACGATCGCGGTGATCGACGGCGAGGCGGGCTTCGGCAACGGCCTGTGCTTTCCGGCCGGACCGTTGCGTGCGCCGCTGCAAAGCCAGGCGCCGTTCGTTTCCGCCGAGGTCGCGGTCGGCGGCGGGTCGTCTCCGGCGCGCGCGCCTGGCGCGGCGAGGCCGCTGTTCCACGCTCGCCTCGAAGCAGACGCGATCGTCGCCGCCGAGCTGATCGGTCGGCCTGTGCTCGCTTTCGCCGGCATCGCCCGACCCGAGAAGTTCTTCGCCACCCTTGCAGGAATCGGCGCGATCGTCACCGGCCGGCGCCGATTTCCCGACCACCATGTCTACGACGCGGGCGACATCGCCGAATTGGCCGTCGTCGCGCGCCGGCGCGGGCTGACGCTGGTGACGACCGAAAAGGACTACGTGCGCCTCGCCATCGACCAGCGCGCGGGCGTGCGCGCACTGCCGGTGACGTTGCGGTTCGAGGCGCCCGAGCGCGTCGCCCATGCGCTCGCCGCCGCGCTCGCCGACCGGCGCCTCAACGCGCGATCGACGCCCTGATTCCGCCGGTCAGGCTGAGCAGGTCGGCCGGCGTCAGGCGGAACACCGCGTTGGGCGTGCCGGCGGCCGCCCAGATCTCCTCGAAGGCGAACAGCGCGTCGTCGATCAGCGTCGCCGATTGTTCGCTGTGGCCAACCGGCGGCACGCCGCCGATGGCGAAGCCGGTCCTGGCGCGGACGAAATCGGCGTCGGCGCGGCCGATCCGCTCGCCCAGAATCGCGCCGACCTTGACCTCGTCGACGCGGTTGACGCCCGAGGCGACGACCAGCACCGCGCGTTCCGACGTCTCGGCCCGGAAGACGAGCGACTTGGCGATCTGCGCCACCGTGCAGCCGATCGCCGCCGCCGCCTCGGCGGCGGTGCGGGTGCTCGCGTCGAATTCGAGCACTTGATAGGCGGGGCCGAGCGCGGCTTGGACCTTCAGCGCGCTGGCGGCGGTTGCCGGTTTCATCGCGCGCCCCCCTGCCGAAGCGCGCGGCGGAGCGGGCGCGCCGTAGACCGTAAGCCGTCGACAGCCCAGATGGGCGGGCAGAAACCTTGGAGCGCGATCATGAAGTCGACCTCAATCCTCGGCGCCCTGAGCGCCGTTCTGATCATCCTGGCCGCGGGCGCCGCCGAAGCCCGGAACGCCGCCGCCGTGCACGCCCCGACATCGGGGATCCACTATCTCAACCCGCAGCCGCTGCCGCCGGGCTAATCCCTGCATCCGGCCGCCGGCCAGGCGTCGGCGGCCGTCGTTCTCTTAAGGCCTCGGCCAGCCTCGCGCCAAGCGCCGTGGACGCCGCATTCGACGACGCCGGCCGTGGCGGTCGCCAAGCGCGCGGCGTCTTCATGCGGGGTCCGTTCGGCGTTTAGGCGCGTCCGCGTCCGCTTCCGCTTCCGCCCGCCGACCGAGCGACTGCAGCCTCGACCCGCTAGCGGCGTTCGCACGCGGCTTCGTGTCGCGCCCGCCGCGTTTTCGGCTTGACGCGCGCCGCGGTTTGGCCAGTCTCAGGCGCGCCGACGCGTTCGGCTGGAGAGATTCGATGAGATCCCTGCTGTTGACCGCTTTTGCCGCGCTCTCGCTGGCGGCGTGCGACGCTACGGCCCCCGCGCCGCAGGCCGCTGCGCCGGCGCCGGCCACCACCGACGTGACGCCGGACAATTTCAAAATGCCGAGCGGCGAAGGCTGCGTCGGCGACGTCGCCCGCTATCGCGCGATCATGGACAACGACCTGTCGATGGGCCATGTCGCCAAGTCGGTCTACAACCAGATTGAGAAAGAGATCGCCGAAGCCGACGCGCAATGCAGCGCCGGCCACGAAGCGCAGGCGCGCGCGACGATCGTCGCCTCGCGCAAGCGTCACGGCTATCCTGCCGATTTCTGAGCGAAGGCGTAGTCGAGAAAGTCGACGATGAAGCCCGGCGCGCGCGCGCGGTCGACGTCGGCCGGCCCGCGCACGATGCGCATGCCTGAAAGCTCCGCCTCAGGGTCGGCGGCGAGGAACGCCTCGACCCGCGCCTTGACCGCCTCGGCCGGCTCGGCAATCCGCATGAGCTTCAGGCAGGCGATGCGCGGCGGGGCGTAGACCACCGTCCAGCCTGGATCATAGGCGACCGCGTCGGCCGCGATCCCTGTCTCCTCCTCGAGTTCGCGCAGCGCGCTGGCGGCGAGGTCGACCCTGCCGTCGAAGACGTCGTTCGGGTCGGGTGTGCCGGCGGGAAAGTAAGTCGCGCCGGCGTTGGCAGTGTGGGCCGCCATCTCGCCGAGCAGGAAGGCGCCGTCGGCGCTGACCAGCGCCGCCATCGAGAAGGCGTTGGCGACTGTCAGGTCGGGGAAGCCGAAGTCGCGCCAAGCGAGGAAGGCGGCGAAGTCGGTCTCGAAATATTCGCCGCGTAGCGTCATGCCTCGCCGGTCGGCGCCGATCGCGTGGCGACCGAGCAGCAGCACGCGGCCATTGAAGAGCCGCGGCTTTCCGGCGACCCGCGCGCGCCAATGGTCGGCGATGCGCTCGGCTTCAGCCTCGGCGAACGGCCAAGGGCGCGGCGCGAAGGCGAGGTCGAGCGCGTCGATCGACAGGATGCGCGAGGCGCTCACAGGTCGAGCGTTCCCTCGGCGACCAGCACCGCCGAGCCGCCGATCGTCGCCGCGGCGAGCGCGCCGCGCTCGACGGTGAGGCTGAGCGCGATGCGGCTTGGCCGGCCCATCTCGACGCCCTGGGCGATGACCAAAGTCCGTTCGCCGTCGCCGGGCGGGGCGAAGCGCATGACGATTCCGGCGAAGGCGGCGGCCGCCGAGCCGGTCGCCGGGTCCTCGCGGATGCCCCAGCCGGAGGCGAACATGCGGGCGCGATAGTCGATTCCGTCGCCGCCTGGCGTGTAGCAATAGATCGCCGGCCCGTTGTCGGCGCCCCAATGGCCGACGTCGGGGTCGGCGCGCGCCAGCGCTTCGGCGCTCGCCAACGGCGCGAAGACGAAGTCGACCCCCGCGCCATAGACGACCGGCCGATGGTCGCCGAAGCCGATGTCGGCCGGCGCGAGGCCGAGGCGTGCGGCGATCTCTTCGGCCGACGGCGCCGGCCCGCCCTCCTGTGGCAAGCGGGGCAGGGTGAAGGACGCCGCGAGCGCCTGGCCGCGGCGATGGCGGGCGACGCAAACGACGTCGCCGACCCGCTCCTCCAGCACCAGGCGCAGATCCTGGGCGGAGAGCATCTGCGGCGCGCGCAGATGGGCGACGAGCGCCGCCGCGCCGACCGTCGGATGGCCGGCGAACGGCAATTCGCGCCCGGGGGTGAAGATGCGCAGCGCCGCGGTGTTGACGGAATCGCGCGGCGCGAACACGAACACGGTCTCGGGCAAATTGAATTCGCCGGCGATCGCTTGCATCCGCGCGTCGTCAAGGCCGTCGGCGTCGAGCACGACGGCGAGCGGGTTGCCGGCAAGCGGCGTCTCGGTGAACACGTCGAGAAGGCAATAGGCGCGGCGCATGGGAAACCTCGTGGCGACGCTTTTAGTGCGGATCGGCGGCGATTGAAATCGCCGTCGCGGCGGGGGAAGCTGGCGCAAGGGGGCGAGGAGGAGAAGACGATGCGAAAGCTTGCCGTTCTCGCCGCAGTTTTGGCCGCGACCGCCGGCGCGGCCGGCGCCGAGACGACGCCGTCGCCCGCCGCCAACCCACCGCCGTCGCCGCCGCCCTATGGCGCGCCGATCGACCTCGCGCGCGCGGAGAATGCGATCGCGTCGGCGGTCGCCGAAGCGACCCGGCGCGGCTGGACGATGGACGTGGCGGTGGTCGATTCCGGCGCCAACCTCGTCGCCTTTGCCCGCATGGACGGGACCCAGCTCGCTTCGGCGGTCATCGCCGAACACAAGGCGAGAACCGCCGCCGCCTTCCGCCGGCCGACGCGCGCGTTCGAAGAGGCGGCGCGCAATGGCGCCGCCGTGCTCAGCTTCGACGGCGTCATCGCCTCGGCCGGCGGCGCGCCGCTGGTCGAGGATGGCATGCTGATCGGCGGTTCAGCGAACTAGGGAGCGTAGCCCGAGGCTTGGCGCCGGCGGGGACCTGAACGCGGCCGTCAGTTTGGCGGACAGGCGCTCGAATTCTGTCGGCGCGCCAGCTCTTGCCTCGTCAGCTCCCCGTCCCCGCCTCGACCAATGGCTTGTTCGTCAGCGCGTCGATCAAGCCGACGGTGCCCGGCGGCACGAAGCGGAAGCCGCAGGCCTCCTCGCCGTCGACGAAGATGGTCACCTCGCCGAGATCGGTCTTCGAGACAATGACGCGCGTGGCGGCAAGCGCTCGAGCGTCCTGCGCGTTGCCGGGATTGAGGAGCACGGCGCGGGCGACGCGGACTTGCGCCTCGGTGAACTCCTGGAAAGGCTCGCCGCGATAGCCCTCGGAGACCAGCTTCATGGCCTCGTCGAGCGGCCCACAGGTCGAATTTGCCGCGTTTTCAGCAAAGGCGTGAGTGGAAGCAGCGACGGCTATCGTTGTCGTGAGCGTCAATAGGAACCTTTTCATTTGGACTGCTCTCCGGATTATTGTTGTTTTTGACGCGTTGGACGACGCGCATTCCATTCACGTCCGTGAATGGACTTGGGAACGACTGGCGTCATCGGCAGTTGGCTCGCAGCGCCAGCGTCCGATCTTCGTCGATTATTGGAGAAGCAATCGGCGTGCCGCCGAGGCGGAGTGGGTCCGCGACGCCTGCCGGGACCTAGATCGCCTCCGCCCGGAATCGCTTCGTTGGGCGGACAAGTTCGTTCTGCGCTTCGACGAGCCTGAGTTCGCGCGCGCTCGCCTCGGCGGTCGCGGCGACGACGCCGTAGACGCTCGAGGCGGCGGCGGCGAGCGCGTCTGCGGCTGAGCAGCGCTGGAGCCAATGCAAGAAAAACAGCGCGGCGATCAGGTCGCCGGCGCCATTGACGGCGATCGGCAGGCGCGGCGTCCGCAGCCGCCACGCTTCGCCGCTCTCGGCGACGATCATGTCGAGCGCGTCGGCCGGCGTATCGTTCAGCGTCAGCGACGTCGCCAACACGACGCGCGGGCCGGTCGTCTGCAAGGCGGCGATGGCGCGCCGCGCGCCGGCGACGTCGTCGACCGGCAGGTCGGTGACGAACGACAGTTCGAACGCGTTGGGGGTGGCGACCGTCGCCGCCGGCAAGGCGCGCCGACGGAAGAATTCGGCGACGCCCGCTTCCACATAGACGCCGCGCCCCACGTCCCCGATCACCGGATCGCAGCAATAGGCGGCGGCGGGATTGGCGGCGCGGACGGCGGCGACGGCGCGGAGCGTCGCTTCGCCGACTTCGGCCTTGCCGAGATAGCCGGAGAGAACGCCGTCGCAGCGGGCGAGCGCGCCGACCGCCGCCAGTCCGGTGATGCATTCGTCGATCGCCGCCGCCTCGAAGACGCGGCCGCGCCAGCCGGGATAACCGGCGTGGCTGGAGAACTGCACGGTGTTGAGCGGCAGGACCTCGGCGCCGAGCCGCTGCAGCGGAAACGCGACGGCGCTGTTGCCGACGTGGCCGTAGACGACGTGCGACTGGATCGCGAGAAGGGTGGGCGCCATCAGAGTAAGAAGGAGGACGATTCGCCGCCCGCGTCAAAGCGCGGGGGCGTCGGCGCCATGCGTTATCCGTTTAACACCCGTCGGCTTCGGACGTGGTCTAGACTGAGCAGAATAACAACAACGACCACAGGGAGAAAACACGATGACCGGCAAACGCATTCTGATGATCGTCGGCGATTTCGGCGAAGACTACGAGACGATGGTGCCATTCCAGGCGCTGCTGGCGGTCGGACACACCGTCCACGCCGTCTGCCCCGACAAGAAGGCGGGCGACGCGATCGCAACGTCGATCCACGATTTCGAAGGCCAGCAGACTTATTCGGAGAAGCGCGGCCACAACTTCGCGCTCAACGCCAACTTCGCCGACGTCGACCCGGCGCGCTATGACGCGCTGGTCATTCCCGGCGGCCGGGCGCCGGAATATCTGCGCCTCAACGCGCGGGTGATCGAGATCGTCCGCCACTTCTTCGCCCAGAACAAGCCGGTCGCCGCGATCTGCCACGGCGCGCAGATTCTCGCCGCGGCGAACGTACTCAAGGGGCGGACCTGCTCCGCCTATCCCGCCTGCCGGCCGGAAGTCGAACTCGCCGGCGGAACCTACGCCGATATCGCGATCGACGGCGCAGTGACCGACGGCAATCTCGTCAGCGCGCCCGCCTGGCCGGCCCATCCGGCGTGGCTGTCGCAGTTCTTCGCCGTGGTCGGCACATCGATCAGCCACGCCGGCGTGCGGCAAGCCGCGTGAGCGCCTGACGGCCCGAACGCGCGGCGGCGCGGCGCATTGGCTTCGCCGCGCCGCCGCTGCTAGTCTCGGCGTCGATCCAGCGGCCTTCAGCAGGACGGGAGACAAGCTGATGTGCAGGCTCTTTATCGGCGCGGACGCGCGGCTGTGGCGCACGCGCCTCAAATCGGTGCGGATGCGCGGCTATTCGACCAGCGTCCGGCTCGAGAACTTCTACTGGCGCGTGCTCGAGGACATCGCGCGGCGCGACGGCATGAACGTGCCGCAACTGCTTGCCAGACTGCACGAGGAGCTGATCGAGGCGCACGGGGAGATCGAGAACTTCTCCTCGTTCCTGCGCGTCTGCTGCGGCCGCTATCTGACGTTGCAACTCGCCGGCGACGTGCCGCGCGATCCAGCGCGGCCGATCCGCGACCTCGACGCCGAGGGCATTCTGCGCCGTGAAGCGGCGCGCATGGCCGAAGGCGACCGTAGCGCGCGTCGCCCGCGGACGCCGTCTGAGCCGGCGCGGGCGGCGGTTTCGTAAGTCGCCGAGGCGCGACGGAACGCCCGTCTTCGAGGCGATCCAGCCCTGCGCGCGGGCGGTTTGATCGACCGCCTGCTCGACCGCCACCGCGGCGCAATGTCTCTGACCAATCAGCGCGGGGCCTGGGGCGCATCGACCTCGCAGGACGCAATCGGCACCTCTTCGGCGACGCGTTCGGGCGCGCCGCCGTCGAGCAGGCGGCGGAACGCTTCGCCGCGGTCGCGGTCGAACACCTCGATGCGGGGCAGGGCGAATGGATCGTCGCCGGGGCGGGCGATGCGGCCTCCAACCGCAAAAGCGGCGTCGTAACCGGCTTTGACCGCCGCCTGTTCGAGTTCGGGATCGAAGACCCCATAGGGCCACGCGAGATAGGCGATCGGCGCCTTCAGCCTCTCTTCCAGCCGCGCTTTGGACTGCGCGAGCTCGCGGGCGACAAAGGCCTCGTAGTCCGCTGCGCTGCGCGGCGCGCGCTCGCGCGCGAACTCGGGATGCGAGCAGGTGTGCGACTGCACGTCGACCAAGCCGGAATTCCGCATTTCGGCGATTTGATCCCAGGTCAGCGCGTCGGGCTCGAGCGAGATTGCGTTCGTATAGACGAAGAGCGTCACCGGGACGCGGCGCCGCAGAATGATCGGGAACATCTCGGTGTATTGCGAGCGTCGTCCGTCGTCGACAGTTATGGCGACGGTCTGCGGCGCAAGCGGCGCGCCGCCACGAAGAGCGGCGACCACGTCGGCGAGCCGCGCCACGGTGTAGCCGTGCGCCGAAAGCCAGGTCAACTGTTCGTCGAAAGTCGCGTCGGTGACGGTCGTCGATCCGGCGGGCGCTTCGGCGAAACGGTGATAGAGCAGGATCGGCGCGCCGGGACCATCGACGGGGGCGGCGGGCGCGACGGCCGCCGCCGCAGCGACGGCCGCGAGAGCAGCCGCAGCGGCTTTGCCGAACAGGCCCGTCATGGCGCCGCCCCCTTCGTCTTCACTCCGCGGACAGGCCGGCGCGGGCGCGCTCGAAGCGCCAGTCGGGCCGCATCGACTTGATCATCATCATCTCGGCGAGGTTCTGGCGGCCGAGCACGCCGACCAAGACGCCGTCGCGGTCGACGACGCATACGGCCGGCGCTTCCTGCTGAAGGAACGTGTCGACCGTCGTGTCGAGCGGCGCTTCGGCGCGCAGGGTCTCGATCGGCGCGCGCATGAAACCGGCGACCGCCGCGTCGCGATCCTGGTCCTTGAGCGCGGCGAAAATGTCCTCGCGCGTCACCAAGCCGATCGGCTTGTTGAGCCCGTCGACCACCGGGAACTCGTGCTGCGCGGTGGCGAGCAACGCATCGACCGCGTCGGCGAGCCGCGCGTCGGCCGGCAACGAAGCGAAGCGCGTCTCCATCGCTTCGGCGACGCTGAGCCCGCGCGCCGACTCGTGGACCGCCGTTATCTGCGCCTCGCCCGTGGCGGCGACATAAATGAAGATGGCGATGAAAATCAGCAGCGGATTGCCGAACAGGCCGAGGAAGCCGAGCCCGAAGGCGAAGGCCTGGCCGACCGAGGCGGCGATGCGGGTGGCGCGTGGCCGGCCGAGCTTCATCGCCAGCAGCGCCCGCAACACGCGGCCGCCGTCCATCGGAAAGGCGGGGATGAGATTGAAAATGGCGAGAAACAGGTTGGCGTCGGCGAGGCGAGCGAGCAGCGACACGCGCGGGTCGTCGAGCCGCGCCAGATCGGCGGAGTCGAACGAGCCGACCAGCAGCAACAAGACGATGGCGATGACGAAATTGACCGCCGGCCCGGCGATGGCGATGGCGAATTCCTGCGACGGCCTGTCGGGAATCTTTTGCAGGCTGGCGACGCCGCCGATCGGCAGCAGCGTCACTTCCGGCGCCTGAATGCCGTAGCGGCGCGCGACGAGGATGTGACCGAACTCGTGCAGCACGACGCAGACGAACAACAGGATGATGAAGATGAGGCTGTCGCCCGCCGCCGCCGGCCCGCCCTGCTGCCAGGCGGAAAAGCCGATCCAGGCGAGCAGCAGCAGGAAGGTGACGTGAATCTTCACCGCCGTGCCGCCGAAGCGGCCAATCGTCAGGGACCAGCGCATCGCCAGGCCTCGCTCGTTCGCGCCGCGGCCGTTCGACGCTCGTCGCGCCGACCGAGCGCGGCAATCCTTACATTATCGCACATCGGCCGAGGCGGCGCCGCCTCAGCGCGCGGTTGGGAAAAAGCGCGCAAGAATGGCGATGGCCTCGTCGTCCTCGACCTGGCGGAAGTCGGCGTAGAACATGCTGACGGCGCCGAAGTGCGCGGGCGCTACGAGACAGACGAGATCGTCGGCCTCGCTCTGCAAGTCCGCCAGCGCTTCGCGGGAGGCGACGGGAACGGCGAGCGTCAGCGTCTTCGCGCCGCGGCGGCGGATCGCCTTCAGCGCGGCGCGCGCGGTCGCGCCGGTGGCGACGCCGTCGTCGACGAGGATCGCGGCGCGGCCGGCGATTGCGGCGCGCGGCCGATCGCCGATGAAACGCCGCCGCGCGTCTTCGAGCTCGACGCGCGCGCGTTGCGTCGCCGCCGCGAACGCCCCCTCGTCGATCCCGGCGGCGCTTATGACATCTTCGTTGCGCACGACGGTCGGCGGCTCGCCTTCGACCAGCGCGCCCATCGCCAGTTCCGGCTGCCGCGGCGCGCCGATCTTGCGCACCAGCACGACGTCGAGCGGCGCGGCGAGCGCCGTGGCGATCTCGGCGGCGACCGGCAGGCCGCCGCGCGGCAGCGCCAGCACAACCGGGTCGCGGTCGCGGTAGGAAAGAAGCGCGTGCGCTAGACGGCGTCCGGCGTCGGCGCGGTCGACAAATCGCATCGGCGCTCCCTCCTGGCCGAAGTCGCGTCGGCCCAGCGCCGAGATCAGGATTTCCCGCTTCGCCGCTGCAGTCAATCGTTTTGGCGCGCCGGCAAGCGGATCGTCGCGACCGCCAGGCAGGCGATCCCCTCGCGCCGGCCGGCGAAGCCGAGGCCCTCCGACGTCGTCGCCTTGACCGCTACCCGGTCGAGCGCGACGCCGGCGATCTCAGCTATTCGGGCGCGCATCGCCTCGCGATGCGGGCCGATCTTCGGCGCTTCGCACACCAGCGTCGCGTCGAGATGAGCGACGATCCCGCCGCGCGCGCGTACGCGGCCAACCGCATGGCTGAGGAAGACTGACGAAGCCGCGCCGCGCCAGCGCGGGTCGGAGGGTGGGAAGTGGGCGCCGATGTCGCCGTCGCCGAGCGCGCCGTAGAGCGCGTCGGCGAGCGCGTGCAGGCAGACGTCGGCGTCAGAATGGCCAGCGAGGCTCTTGTCGTGAGGAATGAGCGCGCCGCCGAGCCAGACGTGATCGCCAGCGGCGAAGGCGTGGACGTCGAAGCCCTGGCCGACGCGGACGTCGGCCGCCGCGTCGAGCAGCCGCGCTTCGGCGGCGCTGAAGTCGTCCATGGTTGTGACTTTCATGTTCGCCGGGTCGCCGTCGAAGACATAGGTCTCATGCCCCGCCCAGGCGGCGACCGCCGCGTCGTCGGTGAGGCCGTCGATTCCGGCGGCGGCGGCGCGCCGGTGCGCATCGAGGATCAACGGGTAGCGAAACGCCTGCGGCGTCTGCGCCGCGCGCAAGCTCGCGCGGTCGGGCGTGGCGACGACGCGGCCTTCGGCGTCGATCTGCTTGACCGTGTCGCTCAGCGGCGCGCCGGGCGCGGCGGCGCCGTGGCGCTCGGCGGCGGCGACGGCGCGCGCCACCAGCGCGGCGGAGGGAAAGACGCGCGCGGCGTCGTGAATGAGGACGACGTCCGGCGCGGCCTCGCCTTGCGCCTCGAGCCCGGCGCGCACGCTTTGCTGCCGGCGGTCGCCGCCGAGCGCCGGCGGGCCGAAGCCCGC
>JBEKVR010000069.1:0-22742 GCA_049513815.1 Roseiarcus sp. | reverse complement strand
AAGTCGAGGATGACGAGATGGCCGCCCTCAAAATCCGTCCCCACGACTTCCACAGTGAATGGAACTATACGATCTCGCCACGCACCTTAAATTGACGCGATAATTCCCGAACGCGCCCTTAGCGTTAGGGCTGAGGCGAAATGACGCCGAAATAAATCTGCGGTGGCGCCTTGACCCCCGGCAGGGTCGGTCGGGCGAAGGCCGTGAAGTCGCGGACCTCGACCGGTTCGCCTTCGATCGTCGCCTTCAGGTCAGGATTGCCGGCGACCACCAGCGCGCCGCGCCGCCTGAGATCGGCGACGTCGACCCACGGGGCGTTGCGTCTGTCGCCTCCATCCAGCGCCCGCACCCGATACGGTAGATCGAAGACGATCGAGCCCGCCGCCTGAAAGCCGATCTTGCCGTCGTAGCTGACGATGTAAGGGATCGGACCGTCGCCATGGCCCGCCCAATAGCGCTCGGCGAGCGCGGCGAGCGCCGGGCCGTCCATTTCCGGATAGGCCCCCGTGCTGAGCGGCGACTGCAGCCGCCACGCTTCGCGTGCGCCGACGTAGCCGACGACGACGACGAGCGCCCAAGCGGCGAAGGCGAACCAGGCGCGGCGCGGCAGCGCCTGGAGGCCCGCCCGCGCCGCCGCATGACCCCACCACGCGGCGAAGACGACCGTGAGCGCGGTCAGCCAATGATAAAATATGCGCACGCCGAACGGCGCGAACAAGACGATCAGCAGCGCCGGGCCGACCGCTGCAACATGCAAGAAGAAGTCAAACCGGGTCATCGTCGCCGGCGCGACCATCGCCCGGATCGCCGCCTTGAGTCGTTGGCCGCCGCAGGCGAGCCAGGCGATGAGGGCCATCGGCGCGTTGGCGAGCGCGGCGTCGAGAACGAACAGCGCCATCCAGCCGATGCGTTCGCCGGCGCTGGAAGGCGTCGTGTGAGTCGCCCATTTGAGGGTCGTCGCGCCATTGTGCGCGACGTCGATCGCCTGCGGCGCGACGATCGCGACGGTGATCGCCGCCGCCAGCCACGGCCCCGGGCCGGCAAGCCGCTTGCGCCATTCGGGCGCGAGGAGGAACGCCACGCCGAGCGGCGCGACGAGATGAAGGATCGCGTATTTCGCCCACAGGCCGAAGCCGACCGCCGCGCCGAACAGCGCCCAACTCGCCAGCGATCCGCCCTCGAAGGCGTTCCACGCCGTCCATAGGACGAGCGCCCAGAACGGCATCACGCCAATGTTGTGGTTGAACTTGAGCGGCCAATAGGTCGCGTAGGGAGAGCCGAGGCCCGCCAGCAAAGCGACGAGGCCCGCCGCCCGGCCATCGACGCGGCGGATGAACAGCGAGACCAGCGCGAATGCGCCGCAACCGAAAGCCAGCGCGATCGCGAACAAGACGAAATAGCGCCACGGCCCGGTCGTCGAGGCGACGCCGCTGAGCCACGACGACAGCGGCGGATGGCGCAAATAGGAGAGCTGCCATTCCCGGCCGTCGACCACCCCTTCGGCGACGTCGGCGTCGATCGACCCTTCGAACAGCGCGCCCAGCGCTGTCCAGGCGCAGATCTGCACGACGACCAGCGCGGCAGACGCCCAACCCGCGGCCGGCGCAGCGTCGCTTATCTCAAGCGAGGCGGCGGAGGGTGCGGCGCGATCGGTCAAAAGCGGCTCACTTTGTTGACGGCCGCGACGTTCAAGCCGCCGCCGCGCCCGCAATAGCCGCGACGGCGCCGGCGAGCAAGGCGACCCCTCGCCTAAGCGCGATTTCGCCCGTTGGCGCGCTTGACGCCCTCGTCGCGCCGGATGCTACTCTCCGCGGACCCCGCCAGCCGCGAAAGGACCGCCGCATGCGCAAGCCCCTCTCGTTGCTTTTTGCCTTCGCCGCCGCCCTCGCCGCGCCGACGGCCTTCGCCGCCGACAAGGACAGCGTGACGATCGGCATGGCGCTCGAACCCCCGACCCTCGATCCGACCACCGGCGCGGCCGCTGCGATCGGCGAGATCACGCACTACAACATCTACGAAGGGCTGGTGAAGCTCGACGACAATTTCGATGTGACGCCGCTGCTCGCCGAGAAATGGGCGTTCTCGCCCGACCTCAAGACGCTGACCTTCACACTGCGCCAAGGGGTCAAGTTCCAGGACGGCGAGCCCTTCACCTCCAAGGACGTCAAATTCTCGTTCGAGCGCGCCGCCGGCAAGGATTCGACCAACAAGGAGAAAGCGTTCTTCGCCTCGATCCAGTCGCTCGACGCCAGCGACCCAGCGACGATTACGCTGACGTTCAAAGAACCGAGCTTTCAGGCGCTCTATCATCTCGGCCTCAACACGGCGGTGATCGTCGATGAAAAGAGCGCTGCCACCGACGCGACGGCGCCGGTCGGCACCGGCCCCTACAAGTTCGTCTCCTGGAATAGGGGCGCCTCGGCGACCCTCGAGAAGTGGGACGGTTTCCGCGACGCCGGACGAATCGCGATCAAGCGCGTCACCTTCAAGTTCATCAGCGACCCCTCGGCCGAGATGGCGGCGCTATTGGCCGGCGACGTCGACGCGTTCCCGCGCTTCCAAGGGCTGCAGAACGTCGCTGAGTTCCAGGCCGATCCGCGTTTCCAGGTGTTGACCGGCGGCACCGACGGCAAGACGATCCTCGCCATCAACAACAAGAAGAAGCCGTTCGACGACCTGCGCGTCCGTCAGGCGCTCGCCTTCGCGATCGACCGCAAAGCGGTGATCGACGGCGCTCAGAATGGTCTGGCGACGCCGATCGGCAGCCACCTCGTCCCCAACGACCCCGGCTACGTCGACTTGACCGGCGCTTATCCGCATGACGCCGAGAAAGCCAAGGCGCTGCTCAAGGAGGCGGGCCTGACGACGCCGCTGCAGGTGACGCTGACGCTGCCGCCGCCCGATTACGCGCGCAAGAGCGGCGAGATCATCGCCGCCGAACTCGCCGATGTCGGCGTCCAGGCCAAGATCGAACAGGTCGAATGGGCGCAATGGCTGTCGAACGTCTACAAGGGCCACAACTTCGATCTGACGATCATCAGCCACGTCGAGCCGCTCGACATCGGCATCTACGCCAACCCCGACTACTATTTCCAGTACGACAGCCAGACGTTCCGCGACATCTTCGCCCGCATCCAGGCAGCGTCCGACCTCGACGCGTTCAAGGCGGCGCTCGGCGACGCGCAGCGCCAGATCGTCAAGGACTGCGTCAACGCCTTCCTCTTCCAGCTCCCTGACGTGACCGTCGCCGACGCGCATCTGCAAGGCTTGTGGAAGAACGCGCCGATCTTCGTCAACGACGTTGGCGCGTTGTCGTGGAAGCAATGACGCCTTCCGCCGTCTTGGTCCGGGCGGGGCGGCGATGGCGATGGGGGTGAAATAGGTTCGTCGATGGAATTGTTCCGGATGAGCGCGACTGCGCTGCTCGAGGCTTATCGAAGCGGCGCGGCGTCGCCGCTCGAGGCGATGCGCAGCGTGCTGGACAGGGTCGCACGCTTCGAGCCGCATATCTCGGCGACCTACCTGCTCTCCCCCGAGCGCGCGCTTGCCGAAGCGAAGGCGTCGGAAGAGCGCTGGCGGCGCGGCCAGCCGATCGGCCCGCTCGACGGCGTGCCGGCGACGGTCAAGGACAACATCGCCACCAAGGGCGACCCGATTCCGGTCGGCACGGCGGCAAGCGACATGACGCCCGCCGTCGCGGACGCGCCGCCGGCGGCCCGCTTGCGCGAAGCCGGCGCGATCCTGTTCTCCAAGACGACGATGCCCGACTACGGCATGCTGTCGTCTGGCCTGTCGAGCATCCACAAGCTCGCGCGCAATCCATGGAATCTCGCGCGCAACCCCGGCGGCTCGTCGGCCGGCGCCGGCGCCGCCGCCGCGGCGAGCTGCGGGCCGCTGCACGTCGGCACCGACATCGGCGGATCGATTCGCCTGCCGGCCGGCTGGTGCGGCCTCATCGGACTCAAGCCAAGCGGCGGCCGCGTCCCGATCGATCCGTCCTATTACGGCCGAGTCGCCGGGCCGCTGACGCGCTCGGTCGAAGACGCGGCGCTGCTGATGGCGACGCTGACCAGGCCCGACGCGCGCGACTATTCGAGCCTGCCGCCGCAGGCGCTCGACTGGCGCGTCAAGCCGCTCGACTGGCGCGGCCGCAGGGTCGGGCTGCTCGTCGAAGCGGGGTGCGGCGACAAGCCGACGCCAACCGTCAAGCGTGAGATCGAACGCGCGGCGCGCGACATCGCGGCGGCCGGCGCCGTCGTGGAACCGCTCGCGCCGTTCCTCACTCAGGAAATGCTCGACAGTCTCGATCGCTTTTGGCGCATGCGCTCGCTGATCGACCTCGCGGCGCTGCCGGCCGAAAAGCGCGCCAAAGTGCTGCCGTTCATCCGCGTCTGGGCGGAGGCGGCGACGGGCCTCGACGGCGAGACCGTGTTTGGCGACTTCAACCAGATGCGGGAGATGGCCAAGGCGACGGTCGCCGCGACCCTGCCCTACGACTTCGTCGTCTCGCCGACTTCGCCCGACGTCGCCTACCCGGCCGAGTGGGCGATGCCGAGCAACGATCCTGACAACGCCATGGCCCACATCGGCTTCACCGTCGCCTACAACATGTCGGAGCAGCCGGCGGCGACCGTCAATTGCGGCTATGACCCCGACGGCCTGCCGATTGGACTGCAGATCGTCGGCCGCCGCTTCGACGACCTCGGCGTGCTGAGCGCGGCGATGGCGTTCGAGGCTATGCGCGCCGGAGAAGCGCGGCCGTGGCCCGAGCCGCCCAATCAAGACTGAGAGGAAACGCGATGTTCGACTATTCCAAGATGTTCGATCTTTCTGGCCGACGCGCGCTGGTGATCGGCGGGGCGAGCGGGATCGGCCAGGCGAGCGCGCTCGGCCTTGCCGCTCACGGCGCGGAGGTCGTCGTCGCCGACGTCAACGTCGCGCTTGCCGAGGAGACGGCGCAAGAAATCAAGAAGGGCGGCGGCAAGGCCGCAACGATGAAGATCGATATGCGCGACAAGGCGAGCATCGAGGCGGCGGCGCAAAGCCTGGGCGCGCTCGACGCGCTCGTCGTCACGCCGTCGATCAACGTACGCAAGCCGCTGCTCGATCTCACCGACGAGGAATTCGACCGCGTCGTCGACCTCAACCTCAAGGGCGTGTTCCGCGTCCTTCGCGCTTTCGCTCCGGCGATGGCGGCGCGCGGCAAGGGCTCGATCGTCGCGTTCTCCAGCGTGCGCGCCCAGGTCGTCGAGCCCGGCCAGGGAGTCTACGCCGCGACCAAGGCCGGCACGTTGCAGATGATCCGCGCGCTCGCCGCCGAACTCGGAACGTCGGGCGTGCGGCTCAACGCCGTTGCCCCGGGCGTGGTCGAAACGCCGCTGACCAAGCAGATCATCGAGAACGAGGCCTGGTATCGCGCTTACGCCGACAAATCGATGCTGAAACGCTGGGCCAGCCCGGCCGAGATGGCCGGCGCCGTTGTGTTCCTCTGCTCCGACGCGAGTTCCTACGTCACCGGCTCGTATCTGCTGGTCGACGGCGGCTGGACGGCGGCGGACGGGCGCTTCACTCCACCGTTGCCGAAGCGCGCCAACTGAGGCGTCAAAGCGCGAAGCCGCCGTCGATAATGTGCGCGCGGCCGGTGGTGAAGGCGCTCTCGTCGGACGCCAGATAGACGGCGAGCGCCGCCACCTCCTCGGGCCTGCCGATCCGGCCCATCGGCTGGCGATCGATGAACGCCTTGCGCACCGCCTCGACGCTCTGCCCCGACTGTTGGGCGAGCGCAGCGATGCGCTGGTCGAGCGACGGACTCTCGACGGTCGCGGGACAGATGGCGTTGCAGCGGATTCCGCGGCGAATGAAATCGGCCGCGACGGCCTTGGTTAGGCCGATCACCGCCGCCTTCGATGCGCCGTAGAGATAGCGGTTGGGAATGCCGCGCACCGACGAGGCGGCCGAGGCGACGTTGACGATCGAGCCGCCGCCCTTCTCCAGCATGCCCGGCAGGAAGGCGCGGATGGTGCGGTGCATCGACTTCACATTGAGGTCGAAGGAAAAGTCCCAATCCCCTTCGGTGCAATCAAGAATCGTCCCGTGATGGACGTAGCCCGCGCAGTTGAACAAAACGTCGATCGGTCCGACATCGCGCGCCAGCGCGGCGATCTCCTCGGTCGAGCGCACGTCGAGCCGGCGCGTCTCGGCGGCGAGACCCTTGAGCCCGTCGAGGTCGAGATCGGTGGCGATGACCTTCGCCCCTTCGGCGGCGAACGCCTCGGCGGCAGCGCGGCCGATGCCCGCCGCCGCCGCGGTCAGCAACGCAACTTTTCCTTCGAGCCTGCCGGTCATGGTCCCGCTCCACTGCCTCAAGGTCGCCGCGCGCATTTCGGCCGGCCTCGCGTCCGACCGATCAACACATCGGCACGCGGCGCGCAAGGGCCGGCGCTCTTTTGACCCCGCCTCGCGCGGCACCTATTTCTGCGCACGCCGCTTGTGGCCCGCGAGTCGGATCCGATGACCTATCCGAACATCCTCGACACCCACCTCCACATCATAGACCGCAGCGTCCTCACCTACCCCTGGCTCGCCGACGTCCCGGCGCTGAACCACGACTTCCTCCTTGAACGCTATCAGGCCGAGGCGTTCCGCTGCGGCATCGGATCGGCGTTGCACATGGAAGTCGACGTCGCTGAAGATCAAATCGAGGCCGAGTCGGAACAGGTGAAGCGCCTCGCGGCCCGGCCGAAGAGCCCGCTGATCGGCGCGATCAGTTCATGCCGACCCGAGCGCGCCGACTTTTCCGCCTTTCTCGAGCGCCAGCTCGCCAATTCTCTGATCAAGGGCTTCCGCCGCGTGCTGCATATCGTCCCCGACGACGTGAGCCTGACGCTGCTCTTTCGCGCCAACGTCGCGCGGCTCTCGGGGACCGGCCGTCCGTTCGACCTTTGCGTCCGATCCGACCAGATCGACACGGCGATCGCGCTCGTCGACCGCTGCCCTGACGTCCAGTTCGTCCTCGACCATTGCGGCGCGCCGAAGATCAAAGAGCGCGAAATGCATCCGTGGCGCGAGCAGATCGCCGAACTCGCGCGCCGACCGAATGTTGCGGTGAAGATTTCCGGCGTCGTCGCTTACGCCGACGCGGAAAGCTGGACGCTCGACGACATTCGCCCCTACGTCGAGCACGCGATCGCCAGCTTCGGTTGGGATCGCGTCGTCTGGGGCAGCGACTGGCCGGTTTGCACTCAGACCGCCTCGCTGTCGATCTGGGTCGCAGCGACCCACGCCATCGTCAAAGGCTGTAGCCTCGACGAGCGGGCGCGACTATTCCGCGCCAACGCGATGCGGATCTGGCGGCTCGCGGCTTGAACGCGGCGGACTTTACCGCCGCCGGCGCCGCGGTTAGCTTCGGCCCGGACTTCGGAATCGACGGGAAGAAGCCGATGAAACTCCAACCGCCGCGCGCGTTTGCAACGCCGGCCAATCTCGACGCGATGGTCGGCAAAGCGCGCGAGGCGAGCGAGTTCCTCAAGGCGCTAGCGCAGGAATCGCGATTGCTGATCCTGTGCGCACTCGCCGGCGGCGAAAAATCGGTCGGCGAGCTGGAGGTGTTCCTGTCGCAGCGGCAGTCGACCGTGTCGCAGCAACTTGCGCGGCTCAGGCTCGAAAATCTGGTCGCAGCCCGGCGCGAAGGCGCGACGGTCTACTATCGCCTGGCGAACGAGAAAGTCCGCATGATGCTGGCGGCGATCCACGAAACGTTTTGCGCGCCCAAGGACGGCGCGGGCGCGTAGGCCGCGCGCCGCCCCGGCCGCAATCAATCGCTTTTCACTGTCTTGAGCTTGTCGATCCCCAACATCTTCAGCGCCGCGGTTTCATAAAAGGGTTCGCTCTCGCCTTTGCGCATCTTGCGCAGGAAGTATTTCTCGAAGCCGAGCTTGGCCGCGTGCACCCATTTGCCCGATGACGACCAGTTGACGTTGCGCGGCGGAATCTGCGGCTGGGCGACGAAAGCGACGCCGGAATCGCCGAAGTCGGCGAGACAGACGGCGTTCCACGTCCCCTGGTGGGTCGGCTTCTCGCCGCGCAGCATCTGGCCGATGTTCAGCGCGGTCGCGGTGACCATCGACTCGATCATGAAGCCGGTCTTCGGCACGCCGCACGGCACCGGCGTCGGCCCGACCGGCGCGATCGCAACGCACACGCCGACACCGAATACGTTGGGATATTTCGGATTCTGTTGGTGATTGTCGACGATGACGAAACCGCGCGGATTGACGAGGCCGTCGACGCCGCGCAACGGCGCGATGCCGCGGAACGCCGGCAGCATCATCGAATAGGCGAACGGCAGCTCGCGCGTCGCCTTGACCGAACCGTCGTCGGCGACCTCTTCGATCGTCATCTTGCCCGGCTCGACCTTCTTCACCCGCGCGCTGGTGATCCACTTGATGTGGTGCTCGCGCATTTCGCTCTCGAGCAGGCCCTTGGTGTCGCCGACGCCATCGAGGCCGAGGTGGCCGATGTAGGGCTCGGCGGTAACGAAGGTCATTGGCACCCGGTCGCGGATGCGGCGGCGCCTCAGTTCGGTCTCGAGGATGAAGGTGAACTCGTATGCGGGGCCAAAGCATGAGGCGCCCTGCACCGCGCCGGTGACGATCGGCCCGGGGTTCTTGCAGAACTCCTCGAAGCTGACGCCAGCCTTCAGCGCGTGGTCGATGTGGCAGATCGACGAGGTGTTGGCGTCCGGACCAAGGCCCTCGATCTCGTCGAAGGCGAGTTCGGGACCGGTGGCGATGACGAGATAGTCGTAACGGATCGCCGAGCCGTCCGCGAGCTCCAGGCGGTTCTCGTTGGGGAACACCTTGGTCACCGGGACCGGCTTGAAGGCGATGCCGCGCTTGGCCAGCGTCGGCGCAAGATCGACCTCGACCGCCTGACGGGAGCGCCAGCCGACCGCAACCCACGGGTTCGACGGAACGAAATGATAGATGGGGTCCTTGGTAACGACCGTCAGCTTGTCCTGCGGCCGCATCTTGTCTTTCATTTCGTAGGCCATGACGGCGCCGCCAAGTCCGGCGCCCATGATGACGATCTCAGCCACCGTACCCTCTCCTGCGTTTCCCCGTTTGGCGCGGCCGTCGCCGGCCTGTCGCATATATTAGAATATCATGTTATTCTAATTTGTCGAGAGCCGCGCTCTGCGTCTTTCGGCGTGGTCGGCGGCCGGGCGGCGGCGACGCGCCCGCGCCCTTCCCCGTCCCACCGCATTCCGCTAGCGTCGCCGCCGGCGCGCGACGCCTGGAAACGCAATCGATCCCCTTGGCAACCGAACCGCATCCCTTTGCGCGATTCATCGCCGTTCTCGGCCGCGGCAAGTCGCTGACGCGCGCCCTGACGCTGGCCGAAGCGGAAGAGGCGATGGCGATGATCCTCGCCGGTCGCGCGCGGCCCGAACAGATCGGCGCTTTCCTGATGCTGCTCAGGGTCAAAAAGGAGACCGGTGACGAAATCGCCGGTTTCGTGCGCGCCGTCCGCGCGACGCTGCCCAGGCCGGCGGTCCGCGCCGACCTCGACTGGCCGAGTTACGCTGGAAAGCGCCGACGCCTGCCGTGGTTCCTGCTGGCGGCGCTGACGCTCGCCGACGCCGGCTGGCGCGTCGCGATGCACGGGCTCGAAGGCCACACCGCCGGGCGCCTATACGCGCGGGAAGCGATCGCCCGTCTCGGCCTGCCGATCGCCGACGGCTTCGACGAAGCGGCCGCCAAGCTCGAAACGCGCAATTTCGTCTATCTGCCGCTGGACGCGTTCTGCCCGCGGCTCGCCGAGCTGTTCGCCTTGCGCGCCATCCTCGGCCTGCGCTCGCCGGTCCATACGCTGGCGCGACTCGTCAACCCGTTCGCGGCGCCGGCGTCGATCCAGTCGGTGTTCCATCCCGGCTACATGGCGATCCACCGCGACGCCGCGCTGCGGCTCGGCGAAGCGCGCATGACGGTGTTCCGCGGCGAAGGCGGCGAAGCGGAGCGGCGGCCCAACAAGCCGTGCGAGACGCTCACCGTCGCCGACGGCGCGGCGGGCGAGATGCGCTGGCCGCCGCAGCTCGAAGACCCGCGCGCGGACCCCGACGAGAACCTCGACCTCGACCGCCTCGCCGCCTTATGGCGCGGCGAGACGCAAGACGAGTACGCGACCGCGGCGATCATCGGCACGGTCGCGATCGCGCTGGCGACGCTCGGCGTCGAGCGTGATCCCACCGCCGCCGAGGCGCGGGCCGAGGCGCTGTGGCGCGCGCGCAATCGCGCCCGCCTCGCCGCGGCGGCCTGAGCCGATGCGCGAGGCGAAGAGACGCGGATGAGCGAAGACGGTCCCGAACCCGCGGCTGCGGCGACGACGCCCTACCTGCCGCTGTTCCTGCGCGCCTCCGGCCAAAAGGCGGCGGTCGTCGGCGGCGGACTGGTGGCGGCGCGCCGCGTCGAGACATTGGCGCGCGCCGGCGCGCTTGTCTCGGTCTACGCCCCGCGCCTCGACGAAGAGGAGTTCGCGCCGCTCGGCGAGCGCTTCGCCTTCACTCATGTCGCGCGCGAACCGACGCGCGCTGATCTCGCCGGCTGCCTCGTCTGCTATGTCGCGACCGGCGAGCCCGCGATCGACGAACGGCTCCACGCCGCGCTTGCCGGCGCCGGCCCACCGATCAGCGTCGCCGATCGCCCCGACCTCAGCGACTTCATCTCGCCTTCAATCCTCGACCGTTCGCCGCTGGTCGTTGCGGTCTCGACCGGCGGCGCCTCGCCGATGCTCGGGCGCATGCTGCGGGCGCGGCTGGAGACGCTGATCCCGGCAGCCTACGGCGGGCTCGCCGCTTTCGCCGGCCGCATGCGCGCGCGGGTCAACGACAAGCTGCACTCGCCGGTCGCGCGGCGGCGCTTTTGGGAACGCGTCCTCGACGGGCCGATCGCCGAGCTGGCGCTCGCCCGCAACGAGCCGGCGGCCGAGGCGGCGCTTGCCGAAGCGCTCGATCGCGCGGCGGCGGGGGGCGAAGGCCCATCGCTCGGCGAAGTCTATCTCGTCGGCTCCGGTCCGGGCGACGCCGACCTGCTGACTTTCCGCGCCCTCAGGCTGATGCAGAAGGCCGACGTCGTGCTCTACGACCGCCTGGTCGATCCGAGCATCGTCGACCTGGCGCGGCGAGAGGCCGAGCGCATCTACGTCGGCAAGCGGCGCGCCGACCATGCGCTGCCGCAAGAAGAGATCAGCGATCTGCTGGTCAGGCTGGCGCGCGAGGGCAAGCGGGTGCTGCGGCTCAAAGGCGGCGACCCGTTCATCTTCGGCCGTGGCGGCGAAGAGATCGAAAAGCTTGCCCAACACGGCGTCCCATTCCAGGTCTGCCCCGGCGTCACCGCGGCGACCGCCTGCGCCGCCTACGCCGGCATTCCGCTGACCCATCGCGACCACGCGCAGGCCTGCGTCTTCGTCACCGGCCATGGCCGCGACGGCCCGCTCGACCTCGACTGGGAGACGTTGATCAGACCCGGCCAAACGGTCGCGATCTACATGGGCCTCGACCGTCTCGAAGAGCTGATGCAGGCCTTCGTCGCCCGCGGCGCCGACCCTGCCCTGCCCGCGGCGATCATCGACAACGGCGCGCGCGTGAATCAGCGCGTCGTCGTCGGAACGCTCGCCGACCTCGCCGCCAAGGCGCGCGCGGCGAACCTGCGTGGCCCGACGATCGTCATCGTCGGCACGGTCGTGTCGCTGCGCGACAAGCTGAACTGGTACGCGCCGGAGGGCGAAGCTCAGCGGCCGCGCGATTTGCCGCCCGCCGAGGGCGCGCAATAGATGCCGTGCAGCGTCTCGAGCACCGCCGAAGCCGCGCCGCCGGCGAGGCGGTAATAGATCGTCTGCGTTTCGCGGCGCGTCTCGACCAGCTTCGAGCGCCTGAGCACTGCCAGATGCTGCGACAGCGCCGATTGGCTGAGGCCGACAATGCGCTGCAGTTCGCCGACCGAGCGTTCGCCTTCGACCAGATTGCACAGCACCAGCAACCGCGACTTGCCGCTCATCGCGCGCAACAACGCCGCTGCCGTTTCGGCGTGAGCGCCGAGTTCGGTCGGATCGATCGCCAGGCGCGCTCCGCCCGGCGCGATCTGCGCTTTCGTGGCGACGCGCTTGGCCATGGTCGCTCCCCAATCGAACCGCCGCAGGACCGCGGCGGGCGCATTGAATCCTTTAGCCCTGACTACACGCAAACGCGCGCAGCCAAAAGTCCGTAAGCTTCGATCAGACGGCTTGCAGCGCGCGCGCCAATCGTTCGGCGACTTCTTCGGCGACCGCGGCGAGCGCCGGATTGCCGACCCGCTGCATCGCCGCGCGCGGATCGATCGCCGCCAGTTCGGCGCCCCCTTGCGCCAGCTCCTGGACAATGACGTTGCACGGCAGCATCACGCCGATCTTGTCCTCGGCGGTAAGCGCCTTGTGCGCCAGTGGCGGATTGCAGGCGCCGAGAATGCGATACTTGCGGAAGTCGACGCCGAGTTTTTGCTTCAGCGTCGCGGCGATGTCGATGTCGGTCAGCACGCCGAAACCCTCGGCCTTCAGCGCCTCGATCAGCTTGGCGACTGCCGCGTCGAAATCGAGCGCGACCTGACGAGAGAGATAATAGTTCATTGCCCAGCCTCCTCCGCGCTCGACGCTCATCAGTCGAAGGCGCAGCCGCTCCGCACGCCGAGCCGCCGCAAGACGATCGCCGCCGGGCAGAAGCCGGTGAACGAGGCCTGCAGCAGATTGAGCCCGACGAACGCGGTCAGCAGCAGCCAATAGAGGCTGAGCCATAGCGACAGCCCCAGGCTGGCCAGGATCACCGTCCCCGCGAACGCCATCACCGCCTTGTCGATCGTCATCGCTTCGCCACTCCCTTGTTTTCGGCTTCCGCTTCCGCGCCGCATTCGGGCGCGCAATAGAGCTGGTACAGCAGGTCGATCAGCTTCCTGACGCCCTCGCTTTCCAGCGAATAGTAAATCGTCTGCGACTCGCGCCGCGTCGCGACGATGCGGTCGGCGCGTAGCCGCGCGAGATGCTGCGACAGCGCCGACTGGCTGAGGCCGATCGCTTCGCCCAAGTCCGACACGGAACGCTCGCCGCGCGACAGTTCGCACAGGATCGTCAGTCGCCGCCGATTGGCGACCGCTTTGAGCAGGCCCTCGGCTGCGCCAGCTTGTCGCTCCAACGCCTCTAAATTCATGCTTGCTAAATTAGAACATTCGAATATATGTGTCAAGCCTTATCGGAGGGGAGCCTTATGCGCCGCCTGTTGCTGATCGCCGCCGTCGCCCTGCCCCAGGCCGCAATCGCGGCCGATTCGCTTGTCGTCCACGCCGTCGAGGTCCAGGACCAGAAGGCGGTCGTCGCCACCGTCGAGCCGGTCCACCAGCTCGTCGCCCGCGCGCGGCTCGGCGGCACGATCGTCTCGCTCAAAGCGAAGGAAGGCGAGCGCGCCGAGGCCGGCGCGGAGCTGGCGACCGTCGCCGACGCCAAGCTGGTGCTGCAGATGCAGGCGCTCGACGCCCGCATCCAGTCGCAGCAGGCCCAGCTCGACAAGGCCAAGAGCGACCTCGACCGCGCTAACGAACTGTTGAGCAAAGGCGCGGCCACCCAGGTCCAGGTCGACGCGGCGCGCACCGCTTTCGACGTCGCCAGCCGCACGCTCGACGCGATGCGCGGCGACCGCAGCGTGATCGCCCAGCAGATGAGCGAGGGCGCGGTGCTCGCGCCCGGCGCCGGCCGCATTCTTTCGGTTCCCGTCTCGGAAGGGCGCGTCGTCATGCCCGGCGAGACAATCGCGACGCTCGCCGAGGACCGTTACATTCTCCGGCTGCAACTGCCCGAGCGCCATGCCCAGTTCATCCGCGCCGGCGACAAGGTCGAGATCGGCTCGCGCGGCCTCTCGGAGACGGCCGCGGAGACTCGGCGCGAAGGCCGGGTGGTGATCGTCTATCCTGAAATCCGGGGCGGCCGCGTGATCGCCGACGTAAAGGTCGATGGGCTCGGCGACTATTTTGTCGGCGAGCGCACGCTGGTGTGGGTGTCGGCCGGGGCGCGGCGCGTCATCGTCGTGCCCGTCGGCTTTGTCTTCCGCCGCGCCGGCGTCAACTACGTCAAGACCGCCGATGGCGCTGAGATCGTCGTCCAGCCCGGCGAGCGCCGCGACGACGGGATCGAAATTCTTGGCGGCCTCGCCGACGGCGACACGCTGGTTGCGCCATGAGCCTCGGCCTCTCCGGCGCGCTGACGCGCGCGTTCATCCGCTCGCCGCTGACCCCTCTCCTGCTGCTGGCGGCGCTCGCCGCCGGCGCGCTCGCCCTCGTCTCGCTGCCGCGCGAGGAAGAGCCGCAGATCAGCGTGCCGATGGTCGACATCATGGTGACGACCAACGGCTACAAGGCCCAAGACGCGGTCGAGCTCGTCACCCGACCGCTCGAGGACATCGTCAAGGGCATCGACGGCGTCGAGCACGTCTACTCCCAGACCCAGGACGACAAGGTCGTCGTCACCGCGCGCTTCCTGGTCGGGACCGACCAAGACGTCGCGCTCTTACGCATCCACGAAAAGATCCGCGCCAACATCGTCGCGCTGCCAAAGGGAATCCCCGAGCCGGTGATCATCGGCCGCGGCATCAATGATGTCGCGATTGTCGACCTGACGCTGGCGGCAGACTCCGCCCACGCCGGCCAATGGACCGACAACGGCCTGCGCCAGGTCGCCGACGAGCTGCAGCACGAGCTCGCCAAGGTCGACAACGTCGGCGGCGCCTATGTCGTCGGCGGCAGTCCCAGCCAGATTCGCGTCGAACCCGACCCCGAGCGACTCTCGCTCTATGGCGTCACGCTCAACCAGCTCGTCGACAAACTCGCCAACGCCAACCGCTCCTTTGTCGTCGGCGCGTTGCGCGAGGGCGGCCGCTCACTGCCGGTGGTCGCCGGCCAGACTTTGCAAGGCGTGCCCGACATCGGAATGTTGTTGCTGACCACCCGCGACGGCCGCCCCGTCTACGTCAAGGACGTCGCCAATGTCGTCGTCGGCGCCGCGGAGTCGGATCATCGCGCCTGGACGATGACCAAGCTCGACAGCGGCGACCTTCAACGCCGACCCGCCGTCACGCTGGCGATCGCCAAACGCAAGGGCGCCAACGCCGTCGCGGTGGCGGACGACGTTCTCAGCCGTCTCGAGATCGTCAAGGGCCGCATCGTTCCGCCCGGTCTCGAAGTCACGGTCACGCGCAACTATGGCGCGACCGCGACCGAGAAGGCCAACGAGTTGCTGTTCCATCTCGGCCTCGCCACGCTGTCGATCGTCGTCCTGATCGCGCTGGCGATCGGCTGGCGCGAAGGCATGGTGGTGTTCATCGTCATCCCCACCACCATCCTGCTGACGATGTTCGCCTCGTGGTTGATGGGCTACACGATCAATCGCGTCAGCCTGTTCGCGCTGATCTTCTCGATCGGCATTCTGGTCGACGACGCGATCGTCGTGGTCGAAAACATCTCCCGGCATTGGTCGATGCGCGGCGAGCGCGGCCTGGTCGAAACCGCGGTCGAGGCGGTCGCCGAAGTCGGCAATCCGACCATCGTCGCGACCCTGACCATTGTCGCGGCGCTACTGCCGATGATGTTCGTCAGCGGCCTGATGGGCCCGTATATGAGCCCAATTCCGGCCAACGCCTCGATCGCGATGCTGTTCTCGTTTGGCGTCGCGGTCACCGTCACGCCGTGGCTGCTGTTGCGCATCGCCGGCCGCCACGCCGCGTCGATCGAGCACGCGGAAGGCCACTCGCACGACATCGGCGCGCTCGGCCGGCTCTATACGAAGATCGCCAGCCCGCTGCTACGCGGCCGGCGTCGCTCGCAAATCTTCCTCGTGGCCGTCGGCCTCGCCACGCTTGCCGTCTGCGCGCTGTTCGCCACCAAGGACGTGCGCGTCAAGCTGCTGCCGTTCGACAACAAGTCGGAAATCCAGGTCGTGCTCGACATGCCGCAGGGGACGGCGTTGGAAGAGACCGACCGCGCGCTGATGGCCGCCGCCGAGCGGCTCAAGACCTTGCCGGAGCTGACCTCGATCCAGTCCTACGCCGGCGCGGCGGCGCCCTTCAACTTCAACGGCCTGGTGCGCCATTACTACTTGCGCGACGAGCCGCAGCAGGGCGATCTCGCCATCAATCTGGTCGACAAGGGGATGCGCAAGCGCGCGAGCCACGCCATCGCCCTCGACATCCGCCATAGGCTCGCCGATCTGCCGCTGCCGGCCGGGACGGCGCTCAAAGTGGTCGAGGTGCCGCCCGGCCCGCCGGTGCTTTCCACTGTGCTTGCCGAAATCTATGGCCCCGACCCGGAGAGCCGGCGCGCGCTGGCAGCCAAAGTCCGCAAGGCCTTCGCGGCGGTCGATTTCGTCGTCGACGTCGACGACAGCTTCCCCAAGCCCGCCGAGCGTCTGCGCATCTCGATCGACCAGCAGGCTCTGGAATTCCACGGCGTCGACGAGCAGGCGGTCTACGACACGATCGCCGGCCTGCTCGGCGGCGCGCCGATCGGCTTTTCGCAACGCGGCGACGGCCTCAAGCCGATCGACATCTCTGTCGCCCTGCCGCGCTCGGCGCGCACGCCCGACGAGCGCATCCTGTCGACGCCGCTGCCGGCCGGCGGCACCGTTCGCCAGGGCGCCAACGTCGAGCTTGGCGACGTCGTCAAGCTGACGCGCGAGCCCGCCTCCTACCCGATCTTCCGCCACAACGGACGCTTCGCCGAGATGGTGACCGCCGACGTCGCCGGCCGCTTCGAGGCGCCGATCTACGCCATGCTGGCGATAGAAGGCGAGATGGCCAAGCTCGACTGGGGCAAGAACGGTCCGCCGATGATCCGCTATCACGGCCAGCCGGAAAACGACGCCGCGCCGGCGCTGCTGTGGGACGGCGAGTGGGAAGTCACCTACGTCACCTTCCGCGACATGGGCGCCGCCTTCATCGTGGCGATGCTCGGCATCTACTTGCTGGTCGTCGCGCAGTTTGGTTCGTTCAAGCTGCCGCTGGTCATCCTGACGCCGGTGCCGCTGACGCTGATCGGCATCATGCTCGGCCACTGGTGGCTCGGCGCAGCCTTCACCGCGACCTCGATGATCGGCTTCATCGCACTCGCCGGCATCATCGTGCGCAACTCGATCCTGCTGGTCGACTTCATTCGTCGCCGTCGCGCCGAAGGCGCCGAACTGCGCGCGGCGCTGATCGAGGCCGGCGCGACGCGCGTCAAGCCGATCGTGCTCACCGCCGCTGCGGCGATGATCGGCTCGGCCTTCATCCTCGCCGACCCGATCTTCCAGGGGTTGGCGATTTCGCTCGTGTTCGGCCTCGCCTCGTCGACCGCGCTGACGCTGCTGGTCATCCCGGCGATCTACGTCTGGCTGCGCGACGACAAGCGCCCCAGCGCCACGTCATCATCGTGACTTGAAAGCAAAGGAGCGACCCAATGATGGGCAAGACCGATTGGCCGGAGACGGCGAAGGACCTCAGCCTCGAACTGAGGAACTTGCGCGCCGGCGCGAGCGATGTGATGAAAGCGTTTTCGACCATCGCCCAGGCCGCGCTCGCCCCCGGGGCGCTCGACGCCAAGACCAAGGAGCTGATCGCTCTGGCGATCGCGGTGGCGACGCGTTGCGACGATTGCGTCGCTTTCCACTCCAAGGCGGCGGTCGAACAGGGCGCGACGCGCGCCGAAGTCCTCGAAACCCTCGGCATGGCGATCTACATGGGGGCCGGACCTTCCGCCATGTACGCAAGCCACGCCCTCGGCGCCTTCACCCAGTTCGAGGCGGCCAAAGCCGCGTCGGCCAACCATGGATGACCCGCGATGATCTTCTCCAATCTATTCGGCAAGTCTGACCCGAACGCGTCGCCGCGCGACATCGGCCACGACGAATTGCAGAAGGCGCTCAGCGAAGGCAGCGTCACCGTCGTCGACGTGCGCGAGCCGCACGAATTCGCCGGCGGCCACATCCCTGGCGCGATCAATTTGCCGTTATCGCGCTTCAAGCCCAATCAGATTCCGGCGGGCAAGGCGCCGGTGCTAATCTGCCAAGCGGGCGCGCGCTCGGGCGCGGCTCTGCGTCAGGCGCACGCCGCGGGGGCAATGCACGTCCGACACTATGCGGGCGGCATAAACGGCTGGCGGGCGCGCGGCGGCGACGTCGTCGCGTAGGCGAACCGGGGCAATGCGCCTTAAGGCGCACTTCTCAGCGACAGCGACGCGACGCCGGCGGCGAGCGCGACACCCGACTGCACTTCGATCGAAAGCGGCTGCAGGGTGAACGAGCGATCGAAGCCGCCGACCAGCGCGTTGGCGCCGACGCCCGCCCCCACCGCCACCGACGCGTCGGCGCCGATATAGTCGCCGGCAAGCGCGCCGTGGCGCGCGCCGGCGGTCGGCGCGAACACCGCCCAGGCGAGCACGCCGTGGCTGGTCGCGCCGAGGTCGAGGCCGAACTTGCGGATCGTGCCGTAGTACCACTCGCGATAGCCGTGGCTGGAGCTGAAGAAGCAGCGCATCTCTTTCGAAGAGGTGATGATCAGGCCGAGCCCGCCGGCGACGTCGCAGCGCAACATGCCGATCTTCACCGCGGCTTGGGCGGAGGCCGGCGTGACGAGCGCAGGCAGAAAGGCGGCGATGGAAGCGATCGTCAGGCTGCGGAAATTCATCTGGCGCTCCTCTCTTCAGCTGGGCGCGCGCGACTGCCGGACGGCGGGGCCGCGCCTGAACGCGAGCCAACAAATCTTATCCCCGCCGCCGGCGCGGCGCCAATGGCGATGCGACAAGCGCGCCGTTCACGGAATATCGACGGCTCGCGCCTAGATGGTCGTTTGGGCGCTTCGCGGCGCCGCCCGGCCGTCGCGAGCGCCGAGGCGGCGACCCCGCGGCCCGAACCGGAGGCGCAGATGCGCGGTTTGTTGAAGTTTTTCGCGGTAGCCGCGGTCGCGGCCGCATGCGCCGCGCCGGCCGCCGCAGCTGGCTTCAACGGCGGCGGCGGCGGCGCTCCAAATTCCGGCGGCGCTGCGCCGGTGTGGCCTCCATTGGGCGGCGACGGCGGAGCGGGGCCGCACGGGCCGCCCGGTCCCAACCGTGGGCCTAGCGGCGTCGCGCCGCCGCCCGCTCGAGGCGGACCCAACACCGGCTTCAAGCCGCCTAATCCGGGCGGCCCCAACTTCAACTCCAGGCCGCCTCGCCACGGCGCCGCGCCCAACTTCGCCGGCCACGGCCGCGACGGGGACGACTGGCGTCGGCACCCACGCCACTATTGGCTCGGCGGCGGACCGATCTTCGTTCCCGACCCGTCCGGCGACTACGTTTACGGCGACGACGACTACGACGACGGCAGCGACCCGACCGGCTGTTGGGTCTATCGCAAGGCCTATGGCAGCGCCGGCGCCTTCCTCGGCTTCGTCCACGTGGACTTGTGCCAGGGTCAGTAGTCGCGCGGTCCGCCGCCTCTGAAGGCCGCGAAACGCCGGCGACCCTTTGCCAGAACGGAACCCTGTGCGCAGGTATTTCGGAAAATAAGAAGTTGTGGTAGGCTGATTTTGTGATCGAGCATCCAACGACATTCGCGTCTTGGCGGCGCGCCGAGCCAGGACATGAGGGCGGCGTCGGCGCAAGAGCTTGACGGCAGCCGAAAGATTCCTTTTTTCCCTTGCAAGCCTCTGATTTCACTCAAAATGGCCAAAGGAATCTTTGGAAATGTTTGGAGAATAGCGCCTCAAATTTGGAAATGCTTGGCGTGGGTTTGGAAAAACAGAATCGCGACCGCCCTTCGTCTGGATCGCGTCGCCGTCGTTCGCGAGAGCAGCGAAGCAAGGTTCAATTCAAAAGCGACATTCGCTGGGGCGCACGCCTAGACGCCGTCGCGGCCCTCCCCGCCCGTCGGCCGCGCCAGCGCGATCAGCGACTCGACCACGGCGTAGTCCTGGTAGCCGCAGCGCGCCAGCGGCTGCGCCGCAGCCGTGTCGAAGCGGCCGTCGCGGATCAGCGCGTCGTCGATGTGAAAGGCGACGACCTCGCCGAGCACCAGATAGGCGTCGATCGGCTCGCCGCGCGCGCTCTTCAGCGGCGCGACGCTGACGACCTTGCACTCCAGCGCCGCGTGCGCCTCGGCGACTCGCGGCGCCTTGACAAGACGGCACGGCGCCATGGCGAGGCCGGCGAGAGTGAATTCGCTGTCGCCGCGCGGCAGCGCCGCCGAAGTCTGGTTCATTGCCTGCATGAGGTCGCGGCTCGCCAAATTGGCGACGAACTCGCCGCTGTCGCGCGCGAACGACGCCGAATCCTTGCAGCCCTCGCTGGAGAAGCCGACGATCGGCGGGTTCGAATTGAAGGCGTTGAAGAAACTGTACGGTGCGAGATTGACCCGCCCGTCGGGGGCGCGGGTCGATATCCAGCCGATCGGCCGCGGCGCGACGATCGCCTTGAACGGGTCGCGCGGCAGCAGCGTCTTGTCGCGCCCTGCGGTCTCGTAGAACATGAACGCCTCCCTTCAGGGCGCGAACGTGGTTACGATTTCCGTCAACGGCGGTCGCGGCCGGTCGTGCGGTTCGACCCGCGCTCGGCCGACATGGATGAAGCCGGCGATTCGCTCGTGATCGGAAAGCCCGATCGCCGTCGCGAAGCGCCGGTCGTACGCGCACCATTCGGTCAACCAGGTCGTCGCGTAGCCGAGCGCATTGGCGGCGACGGTCAGATTCATGCAGACCGCGCCGGCCGACAAAACCTGCTCCCACTCGGGAATCTTGACGTGCGGGGCGGCGCGCGAAACGACGGCGACGACCAGCGGCGCCGCCGAAAAGCGCGCGAGTTCGGCCGATCGCGCCGCTTCGGAGAGACTGCGATCGTCGGCAAGCTTGATTTGCAGAGCGATCCGCCCGGCCCGCTCGCGCGCCTCGCCAGCGAAGACGATGAAGCGCCATGGCGCGAGCTTGCCGTGGTCAGGAACCCGCGAGGCGACGGTCAGCAGCGTTTCGAGTTCGGCCGCGCTCGGCCCCGGCTCGGTCAGGTTGGCGGGAGCGAGCGACCGCCGGCGCTGGAGAAGGCGAATCGTCTCGTTCATCGCTGCTTGGGCTCCCCAATCGCCGCCCTGCGCGGGCGACCGCCATCCATGCCGGCATTTTCGCCGCGCGTAAACCGCCCTCGATCCGCCTCATTGTCGCGCCACCAGCCAGGGCGCGCGTCGAAGATTGAGCGGCGCCGAGGATTGACCGGCGTCGAGGATCGCGGCAAGGCAATCAATCATGTTTCGCTTGGCGTTTTTCCTCGCGCTGGCGTTGGCGGTCAGCGCCGGCGCGCCCGCGGCGGCCCAGTCGACCGGCACGCTGGACGGCGGCCTTGGCACGCTGCGCCTTTCGGCGAGCCTCGCCGGCGCGACGACGCCGCTGACCGGCGGGCTGCATTGGCGGCTCTTCTCCGCCCGCGCCGAGCCGGACGGCTCGCGGCCGCTCATCGTCGAATCGAATGACGCCCAGCCGACGCTGACCGCGCCGCCCGGCGACTATGTCGTCCATGTTTCGCTCGGCCTCGCCAGCGCCGCCAAGCGCCTGACGCTGGGCGCGGAAGTGCGCAGCGAACGGCTGGCCCTCAACGCCGGCGCTTTGCGCATCTCAGGGACGCTCAGCGGCCCGGGTCCGAGCGGCGGCTCTCCGATCGATCCGTCCAAACTGTCGATCGCCATCTATGTGCCCGATCGCAACAATCCCGAGGCCAAGCTCGTCTATTCCAAGGCGCGCGCCGGCGACATCGTCGGCCTGCCGGAAGGCTCCTACCACATCGTCTCGACCTTCCTCGACACGGTCGGGATCGGGTCGGTGGGCGTCGGCAAGGCCACGGGCGGCGTCAGCGCGCCGACGCCGACCAATTCCATCGTCGCCGCCGACATCAAGGTCGCCGCCGGCAGGCTAATCGACGTGACCCTGCGCCACCGTTGCGCGACGGTGACGATCAAGCTCGTCAACGCGCCTGGCGGCGAAGCCCTCGCCAACAGCAATTTCACCGTGCTGACGCCAGGCGGCGACCTCATCCGCG
The DNA here is from genome assembly GCA_049513815.1 of Roseiarcus sp. Classification (GTDB taxonomy): domain Bacteria; phylum Pseudomonadota; class Alphaproteobacteria; order Rhizobiales; family Beijerinckiaceae; genus Roseiarcus. The sequence goes on along the minus strand of JBEKVR010000069.1, from coordinate 648 downwards.
ACCTGATCGGCGCTTTCCCGTCGCTGGTGCTCGGCGAAGGCGAATACGTCGTCATCGCCCGCCACGATTCGAAGACCTTCCAGGCGACCTTCGAAGTCCAATCGGGTATGGACCACGACGTGGAAGTTGTTGCACAAGAGGGCGCGAAACCAGGGGGCGCCAAGCCAGAAAGCGCCCCGCCAGAAAGCGCCCCGCCCGAAGGCGCTAGCCAGGATTGACGGCTCATGCAGACGTTCTTCGTTCAGATCAAATGCGCGTTGGGACGGACCTACGAAGTGGCGAGCGCCCTCGCCGAGGCCGAGATCGCTTCGGAGATCTACTCGACCGCGGGCGACTTCGACATCCTCGCCAAGTTCTATGTCGAGCATGACGTCGACATCGGCCACTTCGTCGGCCATCGGGTGCAGGTCATTCCCGGCATCGTCGACACGCGGACGATCATCACGTTCAAAGCGTTCTGAGCGGACCGCTCGATGACCGCCGCCCCCGCCATGCGCCTCTGCGTGTTCCTCACCCTTCTCGTCGCCTCGGTCGCCAGCGCCGCCGCGGCGGCCGAAGACGGCGCGTTCCTGTTCGACGCCCTGCGCGAGCGCCCCTACCGCGCCGCCTGGGACAAGCTGATGAAGGAAGTGCAGCCGACGCCCGACT
>JBEKVR010000068.1:0-22949 GCA_049513815.1 Roseiarcus sp. | reverse complement strand
TGCTCGATCAAAGCTCGTTCGAGGGCAAGCTGCACGAACTGCTGTCGCGTCAGGCGCGGCTCGAGCAGCGCGGCGCGATCGTCGCGGCGCTCGCCGACCAGACGACGCGCAGCCTCGCCGCCGCCGAACCGCGCGCGCACCTCTCGTCCGTCGCCGCCGCCAAGCCGGCCGCCTCGGCGCTGTCGGCGATCGGCGCCGCCAGTCCGCTCGCCCCTGCCGACAGCGTCATCGGTCCTGCCGCCACCGCCTTCGCGCCGGTCGCCCCGATTGCTGCAGCAGGCCCGCAGAAGCCGCGGCCGATCGACGAAGCGCGCCCGCAACCGACCCTGGGGCCGCAGGCCGCCGCGGAGCGCGGCGTCGGCGCCGATCTTCTCGCCGCCGCCGACAATCCCGATCTCGGCGCGGCGGCGCGGCTGAGCCTGATTTCGGTCTCGCTCGATCGCATGGAGCGGCGGCAAGCGGCGGCGGTCGGCGAGATCGCGGCCGACGCGCGCGCCGGCGCCGCCAAGCTTAACGCCGTCGTGACGCGGGCCGGGCTCGCCGCCGAAACGCTCGTCGCGCCCGCCGCCAAGGGCGGCGTCGGCGGCCCGTTCATTCCGGTGTCGGTCGATCCCGGCGCGCCCGCCTTCGACAAAGCCCTCGCCAGCGCGGCGCGCGACGTCGCCGAAGCCGACCGCTTGACCCGGTTGCTGCCGGTCCTGCCGGTGCGCGCGCCGCTGATTGGCGAAGCGTCCGTCTCCTCGCCTTTCGGCTACCGCGCCGATCCGTTCCTCGGCCGGCCGGAGCTGCATCCGGGCGTCGACCTTGTCCAGGACTACGGCAGCGAAATTCACGCGACCGCCGGCGGCCGGGTGACCCATGCAGGGCCGATGGGCGGCTACGGCGACATGGTCGAGGTCGATCACGGCAACGGCCTCGTCACCCGCTACGGCCACATGTCGGAAGTGCTGGTTGCGGAAGGCCAAGAGGTGACGGCGGGCGCGTTGCTCGGCCGTCTCGGCTCGACTGGCCGTTCGACCGGCCCGCATCTGCATTATGAGGTTCGGGTCGACGGCGAACCGGTCGATCCCGAACGATTCCTCGCCGCCGGCGCGCCGCTGTTCGGGACGCCGCTTTAGCGCCAAACAACCTAGCGTGCGTCCATCGTAAACACGGTGCGCCCCGCGCCGTCGCCTTCTCCCCACGCCCGCTCGACGTCCGAGAGAGGGACAGCCTTCGCCGGGATCGTGAAGCCGCTTGTCGCGGCCGCTTGCAGCAGTTCGCCGATGTCGGCCGCCAGCCGGTCGAGCGGCACGCTGCCGAGACCGCTGCCCATCAACACAATCGTCTTCGAGCGCAGCACGGCGCCGGGCAGCGCGATGGTCGGCCCGCTGGCGGCGCCGACCTCGACGTAGCGGAGCGGCGCGCCATCCGGCAGAACCTTCGCGGCGGCGGCGAGCAGCCGCTCGGCGCTCTTGCCCCACAGGTAGTCGACGACGACATCGATTCCGTCGGCGAGATACAGTTTGAAGCTGTCCTCGATCGCGGCCTCGTCGTCGACCAGCGCAATCGTCGCGTCGGCGCCGAGCGCCCGCAACGCCTCGACGTTGCGGCCGGTTGCGATCACGGTCTTCGCGCCGAGATGTTTGGCGATCCGCACCGCGAGACGTCCGGCGGAGCCGGTCGCGCCGTTGATCAGCACAGTTTCGCCGGCCTTGAGCTTGGCGCGCTCCTTGAACGCCGCCCACGACGACATGCCGGGATTGGCGATCGCCGCCGCGGTCACGTCGTCGAGCCCGTCGGGCAGCGGCGCGATTTGCATCGCCGGCGCGACGGTGAACTCGGCCATGGCGCCCCAAGGCGCTCTCGGCAGCAGGAAATAGACCCTTCGCCCGCCGTCGAGCCGTCCGACCCCGTCAACGCCGACGACGGCGGGAAACGCGCCCGAAACGCTGTAATGCGCGCCGGCGGCGCGCGCCCTGGCGAGCGGGCTGAGCGCGGCCGCCGTGACCGTGACGCGATTTTCGCCTGGCGCCGGCGTCGGTTCGGCGAAATCGCCGTAGACCGGCGCCTGACCGGCGGCGCGAACGATCGCGGCTTTCATTGGCGATCTCCCTCTTGGCGTACAAATCTCTCGTAGGACGTCCTTACATCGGCGAACTCATGCCCGCCAGCAAGCGGTCGATCGCCGTCGTCGCCGCCGGCAAGCGCGCAACGGCGCGGGCGGCGGGCTGTTCCGCTTGTCGCCCGCGCCCGTTACAGTGGCGCGATGGACCGCGTCATCGCCTCTGGGATCGAGCTGCTCGGGGTCGCCATGGCGGTGGCGATCGTCGCCCGCCGCCTGCGACTGCCATACACGGTCGGCCTGGTGGCGACCGGACTGGCGCTGGCGCTGGCGCGCCTGCCGCTCGACTTGGCGCTGACCCACGATGTGTTGTTCGAGGTCATCCTGCCGCCGCTGCTGTTCGAGGCGGCGCTCAGCATCTCGTGGCGCGAACTCAACCGCGATCTCACCCTGGTGCTGGCGCTGTCGACCGTCGGCGTGCTGGTCGGCGCTGGCGTCGTCGCCGGCGGGCTCGTCTGGGCGCTCAACTGGCCGCTCGCGCCGGCGCTGGCCTTCGGCGCGCTGATCGCCGCCACCGATCCGATCGCCGTCATCGCCATGCTGAGCGAGGCCGGCGTCAAGGGCCGGCTGCGACTGGTCATCGAGAGCGAAAGCCTGTTCAACGACGGCGCCGCGGCGCTGCTGTTCGCGCTGATCCTGCCTGCCCTCTCCCAGAGCGGCGCGCCGACGCCGCTGGCGATCGTCGCCCAGGCGGCGCTGATCGGCGGCGGCGGCATCGTCGTCGGCGTCGTGGTCGGCGCGTTGGCAATCGCGCTGGCCGGGCGCACCGACGACCATCTGGTCGAGACGGCGCTGACGGCGGTCGTCGCCTATGGCGCGTTCCTCATCGCCGAGCGCATCGGCGCTTCGGGCGTGCTGGCGACGGTCGCCGCCGGCCTGGTGATGGGCAATCTTGGCGGGCTCGCGGCCGAGACCGGCCGCTTCGCGTTGAGCGCGCAGGGCCGACAGTCGGTCGTCGTCTTCTGGGAATTCGCCGCCTTTGTCGCCAATTCGCTGGTGTTCCTGCTGATCGGACTGGCGATGGCGGACGCGGCGACGCGCGGCGCCGGGTTTGGCGCCGGCGCCATCGCCATCGTCGTCGCGCTGGCGCTCGCCGGCCGCGCCGCCACCGTCTACCCGATAGCCCTCGCCTTCGCTCCGACACGTTGGGCGTTCGGCTGGCGGAAGGCGCATTTCCTGTGGTGGAGCGGGCTGCGCGGCGCCCTGGCGCTGGCGCTGGCGCTGGCGCTGCCGCCCGCAGCGCCCTACCGCGACGCGATTCTCGTCGGCGCTTTCGCCGTCGTCGCGTTCTCGGCATTGGTGCAGGGGCTGACTGCGAGATGGGCGCTGCGGGCGCTGGGGCTGGACGGCAAACGCGAAGGCGACGCGCAGTCGTCGTAGGAGGATCCATTCGCTCCGCGAGCGCGGGCCGGCTCAACCCTGCAAGCTCGATCGCTGCCTGCCCCTCAAAATCAGTGCGTGGACGGCAGATGTCCGCGGGGGAGAAGTCTGTGGCTAACTTAATGGGTCTTTTAGAAACTGATACAATCCGCGACACGGTCACCGAGTACCGGATATCGACACATGGATCACAACATAAAGTTTAAGATTGCAATCCCCATCGATAAGAATCGACCGGATTACCGTGAGGTCAAGGGGAAGCTCTTTGAAGCGCTCGTCAGTCGCTTCTTACAGCTGCAAAGCTATTCGGTAAAAGAGCGGGTTCGCGATGTCGGTACCGAGATTGACCTAAAATGCGTTAATACGCTGACCGGTGACGTCGCGATTGTTGAATGCAAGGCGCGTGCCGAATTAGTGCAGACTGAAGCGGTTAATAAGATACATACTGATGTCTCCGTCGGGGACGCCAATCATGGGTGGCTCTTTGCGATCTCAGACATCGGAAAAGAAGCGGATGCGCGTCTAGCGAAATTAAACGAAAAGATACATAGGCAGATGTATCGTTTCTTTCCGCCACATGAGTTGGTGAAAATAATCGTCGAAGCCAAACGATTCGAACTCCCCGATCTTTCTGACGACGCCCGAACCACGGAAGTCTTTCTCTGCCTGTTTGAGGGGCAGGAAATTTGGGCTGTCCCGATGTGGACGCCTGGCCATGAACTAAAAGGCCTCCTTGCTTGGGGGGCCAACGACGCCCATCCAATAGAACCCAAAAACCTCCCCGACCTGAGCATTACAGACTTTCCCTATCCCGAGGCCGCTTGGCTAGATCGAACGACGGTGGATGGACCGCAGAGTCGAGACATCCAACCCGTTGTCGAAGTCATCGCCGGGGAGGAGTGGAGCGATTACAGACCCTCGCGCCCAGTCGACTTTGTTGGTCGCCAGCAACTTATTCGTGACATCAGAGAGTTCCTCGGAAAGATAAAATCTGGCAATACCTCTTCGCGTCTCTTCGGCATTAAGGGCCAATCGGGATGGGGGAAAAGCAGTCTTGCCTTGAAATTGGCTCACGAACTTCGAAAAGACGGTATTTACATTTTGCCGGTTGATTGTCGCGCAGCCAAGACGTCATACTACGCTGATTTGGCAATATCGCGCGCGCTGCAATGGGCTGAGAAGTACATCTCGCCTGGACCATTATTCAGAAGTACCCTTAGGGTTGAAACAAACCCTTTTGAAGATTCGTCGGTTCAAGATCTTCTGCGGCAAGCGCAGGCGCAAAATATGTTGGTCTGCGTGATTTATGATCAATTTGAAGAAATAATCCATAAGTCGGAACTAAACGCAACCTTTGCCCGAATGAGGGAACTTGCACTGGCAGCTGATGAAGCGCGAACATCTTTTGCGGTTGGCTTTTCGTGGAAGACCGACGGGACCGTTGGGTCTGACTATCCTGGGTATCACTTGTGGCATTCTTTGTCAGACAGGAGAAAGGATTTTGTTATCGATCGATTTACCCGCGACGACGCCGATGAATTCATCGTTCTAGCTCAGCGAGACTCCAAGCAGTCCCTCCATCGGAACATCATAAAGTTCATCGTTGAGAATTACGCTGGATACCCCTGGTTGCTAAAGAAATTGGTTAGATATTACATCGAAGACTCGAGGCATGGGCGCGAACCTGGGCTTCTGGGGTCACTGCCAAGTTTGGAAAGTCTATTCCAGACAGACCTTCAGGAACTGACGCAAGCTCAGCAGCGCGCCGTCAAATTTATCGCGAACAATTCCCCGGTTGAATATGGTGCGACGGCGGACAAATATGGAGCGGATAATGTCGCGTCATTAATAAATCAAAGGGTTGTGATTAACACTGGTGGAAAATTGAACCTTTATTGGGACATATTCCGCCAATATATCCTTTACGAGGAAGTGCCTCAAATACCTAATACCTATGTGCCTACTATTTCTGTGCGTCGCATTCGCGGTGTAATCAAATCAATATTGAGCTCAGGGCGGGTCAAATACGATGATTTTGCAGAGGGCCTGAACCTATCCCTTGCCACCACTGATAATGCTGTCCGCGATCTTGTTAATATGGGGATCGTCCGATCTAACAGACTCGAGCAATATTTCGAGAGAACCTGCGAAAATTCAATCGACGCGACGACAAAGATTTCCGATTTTCTTCAAAGTCATTGCATTTTCGTCAAGACAAAAGAGATTATTGAAGGACAGGGCCGCGCCTCAATTTCGGAAATCTGTAGTGCCTCACAACGGGAATACGAATTTATTGCGATTGACGAAAAGACATTGCAACAATATACGCGGAAAATACTTGCCTATTGTTGTCATTTTGGGCTGTTGGGCAAAGAGCGCGGAATGTTCGTTCCTGCGGACCGTGTTCATGACATTCTCGATTCCTCCGGACGTGTCGCTCGGATTAGCGAAGCCGACATCTTTAGAGCTCCTGCGCCTCCTGAACGAGTGGTCGAATTACTCGAACTTCTCCGAGCTGGTGTGGTCAAAAGAAAGGGCGATGCGGAAGGGCTTGGCTTGCGAAATGCGATCTTCGCCGCCAGTACACTAGGCTTAATTTCTCAACAGAGAGGCGAACTCACACTTTCAAGTTCTGCGACTGGACGCGGCGATGTCAGAGAATTTGTGAGGCAGTCCGTGCTAAAGGTCGAGCCATTTAGCAATAGCCGCGCTGAACTTGATCAACCCGACCTATCAGCGGATGAAGTTGGTTCAATTATTGCCGACTTGTATGGTCTAAATTGGTCCACCGGGTCCTGTCGGCGTTACGGATCGGCAGTGAAACGATGGCTGAGATGGATCGAGTAGGTCGCCGGCCTTGTATATCGTTAGGCCGCATTCTTGCTCTGCTCCGGACCGATTCTTGCCGCACGGCGCCATTGGAAGAGAAAAGTATCCGGCTATCCGAGACGTTCACGCAACTCACTCCGAGCGCTGGCATCGTCCGACGCGCGGATCGACAACCGCTCCTTACAGATAGAAAAGACGCGGCCGACGGCCGCGTCCAGAAGGCGTTTGTAGGCGCAGCCGCCGGCCGCGCTCAAATCGCAGTCAGCCTTACTTGCCGATCTTGGCGACCTTGCCGGCGCGCAGGCGGGCGACTTCGGGCACGCCCTTGCCGAGCAGCGGCCGCAGGTAGTCGAAGAACTTCGGCGTGACGTCGTTGCCGGCCGCCGCAATCAGCTCGTCCTCCATCACCCGCGTCTTGCCGGCGACGTCCTCGAGCGGAATCAGCGGATAGTCGGCGGCGTAATCGGCGACGCGGCGGATCGCCACCGAACCGTTCTTGCCCGCCCACATCGCGTATTGCACCGCCTTCTCGCCGACTTCGCGCGCTTCGCGCTGGTCGACGTCGGAGACGCAACCGACAAACGAACGCTGCAGGTAGCCGAAGGTGTCGCCGCGCACGCGCTTGATGCCGAGCTTGTTCTTCACTTCCTCGCACAGCAGATCGGCGAGCGCGCCGGTGCCGGAGAGCTGGACGTTGCCGTGCGCGTCCTTCTCCACCGCGCCGCCAGCGAGCTTGGTGATGATCGCCGCGCCGGATTCGTCGTGGATGCCTTCGGACGCCGCGATCACGCAGCGGCCGTACTTGGCGTAGGTCTCCTTCACGTCGGCGAGGAACTTGTCGACGACGAAGGTGCGTTCCGGAACGTAGATCAGGTGCGGGCCGTCGCCGGGGAACTTGCGCGCCAGCGCCGAGGCCGCGGTCAGGAAGCCGGCGTGGCGGCCCATGACCACTGCGCAATAGACGCCCGGCAGCGCCGCGTTGTCGAGGTTGGCGCCGGCGAAGGCCTGCGCGACGAAGCGCGCCGCGGACGGATAGCCGGGCGTGTGGTCGAAGCCGACGAGATCGTTGTCGATCGTCTTGGGAATGTGGATCGCGCGAATGTGTTCGCCGGCCTTGGCCGCCTCTTCCGCGACGATGCGCACCGTGTCGGAGGAGTCGTTGCCGCCGATGTAGCAGAAGGTGTCGATCTGGTGCGCCTTCAGCACCTTGAAGATTTCCTGGCAGTACTTGACGTCGGGTTTGTCGCGGGTCGAGCCGAGCGCGGCGGCCGGCGTGGCGGCGACGGCTTCGAGATTGGCGGTGGTTTCCTGGGACAGATCGACGAGGTCTTCTTCGATGATGCCGCGGACGCCGCGCACCGCGCCGTAGACGCGCGTGATGTCGGAAAAGCGCCGCGCCTCGAGCGCCACGCCAGCCAGCGACTGGTTGATCACCGCCGTCGGCCCACCGCCTTGCGCGACCAGAATTTTATGCGACATCGGATGGTCTCCTTAAGAACCACAGCCAGGTTGAACGCCTAGCGCCCTCTTCGCCCGCCCTGCCTTTAGGGCGCTGCGCCGCGACCGGCAAGTGCCGGGGGCGATTCGCCGCGGTCCGGTCAATCGCGCGCTTTGCGGCGGTTGACCATGCTGTGGGTCAAATTACAGTCCGTCGTCGAAGACCGCGTCGCGGACCGTAAGGTCAGTCGATCTACGGGTTGAAGCGCGGCGGCGCGCCGGCGTGCGCGCTTTGGGGGGAAGCGTCGATGGATGGTCTTCTGGTCCTGCTCGGGCTCGCCGCGTTTGCCGCCGTCATCCTCGGACCGATCGGCTTTTTCGCCGCGATGGGCCATGCCGGACGCCTGCGCATCGTCGAACGGGCGCTCGACGACGTCCGCCGACGGCTGATCGAAGCCGAGCGCCAACTGGCGGCCGGCGCCGGCGCGGCGGCGGCGCAGCCGGAACGCGGCGCCGAATCCGACGCCCCGGCGAGCGAAGCAGCCCCGCTGCCCGAGGATCTGGCCGCGCCGCCGCCGCCGCTCGCGCCGACGGCGGCCGACTTGCCCCCGCCAATTCCCGTCGCGCCGCCGCCAATGCCGACCGCGGCGGCCGAACCTCCGCCCCTGCTCCAGCCTATGGCCGCCGCCGAAGCGTCTGAACCGCCGGCGAGCCCTTCTCCTCGCGCTTCGCTTGAAGAAAGGCTCGGCGCCCATTGGACCGTATGGGTCGGCGGGATCGCGACTGGCCTCGGCGCGCTGTTGCTCGTCCGCTACGCCGCCGAGCAGGGCTACTTCGGCCCCGGCGCGCGCGTGCTGCTCGGCCTGGCGCTCGCCGCCGTCCTGCTCGGCCTCGGCGAGCGCCTGCGCCGCGCCGAAGGCGCGCTTCCGGCGCTCGGCGGGGCGGCGGCGCGCGCCAACGCGCCCGCGGCGCTGACAGGGGCCAGCGTCGTCGCCGCCTTCGGCAGCGTCTACGCCGCCCACGCGCTCTATGGCTTCATCGGCGCGGGCCCGGCGTTCCTCGCGCTCGGCGCGGTCGGTCTGGCGTCGCTCGCGCTCGCCTCGCTGCACGGGCCGGCGCTCGCCGGTCTGGGCCTGGTCGGCGCCGAGGCCGCACCGCTGCTCGTTTCCTCCGACCACCCCTCCCCCTGGCCGGTCGTCCTCTACCTCTTGCCGGTCGCGATCGCCGCCTATGCGCTGGCGCGCCTGCGCCGCTGGCTGTGGCTGGCGCTGGCGACCGCCGGCGGCGGCTTCGCCTGGAGCTTCCTGCTGTCGGGCCAGAGTCACGGCGCACATGCGCTCGACGTCTATCACGCGACGCTCGCCATGCTCGTGTCGCAGGCGGCGCTGGCGGCTGCGTTCATGGCGGTTGCGCCGCACCGGGGCGGCGCCGACGAGGACGCCGGCTTCGATCCGGCGGCGAGCGGCGTTCTCGCCGCATTCTCGGCGCTCGCCGTCCTCGCGCTGGTTCAGCCGCCCGACGCGTTCGGCTTCGACGCCTGGTGGATCGCCGCGGCCAGCGTGCTGGTCGCCGTTCTGGCGATCACCGGCGTTGTGGCGGCGACCGTCGCGGCGGCGGTCGCCCTCGCCGGGGCGTTGGCGCTGGCGGCGCTTGCCGTCTGGCCGGCCGCAGAGGCGGCGCGCGCACTCGACCTTTATGCGCTGGTCGCCCATTGGCGCTGGCCGCCGCCGCTCTATCCGGCAAGCTTCATCGGCTTTGCGCTCGCCGCTGGGCTCGGCGTCGCCGCGCTCGCCGCCTGGCGGTTGCTGCAAGGCGAACGGCTGTCGGCGCCGCCGGCCATCTTCTACGCCGGCGCGGCGGGCCTGACGCCGCTCACGGCAATCCTGGCGGCCGACGCGCGCATCGCCGACGGCGCGCCGTCGCTGACGTTCGCCGGCGCCGCGTGCCTGCTTGCCGGTCTCTACGCCTTCGCGGCGTCGCGGCTCCAGCGGGCTCTGGCGCGCGGCGACTGGCCGGCGACGCGGCTCGGCCTCGGCGCGATGGCGTCAGGATCGATCGCCGCGCTGGCCGCCGGCCTGGTGTTCGCGCTCGACGGCGGCGCGCTGACGGTCTCGCTGTCGTTCGCCGCGCTGGCGACCGCCTACGTCTCGACACGGCTCGAAATCCCGGCGCTGCGCTGGTGCGTCGCCGGATTCGGCGTCGCGGTCGCTGCGCGGCTCGCCTGGGAGCCGCGGGTCGTCGGCGCGGCGCTGTCGCCGACGCCGATCTTCAACTGGTTGCTGTTCGGCTACGGCGCGCCGGCGCTCGCCTTCGGTTTTGCGGCGCGGCTGATGCGCGGCCGCGGCGAGGATACGCCGGTGCGCGTCGCCGACGCGCTGGCGGTGTTGTTCTCCGCCTTTCTCGTCTTCTTCGAGATCCGTCACGCGACCAACGGCGGCGATCCGTTCGCGCGCGCCTCTGGCCTCGTCGAGCAGGGCCTGATGGCGGTCTCGTCGTTCGGCTTCGCCTTGGTGCTGACGCGCCTCGACGCGGCGCGCGCCAATCCGGTGTTCCGTTGCGCGTCGCTCGCCGCCGGCGCCATCGGCGGCGGGGTCGCGGCGATCTCGCTGCTGCTGCGTTGGAACCCGTTCCTCGACAGCGTCCCCGTCGAGGGCGGGACTTTCGTCAACGCGCTGCTGCTGAGCTACGCGCTGCCGGCGACGCTCGCCGCCGCCCTGGCGCTGGCGGCGCGACGCGTGCGGCCGCAATGGTACTGGGGCGGCGCCGGAATCGTCGCCGCCGCGCTCGCCGCCGCCTATCTGTTCCTGCAATTGCGCGTGTTCTTCCATGGCGCGCTGATCGACGCGGACGAAAGCTTCACCCTGAGCGAGCTCGGCCTCGACGCCGCGGCGCCGCTGGCGTTCGCCGCCATTCTCGAAGCGACGCGAGCGCCGGTCGATCGCGCCGGACGGCTGATGACCGCGCTCTTCGCGCTGAGCGTCTTGATCGGCGCCATCGGCTTGGCTCTGTTCGAAAATCCGTTGCGCACCGACGAGCCGATCGCCGGCGGCCTGGCGATCAACGCGCTCATCGTCGCCTACGCCCTGCCCGGCGCGCTGACGGCGTGGCTCGGGCGGCGGCTGGACGCCGCGCCGATGCGGTTCGCCGCGATCCTGTGGTTCTTCGTCTATGTCAGCCTGGAGACGCGCCGCTGTTTTCATGGCGCGTCGATCGGCGAAGGGAGCGGCGTCTCCGACGCTGAGATTTACGCCTATTCGGCGGTGTGGCTGGCGCTCGGCCTGGCGCTGCTCACCTATGGCGTCGTGCGCAGTTCGCGCGAGGCGCGCTACGCTTCGGCGTTCTTCATCGTCGCCACGACGCTGAAAGTGTTCATCTACGATTTGTCTGGCCTGGAGGGCGCGCTGCGCGCGTTCTCGTTCATCGGCCTCGGCCTGGCGCTGATCGCAATCGGCCTCGTCTATCAGAAGCTGGTGTTTGCGCCGGCGCGCACGGTCGCCGGGGTCAGTGGGCCGTCGAGTTGAACTGCACGACCACGACGCCGGCGATGATCAGCGCGATTCCGGCCCCGCCGGCGACGGTCAGCCGCTGGCCGAACGCCGCCCAGCCAACCAGCGCCACCAGCGCCGTGCCGACGCCCGACCAGATCGCATAAGCGACGCCGACCGGCACGGCGCGCAACGCCAGCCCGAGGCAGACGAACGCCGCGCCGTAGCCGACCGCGACGCCGGCGGCCGGCGCCCAGCTCGGAACGCCCGCGGCGACCTTGAGCATGGTCGTGCCGAACACCTCGAAGACGATCGCCAGAGACAGATACAACCACTGCGCCATGCTTCACCCGCCTCGACCAACCGCGCCGCGCGCCGCCGCCGCCAGACGCCGTCCGGGTCAGCACACGTGGCGGCAGTCGAGGACCTTACAGGCGCCGACGCTCATCCACTCGCCGTCGCTGAAGCACACGTCCAGCTCGCAGGCGCGGTTCGGCGTGCAGCTCGTGTAGCAATAGGACAATGGCTTGTAGACGATTCCGTTGCGCTCGCACGTCTTGATTTGATTGTTGTGCATATTGTGCGTGTTGCGCCAGTTGTGCCCCGCCTCGACCGCCGTGCTTCCGGCCGCTACGAGCCCCAACGCCAACAAGCCAACCGTTACGACGCGCATCGCGCTTCCCTCCTGCGACTCTATCGCTCCTATCCTAACGCCCGCCGCCCACGAATGGGAATCAAAGTCGCCGGAGCCGCCGCCCGGACGCCCGCCTTGCCGGTCCGCCGAGCGGATTCCTGTGCGGCAAAGCACACTTGCGAGCAAGAATTAGCGCCGCCGCCGAAGCGCGCGCCCCCTTCGCGCCGCCTTGCCTTCCGCGCTCCGCCCGGGCAACATCGTCCGACTCGCGCCGCGGCCTCACGGCTTCAAGATGGGCGAGGTTTTCGAGGGGGTTTCCGCCATGGGCATTCTTTCTTGGATCGTGCTCGGCCTGATCGCCGGCTTCATCGGCAGCAAGCTGGTCAACAAGACCGGGTCGGGACTGATCATGGACGTCGTGCTGGGCGTGGTCGGCGCCATCGTCGGCGGCTACATCAGCAGCGCGCTCGGCTACGGCACGGTCACCGGCCTCAACCTCTACAGCATCGTCGTCGCGATTATCGGCGCCGTGGTCGTTCTGCTGGTCTATCGCGCCGTCGTCTCGCGATCCTGAGCGTCTTTCTTCAAACGCGCTGGCGCTTCGCTCAGGCGAGCGCCAGCGCGAACGGCTCGCCCTTGAAGCATTCCGCGCCGCGGCCAATCGCGGCGATGGCGGCGACCATGCGTCCGCCGCGGTCGAGCGCCGCGTCGGCGAGCGTGACCAGCCGCGCATTGGGCGTGGCGGTCGGCGAGGCGGCGCGCAACGCGCGCGCGATCTCGCCCTCGTCGCGCTTCGGCGCCAGCGCGCAGGCGGCGATGAACGCCGCGGCGGTCGAGCGGCTGACGCCGGCGTAGCAATGGATCAGCAGCGGCTCGACCTGATCCCAGGCGCCGGCGAAATCGAGCAGTTCGCGCACATGCGCGTCGGCCGGCAGCACTTGGCCGAGCTGCGCTTCGACGATGTCGGCGACGCCGATGTAGAGATGGCGCTCGGCAGGTATCGCCGCCGGCCGCGCCACCGGCGTGCCCGGATTGAGCAGCGTTACCAACGAGCGCGCGCCGCTCGCGGCGACGGTTTCGTCGATCCGCGCCAGTGGGCAGACGTGAATGCGCGGCATCAAGGACTCCAGGCTGTGATCAGGGGTGGGCGAGGCGGTCGAGCTCGGCGAAGCGGCTGAGGAACGCCTGCTGCGCCTCGGCGGGGCGCAGCGGCTTCAGATAGCCGGCGAAGCCCTTCAAGGCGAGACGCGGCGCGCCGAAAAACTTGCGCGCCTCGACGACGGTGAAACCGGCGAGCGCCGTCGCCTCGAGATAGGCGGCGATCCGATCGGCCGCCTTGACCGCCTTGGTCAGTTCGGCCGGCGGCTCGGGCGGCAAGCCGAAACGGACAAAGATCGCCGCCATCAGCCGTTTCTCCACCAGCTTGTAGTCGCCGCCGATCGCCGCCTTGAACGGCGAGATCATGTCGCCAATCACGTATTCGGGCGCGTCGTGCAGCAGCGCGGCGAGGCGGGCGGCGCGCGGCGGCGCCGGCGTCTCGGCGGCGAAGATCGCCTCGACCAGCAGCGAATGCTGCGCCACCGAGAAGATCTCTAGCCCGTGCGTCTGGCCGTTCCAGCGCGCGACCCGCGCCAGACCGTGCGCGATGTCGGCGATCTCCACGTCGAGCGGCGAGGGATCGATGAGGTCGAGCCGGCGGCCCGACAGCATGCGCTGCCAGGCGCGCGGCTTGGCGGGGGTCACCACGGCCGGCCCTTGGCGAGCGCGCGGCAGGCGGCGTGGCGATGGCAATCAACGAGGTGGTCGTTGACCATGCCGGTCGCCTGCATGAAGGCGTAGACGATCGTCGGCCCGACGAAACGCGCGCCGCGCGCCTTGAGGTCCTTCGAGATCGCCTGCGAGACTTCAGTCTCGGCCGGAACCTCGCGCGTCGTTTTGCGCTTGCCGTCGATCGGCCGGCCGTCGACGAAACTCCACAAATGTTTGGCCAGCCCGCCCTGCTCGCGCAGCTCGAGCGTGACCCGCGCCAGCCCGATCGTCGCCGCGATCTTGCCGCGGTGGCGCACGATGCCGGAATCGGCGAGCAGCGCCGCGATCTTGCGTTCGTCGTAGCGCGCGACCTTCTCGGGGTCGAAACCGTCGAAGGCGGCGCGGAAAGCGGGGCGCTTGCGCAGGATCGTGATCCACGCCAGCCCGGCCTGGAAGCCGTCGAGCGCCAGTTTCTCGAACAGGGCGCGATCGTCCCATTCCGGCGCGCCCCACTCCGCGTCGTGATAGGCGAGATAGAGCGGGTCGACCCCCGGCCACGGGCAGCGATTGAGCCCGTCGGCGTGGGCGGCGGCGCCGCGAGCGGGCGGTTGCGCGATTTCAGCCATGCCGCTTCATAGCCGCCCGCTCCCGCGCCGTCAGCCCCCGCCAGGCGGACCCGGCCCGAGTCGTGAATGAAATTAACCCTTCTTAAAGACACGAGTCGCGAGCCGCAGCGCGCCGCCGTAAAATGCTAACCAATGTTGCCGCCGCCCAAACTCTCGCTGGAAGAGCTCAGAGCCGCTGACGCGCGCCGCGCTGCGCTCGTCTACGTCAGCGAGGCGTTCGCCGAGGCCGTGCTCGACGGCATCGACGTCGACACGTTCGCCGACGCCGCGCTCGGCGCTGTCTTCCGCGAACTCGTCGCCAATTACGGCGAGGAGCAGGTCGTCGCGCTCGCCGACCGCCTGCCCGAACGCATTCGCGCCGGAGAATTCTCGGCCCACTTGCAGCAGTAGCGGCCGCGCCGCGGCTGCGCTAAGCCTCGCTCCGCCCGTCGGAGCCGTCATGTCCCCGCCCCCATTCGATCCGCGCGTCACCCCGGCGCGCCCCGACCTCGCCGCCGATTCCTTACGCAGCAAAGTCGAAGCGGCGCGCTTCGTCGCCGGCGAGGCCTGCCGCGTCGTCGCGCCGATCGCGCCGCTGCGGCGCGCGCCCGATGTCGAGGCGCCGCTCGAGACCGAGGCGCTCTATGGCGAGGCGGTCGTCGTCTATGAAGCGCGCAGTGACGGGTTCTGGGTCCAGCTCGCGCGCGACGGCTACGTTGGCTACCTGCCGGCGGGCTCGCTCGGGCCAGCGAAGACGCCAACCCATAAAGTCGCGGCGCTGCGAACCCACGCCTATCCCGGACCGACGATCAAGCGGCCGCCGCGCGTCGCGCTGTCGTTGGGCGCGCTCGTCGCGATTGAAAAGCTCGAAGGCGATTTCGCCGTCACGGACGACGGCCTCTTCCTCTACGCCAGGCATCTCGCGCCGATCGAGGCGCGCGAGCCCGATTTCGTCGCCGTCGCGGAGCGCTTTGTCGAGACGCCCTATTTGTGGGGCGGGCGCACCAGCGAGGGGATCGATTGTTCCGGCCTGGCGCAGACGGCGCTAACGGCGGCCGGAATCCTTGCGCCGCGCGACAGCGACATGCAGGCGGCGGCGCTCGGTCAGCCGCTGCCGCTCGACGACGCGCTCGCGCCCCTGCGGCGCGGCGATCTCGTGTTCTGGAAGGGCCACGTCGGAATCATGCGCGACGCGGCGACGCTGCTGCACGCCAATGGCTGGGCGATGAAAGTGACGAGCGAGCCGCTCACCGAAGCCCGCGCCCGCATCGAAAAGAGCGGCGGCGGGGCGATCGCCTCGATCCGCCGCCTGTAGCCGCAGGCGCGCGAAGCTTTAGGCCTTGCCGCCGAGCTTGAGTCCGGCGAAGCGGGTGTTGAAGCGCGACAGGCGGCCGCCGCGGTCGAGCAGTTGCTGCGACCCGCCGGTCCACGCCGGATGGGTGTTGGGGTCGATGTCGAGGTGGAGCGTCGCGCCCTCTTCGCCGTAAGTCGAGCGGGTCGTGAACTCCTGGCCGTTTGTCATCACGACCTTGATCATGTGATAGTCGGGGTGCGTGTCGGCCTTCATCGATCCGTCCTTAGGAAAATAAAACAAGAGCCGGCCGGGTTGCGGCGGCTCCTCAATTGGGCGCCTCTATAGTCCACGCGGCGGCGCCACACAAGCGCCTGGGCGCGCCTTGCGGGGTTGATTTTAGCGCCCGTTGGTGAATTAAGCGATGGCGCCGACCATCCCGGAGACCCGCATACCGATGACTGCCCCTGCCGACGCGACGGCCAAGCCGTCCCGCGTCTCGCTCAGCGCCCTGAAGCCCCTGCTGCCCTACGCCCTCGCCCACCGCGGCCGAGTGATCGGCGCGATCGGCGCGCTGATCGTCGCCTCGGCAGCGACCCTGGTCGTGCCGGTCGCCGTGCGGCAGATGATCGATTACGGCTTTTCCGACGCCCATTCCGGCCTCATCCACCTCTATTTCATCGGCCTGATCGGCGTCGTCGCGGTGCTCGCGCTGGCGTCCGGCGCCCGCTACTACCTGGTTATGACGCTGGGCGAGCGGGTCGTCGCCGATCTGCGCGGCGACGTCTTCGCCCACCTGACCCGCCTCGACCTCGGCTTCTTCGACGTCGAGAAAACCGGCGAGCTGGTCTCCCGCCTGACCGCCGACACCACCCAGCTCAAGGCGACCTTCGGCTCGTCGGCGTCGATCGCATTGCGCAATTTCTTCATGTTCATCGGCGCGGTGGCGATGATGGTCGTCACCTCGCCGAAACTCTCCGCTTACGTGCTGGCGGCGATCCCGATCATCGTCCTGCCGCTCTACGCCGCCGGGCGGACGGTGACGGCGCGCTCGCGTCGCGCCCAGGACCGGCTCGCCGACGCCACCGCCTTCGCCGCCGAGAGCCTGTCGGCGGTGCGCGTCATGCAGGCCTTCGTCGCCGAGGCGTTCGCCGCCCGGCGCTTCCGCGCCGCCGCAGAGGAGGCCTTCGACGCGGCGCGGGCGATGACGCAGTCGCGCGCCATCGTCACCATCGCCGCGATGTTCCTCGCCTTCGCCAGCGTGGTGGTCGTGCTGTGGCTCGGCGCCAACGACGTCGTCGGCGGCCGCATGAGCGGAGGCGAACTGTCGCAGTTCCTGCTCTACGCCGTGCTCGGCGCCGGCGCGCTCGGCCAATTGTCGGAAGTGTGGAACGAGGTCTCGCAGGCCGCCGGCGCGGCGGCGCGCATCGGCGAACTCATCGCTGTCGAGCCGCGCATCGTCGCGCCGAGCGATCCGGCGCCCCTGCCCTCGCCGGCGCGCGGCGAGATCGCGTTCGAGAAGGTCGGCTTCGCCTATCCCGGCCGGCCGCAGGAGCCGGTGCTGCGCGACTTGAACCTCCACGTCGCGCCGGGCGAAGTGGTTGCGATCGTCGGCCCGTCCGGCGCCGGCAAGTCGACGCTGTTCCAGTTGCTCGAGCGCTTCTACGACCCGAGCGAAGGCGCCGTCCTCATCGACGGCGTCGACGTCGCCAAGGCCGATCCGCAGGCGGTGAGGCGCGAGATTGCGCTGGTGCCGCAGGAGCCGTTCATCTTCGGCGCCAGCGTCGCCGACAACATCGCCTACGGCGCCCCCGGCGCGACGCGCGCGGCGATCGTCGCAGCCGCCAAGCAGGCCGCCGCCGACGGCTTCATCACGGCGCTGCCGCAAGGCTACGAAACGCCGCTCGGCGAGCGCGGCGTGACGCTGTCGGGCGGCGAGCGCCAGCGTCTGGCGATCGCACGCGCGATTCTTCGCAACGCGCCGATCCTGCTGCTCGACGAAGCGACCTCGGCGCTCGACGCCGAGAACGAGACGCTGGTGCAGGACGCGCTGGAAGCGCTGATGAAGGGTCGCACGACGCTGGTCATCGCCCACCGCCTGGCGACCATCGTCAACGCCCAGCGCATTCTCGTCATCGACGGCGGCGGCATCGTCGAGGAAGGCAACCACGCCAGCCTGCTCGCCGCCGGCGGCCTCTACGCCCGCCTCGCCCGCCTCCAGTTCGAAACCGGCGCCGCCGCGCTGACGGGAGACGTCAAGGCGGCGGAGTGAGGCAAGCCGTCCCGACTCCCCGCCCGCGGGCCCTGCCGCTTTCCACGTCGTGAGAGGCGGCGACTTCTTCCTTCAGCGATGGAGAGGCGGTCCGTTGATGTCGCGCTCTGGGCGCGTTGGCGTCGCTGGGGGAACGTCAACATACGGCCAATTGTTTGCGCGGTCGGCGCTTCCCCTATTGTCGCGCTCATCGCCGACTCTTGCCGTCCTCATGCACGCCCCAGAGAATGCCGACCAGATAGAGAGCCACGGCGACCGTACAGGCGACGCCTGACATCACGGTAAAGCTGAACGCGGTCCCGCGGACAAAGCGCAGCGAGGTGATCCCCGCGCTGACGGCAAGGAAGATCGTCGCTACGACGAAAACGGCTTCGTTCTTGCGTGGAGCTGTCGGATTCATCGCGCTTCACGCCTTCCAGTCTCGATGGGCGAGAGCGGCGCTATGTAAACAGATGTCATGGCCTTCATCTCGTCAGAGGCCGATCGCCGCGGACGGATCGTCCATCCACCGCGCCGGCGGGCGCGCAGGCCGCGCCCGGCGATCCGCCGCGCGACGACCCAACCCTTCGGCGGCGCGCTACGCCCTCAAGGCTGCGTCGACGGCGCCAAATGTTGCGCGGCCCGTCGCCGGAGCAGGGGGCGACGGGTCAACGCTATCGAAGATTCGACGGGCGCCGCTGGTTACTTCAGCGCCCCGCCGATTTGGGTGAACTCGCTGCTCATGTTGGTGCCGAGCGCCGACAGAGCGCCGATGATGAAGACGGCGATCAGCGAGGCGATCAGCGCATATTCGATCGCCGTGGCGCCATCTTGATTGGAGCGGAAAGCGCGAATTGTTCTCATCATGCTGGACCCCTTCTTGTAGAACGCGGACCTGCGCGGCGCGCCGACCCGGCCGCGCGGACCGTCGCTCGCGGCCCTTTCTGATGGGTTAAGCTCGTCGCACAGACTCGGTTGGAACGTGGGTCGTCCCCAGCGATGTAACGCAGGATTTAACGCCCACGCGAGGCATCGGCGCTCACCGATGGCGCCGCTGCACGAAGGTTGGGCGTTCGAGCGCGCGGTGACGCTGTCCCTGAGAGGCGTTCGTAGCGAGGCGGCGTCCCAGGACGATGTTCGCGTGGACGTCAACGCGACCGGCCCTAAACCGCTTCCAGCCGCCGGATTTCCGTCTCGAACTCGAAACGCAACTGCGCGGCCTCGTCTTCCGGCAACCAGTTCGTCATCTGCGGAAAGACCGTGCGCCAATAGAGCGTGCGGCGCGCATCCCACGGAAAGCTCTGCGCTGCACGCGCTTGAGCGAGCACGCGCAGCAGCTCGGCGCGGACCTCGTCCGGATCGGCGCGATACACAGCCGCCGTCCCCTCGACGCCCGGAAGCTCCGGCTGGCTTTCGCCGAAAAGGTCCAGTTGTTCATGTCGCGCCATGGCGGGCGGATCGTCCTCGTTTCGATGTGAATCGGCGGAAGGAGTTTGCCAGAGGACGCGCGCTATGGCGACGGTTCGTCGTCCGTTGTCCCCGACTCCGGTTTCCCCTCACAACGGCGACGAGCGGACCCGCCACGATCCGGTCCAGCAGATCGGCTTGCCGCGGCTCGAGCGCAACCAGCCGGCCAAGCACATTGAGGAGGTTCAACAGGTCCTCGGCGTATTCGGCGAGCCAGCCGTCGGGCTGGATCTTTTCGAGCGGCGAAGGCGGCCGCTTGTCGCCGATCTGCGGTTTCGTCCGATCCCGCCGGCGGTAGCTGAACCATTGGTCGACCACATTCTTGCCAGAAATCTCGTAGGCACGCATCTCCGGCGCGACGTTCTCGACGAAGCCCTTGCCGACGACGAGCCGCCGCTTGGCCGCGTCGTAATCCAGGGTTTCGGGCAGAGGCTCGGGCGCGCCAGGCACGGCGCCGTCACCGGGGATGAATGGCGCCTCGCCCTTCGGCAGGCGCGGCGGGCCTTTCGGGCGACCGGCGGCCGAGTCGACGAAATGCTCGCCGTAGCAATGCAGCCAGACGACTTCGCGGCCGAGCGCGGCGGCTTCATCGAACAGCGTCTTGTCCGCCGTCAGCGGAACGCGCAGGCCCGGCCGCACGAGATCGGGGCGAAAGCGCGCAGTGAAGGCCGGATGCGCCATCACGGCGGCGAGATAGGCGATCACGTCGTCTGGCGCGACCGGCGCACCGTGCGCCTTGGCCAGCGTCTGCAAGACAGCCGCGCGCACGTTCGATTGCGCCGCCTGCGCATCGGCCCAGAGCGGATACGCCCGGCCGCCGAAGGAGCCTTTGTAGTGGTGTAGGTCCGGGATCGCTCCGCACAATGTAAGCGCTGGCCCGGACGTCGGCGAATGCGCGTCGAGCGCCGTCACAAAAACCTGCTTGTCCGACCAGGACTTCCACAAAGTCGGGTTCGGACGATTGATCAGCCGATTGTCGGGTATGATCCACTGGCGATCGAAGCTGCGAAACGCATAACGCATCGGCGCGATCGCCTTCGCCGAATCGCTGGCTATGGAATGCGAGCGAAACTCATGGCCGACCAGTCCGACCTTGGAAGCTTTCGTGGGCGTCCTGTCGCCGCCTTCGTGCGGATGAAACAGCTCTTCCCTCTTTGTCTCATCCTTCTCTTTGACCAGCCGCTCCCAGCGTTTCTCCAATGTCTCCTTGTCGGGCGCGACGATCCAAGTTCGGCCGGGCATGACGCCCGAACCATTGTAGGCGAACAGGTCGCGTAACGGTGCAAAGTCCGCCCATTTGCCCCCGACCTGCGGCAGGAACGGCGCGCGCCAGTCGTCAGGGCAGTCGATCCAGTCCTTCGTGTCGAGAGACATCGCCGCAAGCTCTTTGAATTTTTCCTCACGCCTCCCCTTCACCAACGCGCGAAACCGCACATGCGCCGCCTTCTGCTCGTCCTTTCCGAGCTTGCGCGCCGCGAGTACGATGCAGACTGGCTGTTGCACGCCCTGGAAGATGCGCGTGGGCACGTCCGGCTGGTGGCCTTCGGGCGAACAGTCGATCACCCAAATATCCGAGCTCGTTCGGCGCAGGTCGTCGCGCATTCTCTCGAAGCCCGGTCCGTTGAGAAAGCCGGCGACCGTGATGAAACAGATGATGCCTTCTTCGTCGGAGTCCGGCACCCCGGTCGCCGCGAAACGCCCTGAGCCGAAGACCTTCAGCGTCGCCCATCGCCAAAAATAGACGTAGAGATTCTTCAGGTGCTTGCCGTGCGCGCCGACGCCCCATTCGGCCGGCGCCTTCCAGCGGTCGAGCGGCGCGTGAAGCGTGCCGCCCGCTCCCTTTTCGATCCAGCCGCCCCGCCCTTCCGCTGCGTTTTTGTACGGCGGATTGCCGATGACGACGGTAATCGGCTGCTCGCGCTTGACCTTGTTCGCCTCGCGTCGCGATTTGGCGATCGCCTCGACGATCTGCGGCAATTGCTCCTCTTCGACGAAGGGATTGCCGAGCGTGTCGGTGATGAACAGGTTGAGTTCGGGCGGCGTCGCCTTTTTCGCCTTCGTCAGCGCCCGCATTTCCGCCAGCAGGCGCAATTGCGCGACGGCGAACGGCCCGAATTGCAGTTCGAAACCGAACAGCCGTTTCGCCGCCGCGGCGATCGCCGGACCGACGGCGCCGGCGCCCTGATCGGCCTCGACATTGGCGGCGATGCGCCTGAGAGCGCCGAGCAGGAACGTGCCCGTGCCGACCGCGGGATCGGCGAGCGTCACGTCCGACGAAGCAAGCCCCGCCGCCCGCTCGAACAACGGCCCGCGCAAAGCCTGATCGACGAGGCTCACCATCGCGCCGACGACTTCCGGCGGCGTGTAGTAGGACCCTGTCAGCTTGCGCAGCCGGTTGTCGTAGACCTCCAGAAAATGCTCATAGAAATAGAGCCAGGCTTCCGGCTTGTCCTTGCTGAGCGTCGACCAGTTCACTTCGTTCAGCACGCGCGTCAACGTGCCCAGCGAGGTTTTCAGCGACTTTCTGGTTGGCTTCGTCCTCGGTCAGGACATTGAGCGCCGTGCCGATCAGCGTGTTCGTCTTCTTGAGCTTGATCGCCGCCAGTTCGACGCCGTCTTTCAGCGGTATCTCAAAGGCGCGCGCCATCAGCAGCCCGAACGTCACGGCCTGCGCATAGCCATCGGCGAATTGCGCGTCGCTGGCGTCGGGAAACAGCAGTTTTCGCCAGTCTTCCTTCAGATGCTGCAGGCTGCCGTGGCCCGCCGCCATCTCCTCCAGGACCTCATCCCGCAACAGGCGACAGAGGCGGGCGCTGGTGTGCGCGAGCGCCTTGGCGCTGGTCGGCGGTTGCGGCGTCCACGTCAAGAAATCCGCCACGAGCGCGCGCAGCGCCTCCGGCGCTTTCAGCCTTGCGCCGGAGGTCTCGATGTCGCCTTCGAGCAGGACGATTTTCGCGGCGAGTTCGCCGTCGCGCCAGAGGCTGAACCCGTTGCCGTCGGTATAGACGAGGTTGGGCAGGGACTTGAGTTTGCCCCATTGCTCCTTGTCGTGCGGGTCGGAGAATTTGCGCGGGTCGCAGCCTTTGCCCGGCGCCTTGACCTCGATGAAACCGACAAGCGCATTAGCGACGCTGACCGCATAATCCGGCCGCGTCTGCAATTGCGACAGCGTCGTTTCGCCGACGAGCGACAAACCGGTCGGCACGAGATCGTCGAGCGCCGCGAGTCCGTGGAACAGACGTTCGAGCGGCGCCCGGAGTTGATCCTCGGGGGCTCCGGCAATAGCGGGATTATCCAGTTTGGCCCGGGCTTCGGCGCCGAAGGCCGAGACGACGCCCGCGAATGTCGTTTTTTGCAAGGAGCGCCCCGAATCGATCGAGCATCGAGAACCGATCGAGCATTGATTGTTGGTCCGGCGCAGGCGGCGGCGTCAAGGCCGCTGGCGCGGACCTGCCAAGTTGGCGACACTTTGTCCGGGTCCGCGAGGGACCGGACCCGCGGGCTCAGCGTTGGCTTTCCGCCCACAATAGCCGGGAGGGACCATTGGCTCAACGTCCGCTTTAGAGAGGCGCCGCGACCCTCGGCTGAACGGCCAGGTTGGGCGCAAAACGGCAATTCAAACTGATCCGCCACCCGAAAACCGGCCAACTTGATTCGCTAGCAACAGCGCCGCTACTCCCTGACGTGCCGCAACGCCGCCGCCGCGGCGAACGGCGC
>JBEKVR010000067.1:0-22962 GCA_049513815.1 Roseiarcus sp. | reverse complement strand
CGGCGTCAACGGCGACGGCGTGCTGTTGATCGTCGAGATCAAGTCGTCGGTCGCCGACTTTCGCGCCGACCACAAGTGGCGCGACTACTTCGCCCATTGCGACCGACTTTATTTCGCCGTCGACTCCGACATGCCGCTCGCCGTGATGCCCGATGAGGCGGGCCTGATCGTCGCCGATTCCTACGGCGGCGAGATCCTGCGCGAACCGCCGGCGCGCGCAATCCCGCCGGCGGCGCGGCGTGCGGTGCTGCTGCGCTTCGCGCTCGCCGCCGCCGACCGCCTGCATCGGCTCGCCGACCCCGGCGCGGCGCCGGAAACCTGATCGCCAACACTCGTAGCTTGCGACGACGCGGCAATTTGGCCAGAATTGCTCGCCGTCCGAGCGGCGCTCAAGCCGCCGGACAGACGTCAGGGAGAATTACGGCAATGCGGAAATTGCTTTTGACGGCGGCGATGCTGTTGGCTGGAGGCGCAAGCGCGAGCGCGGTGCAAATGACTGTGACCAGCCCGGACGTCAAGCCAGGCGCGCGGATCGCTGACGAGCAGGTCGCCAACGGTTTCGGCTGCTCCGGCGGCAATGTCTCGCCGGCGCTGAGTTGGTCGGACGCGCCCAAGGGAACCAAGAGCTTCGCGCTGAGCGTCTACGATCCCGACGCGCCGACCGGCAGCGGCTTCTGGCATTGGGTGATGTTCGACATTCCCGCCAACGTGACGTCGCTGCCCAAGAACGCCGGCGATCCCAAGGCGACCCTTGCCCCGGCTGGCGCGATCCAGGGAAACAATGACGCCGGCTCGCAGGGCTATTTCGGCCCTTGCCCGCCCAAGGGCGACAAGCCGCACCACTATCACTTCCAGGTCTTCGCAGTCGACGTCGACAAGCTCGACGCCGATGCGAGCGCTTCGCCCGCCGTGGTCGGCTTTAACCTGCACTTCCACACGCTGGCGAAAGCGACGCTTATCGGGATTTGGAGTCGCTAGTGGCAGGTGGCGCGTCGGCGGCGCGCGACGCGACCGGTTTTGGCGGGCAGGCTTCGTCGAACAGGGCGGGGGCGCCGTCAGCGGCGAGCGGGCTCAGCGCCACGGGCGCGGGATGAGGCGCGTCGGGCGTGGCGGCGGCGTCGGCGACGAAGCTGACGACGGCGTTGCCGCCGCCTCGCTTCAGCTTGCAGAAGCTGCGCAGCGACGCGGCGAGCCGCGCCGGCGCCTCGGCGGCGAGGCGGCCGGTGCGGAATTCGGCGCCTTGCGGGTAGAAGATGAGATAGGCGCCGGCGCCAGACAGATCGAGCGCTGCGCCGGTGTCGGCGTCGCGCACGGCCAGCGTTGTCGTCACGGTCGCGCCGCCGCGACGATAGGCGAACGTCGCTTCCAGCGTCGCGCGATGGCCGTTGACTGGGTCGGCGAGCGGCGCCGACGCCTTGGCGACGAACTGCGAGGCCGACGGCGACTTGGCGTCGATCGCAAGGCCCGCGAGGCCGTTCGGCTGCGCGTCGGCGAGGATCGGGTTCGCCCGGTCGACCCACGCCGTCGCCAGGCGCGACAGGCGCAACTCGTCGGCGCTCATCCAATGGATGGACTTGGGGGGCGTCGTCATCGTCAGTTTCATCACCGGATCGGCGACGCCCATTTCGGCGAAATAGTCGGCGACGTCGTAGTCGACCGAATCGTCGGCGGCAAGTTTGGCGGTGGTGGTCGATTTCTGTTCGCCGACGAAATGGCGCGACAGCTCCAGTTTGATGCCGGCGAACTTCAGATAGCGAACCTTGTAGAGCTTCCTGACTTGCGTTTGCTTGATGACCTCGGTCATCTGGTGCACGCCGATGTAGGATTGCGGGCTGACGTAGCGCTCGACGCCGCCGGCGAGCGCCAAGGTGCAGGCCGAGGCGCAATAGGCGCCGCGTGAATCGGCGGCGCCCTTAACTTCACCGCAGGTCTTGGCGCCCTTCGCGCAGGGCGAGAGCGTGGTATGGGCGACGACCACCGCCAGATGCTTGGCGCGGATCAGGCGACCCATCGCCATCGCGTCATCGACCGCGCCGCCAGCCGAGTTGATAACGATCGGCAGACGGCGGCCGCCGGTCGCGATAAGCGTGCGCTCGAGCGCGTCGGCAGAACCGGTGACGATCTTGCCTTCGGCTGAGATCCATTCGGGACAATCGGGTCGACAGGCCGCGTTGTCGCCACGCACCTTGACGAAGCGCATCGGCGCAGCGGCGTTCGGCGCCGCATGCGGACCCGCCGCCGCGTGGCTAAGCGACGTCCCGTCCACCGCCGCGACGCTGAGAACGAGGGAGGCGAGAAGCAATGTGGCGCAAGAGAGAAATCGGCGTGCGCTGAGTGAGCGGAAACGGACCGACGACATTCCGCGCATTATTGCGTCGCCGCCGCGCGATGTCGAGAACTTTGGCAATTTCCCTCTCGGGCCCTGGTGTGCTAACGAGCCGCGCATGACGACCCGCATCGACCGCCGTTTTGCCGCCTTGCGCGCCGAGGGGCGCGCCGCGCTCGTCACTTTCGTCATGGCTGGCGATCCCGACTTGGCGACTTCGCTGGCGATCGTCAAGGCTTTGCCGAAAGCCGGCGCCGACGTGATCGAAATCGGCATGCCGTTCAGCGATCCGATGGCCGATGGACCGGCGATCCAGGCCGCGGGCCTGCGCGCCCTGCGCGGCGGTCAGACCCTGCGCAAAACTCTGGCGCTGGCGCGCGCGTTCCGAGAAACCGAC
The DNA here is from genome assembly GCA_049513815.1 of Roseiarcus sp. Lineage (GTDB taxonomy): Bacteria > Pseudomonadota > Alphaproteobacteria > Rhizobiales > Beijerinckiaceae > Roseiarcus. The sequence goes on along the minus strand of JBEKVR010000067.1, from coordinate 20,239 downwards.
GCCGACACGCCGATCGTGCTGATGGGATATTACAACCCGATCTACGTCTACGGCGTCGAAGCGTTCTTGCGCGACGCCAATGCAGCCGGCGTCGACGGCCTGATCGTCGTCGATCTGCCGCCTGAGGAGGACGAGGAATTATGCGTGCCGGCGCTGAAGGCCGGGCTCAATTTCATCCGCCTGGCGACGCCGACCACCGACGACAAACGCCTGCCGGCGGTGCTCGCCAACACGTCGGGGTTCGTCTATTACGTTTCAATCACCGGCGTGACTGGGGCGGCGGCGGCCGACCCCGCCAGGACCGGCGCCGCCGTTGCGCGCATCAAGCGTCATACCCATCTACCCGTTGCGGTCGGCTTCGGCGTCAAGGACGCAGCGAGCGCCGCTGCGATTGCCGGCGTCGCTGACGGCGTGGTGGTCGGCTCGGCGCTGGTCGAGGCGCTTCGCGCTTCGCTGGTCGACGGCAAGGCGGGGCCGAACACGGTCGACGCCGTGGCCAACCTGGCGCGGACGATCGCCGCAGGCGTGCGCAGCGCCGCCACGGCGGATCAGCAGACGGGGGCTAGCCAATGAATTGGATATCGAACGTCGTCCCGCCGAAAATTCGCTCGCTGCTGCGCCGGGAAACCCCGGAGAATCTGTGGGTCAAATGCCCGGAGAGCGGCCAGCTCGTCTTTCACAAGGACCTCGAGGCCAACCTAATGGTGGTGCCGGGCTCCGGCTACCATATGGCGATTGGCCCCCGGGCGCGTCTGGCGTCGCTGTTCGACGACGGCGTCTTTGAAGAATTGGCGGTCTCCGAGACGTTGACGGATCCGTTGAAGTTCCGTGACGTGAAGCGCTACGCCGACCGGCTCAAAGAGCATCGCGCCAAGACCGGATCTGACGATTCCGTCATCGTCGCGCGCGGCGCGATCGAGGGCATGGCGACGACCGTTGGGGTGCACGACTTCGCCTTCCAGGGCGGCACGCTCGGCGTCGCCGCCGGCGAAGCGATTGTCGACGGCATGAGCGAAGCGGTCGAGCGCCGTACGCCCTTCATCATCTTCACCGCCTCGGGCGGCGCGCGCATGCAGGAAGGCATGTTCGCGCTGATGCAGATGCCGCGCACGACGGTCGCGGTGCAGCGCCTGCGCGCCGCCAAGCTGCCCTTTATCGTCGTGTTGACCAATCCGACCACCGGCGGCGTCACCGCCTCCTACGCCATGCTCGGCGATGTGCATATCGCTGAGCCGGGCGCCGTCATCGGTTTCGCCGGCGCGCGCGTAATCGAACAGACGGTGCGCGAACGCCTGCCGGAAGGCTTCCAGCGCGCCGAGTTCCTGCAGGCGCACGGCATGGTCGACATGGTGGTGCCGCGGCCGCAGATGCGCGCGACGTTGGCGCGGCTGTGCCGGTTGCTGACCGCGTCGCAGAGCGCGCCGGCGGCGGCCTGACGTCGGCCGCGGGCGGAAAGCGGCATGGCTGCGATCGACGCCGTCCTCGAGCGATTCGCGCTGTTGCATCCGCGCAAGATCGACCTGTCGCTCGACCGCGTCGAACGGCTGCTTGTCGACCTCGGTTCGCCTCATCGTCGGCTGCCGCCGGTCGTTCATGTCGCGGGGACCAACGGCAAGGGCTCGACCGTCGCCTTCATGCGCGCCGCGCTCGAAGCCGCGGGCAAGCGCGTTCACGTCTACACTTCGCCTCATCTGGTGCGGTTCAACGAGCGTATCCGCCTCGCGGGTGAGCTGGTCGACGACGAACGGCTCGGCGGCGCTCTGGCGCGCTGCGAGGCGGTCAACGCCGGCCGGTCGATCTCGGTGTTCGAGATCACGACCGCCGCCGCGTTTGTCTTGTTCAGCGAGACGCCCGCCGACTACTTGTTGCTCGAAGTCGGGCTCGGCGGCCGCTACGACGCCACCAACGTGATCGAGCGGCCGGCGGCGACGGTGATCACGCCGGTGTCGATCGACCATACCGAATTTCTCGGCCAGACGGTCGAGAAGATAGCTTATGAGAAGGCGGGCATCTTGCGCCGCGGAACGCCGGCGATCGTCGCCGAACAGGATGAGCGCGCGCTCGCCGTCATCGAGCGCGAGGCGCTGAAGCTCGGCGCAATGCGGCGCTTCGCCGGACGCGACTTCTTCATCCGCACCGAGCACGGCCGGCTCGCCTACGAAGACGCCGAAGGTCTTGTCGACCTGCCGACGCCGCGGCTCGCCGGCCGCCATCAGTTCGGCAACGCCGCGACGGCCGTGGCGACGCTCCGCGCGATCGAGCCGGGAATCGCCAATCACGCGCTCGAGCGCGGGCTCACAGAGGTCGAGTGGCCGGCGCGGCTGCAAAGGCTGCGCGGCGGACCGTTGGTCGCGCTCGCGCCGCCGCAGGCCGAGGTCTGGCTCGACGGCGCCCACAACGAAGCAGGAGGGCGCGCGCTCGCCGAGGCGATCGCCGATCTCGAAGATCATGCGCCGCGGCCGTTGGTCCTGATTTGCGGCACGCTGGCGAGCAAAGACACCGCAGGCTTCCTGCGCCACTTCAAGGGATTGGCCCAGGAGGCGCTCGCCGTGCCGGTCGTCGGCGAACACGCCGCCCGGCCCGCCGAGGAGGTCGCGGCGATCGCCCAGAGCGTCGGACTCGAAGCTGCCGCCTGCGACAGCGTCGCTTCGGCGCTCAGATTCCTGGCCGCGCGCGACTGGCCGACGCCGCCGCGCATCCTGATCGCCGGGTCGCTCTATCTCGCCGGCGCCGTGCTCGAAGCGAACGACGACGCGCCACATTAGGGAAAGACGCGTTCAGGTCGAATCCTCTCGGTCGCGAGGACTGTCGGAACCGTGTCAAACGAAAGACAACTTGAATGAGGACGGGTCCGTTCGCGCCGAGGCAATGGCGCGAAGCGTGACCCTAGATAGAGGACCGGCGGCGACCTGCTTTTCGCCTCATCAATCTGGCATAATGCCGCTCGTGACTTCAGGTCGCTGTGCGCCAGGGAACCTTGGGTCACGGCCATTCGTTCACGAGGAGAGAGTCAAGGAGGATCGAGATGATCGTGCGAAATTTCTTTCTCGCCGGCGCAGCGGCCTGCGGCGTCGTCATGCTTGCGACGGCCCCAGCGGCGGCCCGCACCGTCTGCGACGCGTACGGCAACTGCTACAACACCAGCGGACGGCCGGTTTACCAGCCGCAATACGGCTACGGATATCGCTATGCCCCGAGGCCCTATTGGGGCTACCGTCACCACTACCGTCGTTATTACGACGGCAACGACGAGTACTGATCGAACGGCGGCGAATTCCCCTTCTTTCGGTCGCCGGGAAGAGGGAGAGTGCGCCGCGATCAATTGTCGCCGCTGGTCGCGTCCTTCGCCTTGGCGGTCGTGCGGCCGTGCAGGAGGTCGACGGCGGCGGCGAGCTGCGCGTCCTTAGTCGGGTCGGGCGGCACATAGGCCTCGGAGCCGGTCTTCTCGTCTTCGCCGTTCTTCAGATGGCCGGTGAGCGAAGCCTCGCCCTTGCTGTCGACCTTGCCTTTGAGGTCGTCGGGAATGGCTTCGCGCACCTTGATGTCCGGCTCGATGCCCTTGGCCTGGATCGAGCGACCCGACGGCGTGTAGTAGCGCGCCGTCGTCAGTTTCAGCGCCCCGTCTTCGCCAAGCGGCAACACAGTCTGCACCGAACCCTTGCCGAACGAGCGCGTGCCGATCAGCGTCGCGCGCTTGAGGTCCTGCAGCGCGCCGGAAACGATTTCTGAAGCCGAAGCCGAGCCGCCGTTGATCAGCACGACCAGCGGCTTGTGTTGCGACAGGTCGCCGCCGGAGCGCGCGTAATATTCCTGTTGCTGGTCGAGCGCCCGCCCGCGGGTCGAGACGATCTCGCCGTGGTCGACGAATGCGTTGACGACCTCGATCGATTGGGTGAGCAGGCCGCCGGGGTTGTTGCGCAGGTCGAGGATGTAGCCCTTGATCTTGTCCGCGCCGGGATCGCTACGGAAGCGGGCCATCGCCTTCTGCACGCCGTCGTATGTCTCCTGGTTGAACTGGGTGATGCGGATGTAGCCGATGTCGCCGCCGCCCTCGAGCCGCGCCCTTACTGGCAGCACTCGGATGATCTCGCGCACAATGGTGAACTCGCGCGTCGACTTGTCGCCGTCGCGCTGCACCCTGAGCTTGACCGAAGTCTTGGCCGGTCCGCGCATGCGGTCGACCGCCTCCTTGAGCGACAGGCCCTTGACCGGCGTGTCGTCGATGGCGGTGATGACGTCGCCGGACATCAAGCCGGCGCGCGCCGCCGGCGTGTCGTCGATCGGGCTGACGACGCGGACCAGGTCGCCCTCCTGCATGACCTCGAGGCCGAGCCCGCCGAATTCCTCGCCCTTCATCGTGTTCTGGAATTCGCCGAGCGCCTTGGCGTCGAGATAGGTCGAATGCGGATCGAGCGAGGCGAGCATGCCGTTGACCGCGCCGACGACCATCTTGTTCTCGTCGGGCGCGTCGACATAGGCGTCGCGCACGGTCTCAAATACGCGCGCAAACAGCCCCAGATTGTCGCTGGCAGGCGCGTTGGCGCTCGATGTCGCGTGCGAAGCGCCGCCGCCGACGAACGCGACGGCAAGTGCGCCGCAAGCGACGCCGACCGTCAGATAGGGCGCCGCGCGCGACATGCCGGTCATGAATCCCCGCGTCACTTCGGCGCGTCGGGGGCAGGCGACGCAGCCGGCGTCGGCAATGCGTCGCCGCCGGAAGCGGGGGCGGGCGCCGCAGGCGGCGTCGCAGCGCTCGAATCCGGCTTCGGCGACGCCGCGTCGGCGCGCTTGACGCCGTGCAGCAGGTCGATCGCGGCGACGAGCTGCTTGTCGTCCTTCTCGTCAGGGGGCACGTAGGCCTGCGAGCCCGTCTTCTCGTCGTCGCCGTTCTTCAAGTGGCCCTTGAGCGACGCCTCGCCCTTGGTGTCGCCCTTGCCCTGCAAGTCGGCGGGAACGTCCTCGAGGATCACCATGTCGGGGTCGATGCCCTTGGCCTGGATCGAGCGACCCGACGGGGTGTAGTAGCGCGCGGTGGTCAGGCGCAGCGCGCCGTCCTGGCCCAGCGGCATGATCGTCTGCACCGAGCCCTTGCCGAACGAACGCGTGCCGATCAGCGTCGCGCGCTTGTGGTCCTGCAACGCGCCGGCGACGATCTCAGAGGCGGAGGCCGAGCCGCCGTTGATCAGCACCGCCAACGGCTTGCCGCCGGAGAGGTCGCCGCCCGGCCGCGCGTTGAAGCGCTGCGCGTCGTCGGGATTGCGGCCGCGGGTCGAAACGATCTCGCCGCGGTCGACGAAGGCGTTGACGACGTCGATCGATTGGTCGAGCAGGCCGCCGGGGTTGTTGCGCAGATCGAGAATGTAGCCCTTGAGCTTGTCGCCAAGGTCAGTGCGCAGCTTGTCCATCGCCGCCTTCAGCCCGTCGCCGGTCTGGGCGGTGAATTGGGTGATGCGGATATAGCCGATGTCGTCGCCCTCGACCTTGGAGCGCACCGACTGGACCTTGATCACGTCGCGGACGATCTTGAATTCCTTCACCTCTTTCGAGGCGCCGCGCATGATCTTGAGCTTCACCGCCGAATTGACCGCGCCGCGCATCTTGTCGACCGCCTGGTCGAGCGTGATGCCCTGGGTCGATTCGTCGTCGATCGCCGTGATGATGTCGCCCGACATGATGCCCGCCTTGGAGGCCGGCGTGTCGTCGATCGGGCTGACGACCTTGATCAGGCCGTCCTCCTGCGTCACTTCGATGCCGAGACCGCCGAACTCGCCGTTGGTCTGCACCTGCATGTCGCGATAGGCCTTCGCGTCCATGTAGCTCGAGTGCGGGTCGAGCGAACTCAACATGCCGTTGATCGCCGCCTCGATCAGCTTCGACTCGTCGGGCTTCTCGACGTAGTCGTTGCGGATCTTCTCGAACACGTCGCCGAACAAGTTGAGCTGGCGATAGGTGTCGGTGGCGGCGGCGAACGCGCTCTGCGTCAATTCAGGCAGAGCGTGCGGGACGATGCCCGCGGCCATGGCGCCGATCGCCACACCCAACGCCAAATAGGAAACCTTGCGTCTCATCCGCGGGCCTTTTCGATGTCTGACTTGGTCCACCACGGTCCGGAATCGACCGCCGTCTCGTCTTTCCTCAGTTCGATATAGAGAACCGGTTGCGTTGCGCCAATGGCCGCGGCGGCGGCTGTCCTGGCCGCGCCGTCACCCATGGTCGCCACGGCCTCGCCCGCCAACACGAACTGGCCGACCGCTACGCTGATGCGATCCATACCGGCCAAGACAAAATAGTAGCCTTGTCCGGCATTGGTGATCAAGAGTTGTCCATAAGACCGATAGGGACCGGCGAATACGATCGAGCCGTCGACCGGCGAGGAGACGGTCGCGCCGGGCGGCGCGCCGATCGACATCCCCTTCTCGAGGCCTCCGAATCCGTCGGGATCGCCGAAAGTCTTGAGGACCGAGCCGGCGACGGGGAGGACGAGCGAGCCTCTGGCGTCGGCGAAGGCGATCGCCGGCTTCAGCCGCGCCGGGTCGGCGTTGCGCAAGGCCGCCGCCTTGGCGGCGATGTCGGCGGCGTTCGCCCGATCGGCCGAGCCGGCCGATTCCATCTTGGCGATCAAATCTTTGAGATTTGTCGCCTGCTCGGCGAGTTGGGCGGCGCGGTCGCGCTGGGCGGCGAGCGCCTTCTCGGCCTCGGTCAGCGATTGCTGGCGCGCCTCGATCAGAGCGGCGAGCCGCATTTTGTCGGCGGCCAGCGCCGCCGAGCGCTGCGCAAGGTCGTCGCGCTGTTTGGCGATCGAGGCGCGCAGATCGGCGAGCTGGGCGAGGTCGGCGCGCAAGGCGTCAGTCTCGCTTTTTAGCGCTTCGACCATCGAGCTCAGCAGGGTGGCGGCGCGAATCGCCTCGGCCATGTCCTGCGGCCGGACCAGGATCGCCGGCGGCGGGTCGCGACCCATGCGCTGCAGCACCGCCAGCACGTCGGCGACCACGGCGCGGCGGTTGTCGAGCGAGCGCGTCAGCGCGTCGGCGTTGGCGTTGAGGCCGTCGAGGCGCTGGTTGGCGGCCGCGATCTGCCGTTCGGCGTCCTGCACCTTGGCGGTGGTGTCGATCAGCGCCGCGTTGAGCCGAGCCCGGTCGGCGCGCAGCGATTCGATGTCGGCCTCGATCTTGCGGCGCTGCTCGTCGGAGGCGCGGATCGTGTCTTCGACCCCGCGCAAACGCTCCTGCGGCGCTGCTTTGTCGTCGGTCGGGGGGGCGGAAGGGGGCGGCGCGCCGGCGGCGGGGCTCGGCGCGGCGGCCGGCGCCGATTGGGCGTGCGCCGGCAGGGCGGCCGACGTCAGCGCGCCGAGCGCCATCGTCGCCGCGATCATGACCGCTCGGGCCCCGTGAACCATCGCCGCCTGTCTTGAATCAGTCACGATGATAGGGATGGCCGCTCAGGATGGAAAGCGCGCGATAGAGCTGTTCGGCGGCCATGGCCCGGACAAGCTGGTGCGGCCAGGTCATCGCCCCGAAGGCGACAAGGGCGCGCGCTTCCGTCTTGAGGGCTGGGTCGAGGCCGTCGGGTCCGCCGATCGCCAGCGCGTAAGCCGCGACCCCGTCGTCGCGGGCGCGGCCGATCTCGTCGGCCCATTTGCGGCTGGTCAGCGCCGCGCCGCCCTCGTCGAGCAGCGTCAGCCAGGCACCCTTGGGGACGACGGCGCGGATCGCGCGCGCCTCTTCGGCGCAGCGATCCTCGGCGCGGCGGGCGCGGCTCTCGTCGATCTCGCGCAGCTCAACCGCGCCGATGCCCTGCGCGCGACCGAGGTCGGCGGCGCGCTTGAAATAGCGTGCGAACAACTCGCGCTCCGGGCCAGCCTTAAGACGGCCGACGCCGATCAGCGTCAGGCGCATCGAAGCCTCAGCCGGCCCGCGCCGGCTGGAGTTCGTGCGGGCGGTCGGCGCTCCACAGTTTCTCGAGGTTGTAGAACTGCCGCACTTCGGTGCGGAAGATGTGGACGATCGCGTCGCCGGCGTCGAGCAGAACCCAGTCGCAATTGGGCAGGCCCTCGAGCCGCGGCGTCGGATAACCGGCGGCGCGCACCGCCTTGGCGAGATGGTCGGCGATTGCGCCGACATGCACGGTCGACCGCCCGGTGGCGACGATCATCGTGTCGGCGAGCGTGGTCTTGCCGGCGACGTCGATCGCAATGACGTCCTCAGCCTTGGAGTTCTCCAGGCTGGCGAGGATCGTGCGGGGAAGCCGCTCATCCCGGAGCCGGTCCGGGGCAAGGGCGGGGGGAGCTTTGCGGCGGCGCGTCGGCGCCGTGGTCTCGCGCTTTGAGGTCAGGTTCGACTTCCTTTCAGCCCGGCCGCGTGATTCGCGTGCGGCCATGGGGGAAAGATGATCCGTGACTATTGACTTTTCAAGACAAAGCGTACGGGGAGGCGGCCGCGCGCCTGAGCGCCGTCGACGATAGGTCGGAGCGCGGTCCGTGCAGAAACAGGAAGGCGGGCGGCGGCAGCCGGGCGAATCGCGCCGCCGTCGCCTCCGGGCGGCGGTAGCGGCCGAGCGCCCCCCCGGCGGGGCCGGCCAGCGCCCTCAGCGTCGAGCCCGGCCGGTCGACGACCACGATCGGCGCCAGTTCGGCGATCTCCCGCCAGCGCCGCCAGAGGTGGAACTGGGCGAGATTGTCGGCCCCCATGATCCAGACGAAGCGCACGCCCGGGGCGTGGCGGCTGAGCCAAGCGATCGTCTGGTAAGTGTAGCGCGAGCCGATTTCCGCCTCGAAGCCGGTCACGGCGATGCGCGGGTCGCGCGTCAAGCGCTGCGCCGCCGCGACCCGCGCCCGAGTGGCCGCGAGCCCGCCGGTCTCCTTCAACGGGTTGCCCGGAGTGACGAGCCACCACAACCGGTCGAGCCGCAGGCGGCGCAATGCGAGCTCGGAGATCAACCGGTGGCCGGCGTGCGGCGGGTCGAAGGTGCCGCCGAGCAGGCCGATCGTCTGGCCCGGCGCAAAGGGCGGCAGGCGCACAATCATCGTTCCGCCTGTTCGGCGAGCAGCTGCGCCTGGCGGTCGGCGGCGAGCGCGTCGATGATCGCGTCCAGGCCTTCGCCCTCCATCAGCCGGTCGAGGCTGTAGAGCGTCAGGTTGATGCGATGGTCGGTGAGGCGCCCCTGCGGGAAATTGTAAGTGCGGATTCGTTGCGAGCGGTCGCCCGAGCCGACTTGGGCCCGCCGCTCCTGCGCCCGTTCCTGGCTGGCGCGCTGGCTTTCGCCGTCGAGAATGCGCGCCCTGAGCAGCGCCATCGCCTTGGCGCGGTTGCGGTGCTGCGAGCGCTCCTCCTGCACCGCGACGACGATGCCGGTCGGCAGGTGGGTGATGCGGATCGCCGATTCGGTCTTGTTGACGTGTTGGCCGCCGGCGCCGCTCGAGCGCATGGTGTCGATCTTGAGGTCGGCGTCGTTGATGACGTAATCGATCTCCTCGGCCACGGGCAGCACCGCGACCGTCGCCGCCGAGGTGTGGATGCGCCCCTGCGCCTCGGTCGCCGGCACGCGCTGGACGCGGTGGACGCCGCTCTCGTATTTCAGCCGCGCGTAAGCCCCGCGGCCGGCGATCTCGGCGACGATTTCCTTGTAGCCGCCGGCGGTTCCCTCGCTCGCCGACAAAACCTCGACCTTCCAGCCCTTCGACTCGGCGTATTTGACGTACATACGGAACAGATCGCCAGCGAACAGCGCCGCCTCGTCGCCGCCGGTTCCCGCCCGCACCTCGAGAATGACGTTGCGCTCGTTGGCGGCGTCCTTCGGCAGCAGCGCGAGCCGGATCGCGTGCGCCATCGGTTCGAGCTCGGCTTCGACCAGGGCGCGATCGGCCTCGGCGAGGCCGCGCATCTCGGGATCGAGCCCCGGCTCGGCGAGCAGCGCGTCGAGGTCGGCGCGCTCCTTTTGCTTGTCGCGCCATGCGCGGATCGCCCCGACGACCGGCTCGAGCTCGGCCAGCTCGCGCGACAGCGCCGCATGGGCGCCGCCGCCCGTCGCGCCGGCGCTGAGTTGGGCGCCGATCTCCTCGTAGCGGCGCAGAATGATGTCGAAATTCTCGGTGGCGGTCATGGCTCGTCGAACGAGGGGAGCGCGGAATGCGGCGGACGGCGCTAGAGGCGGACGGCGAGGCGCTCGGCGAGCGCCTGCAGCGGCGCGCGCAGCGAGTCGTGGCGATCCGGGTCGGTGAGCAACGCCTGCAGCTCGCGCGCGGCGGCGCCGGCCTCGAGCGAAACCACCATCGCCTTGATCGGACCGATCGCCGTCGCCGCCATCGAGAAGTTGCGGAAGCCGAGCGCGATCAACGCCATCGCGCTGAGCGGGCGGCCGCCCATTTCGCCGCAAAGCGTCACCGGCGTGCGATGCAGCGCGCCGGCGTCGGCGATCGACTTCAGCGCGCGCAGGAAGCTCGGCGACAGCTCGTCGAAGCGGCCCGCGACTCGCTTGTTGACCCGATCGGCGGCGAAAACGTACTGCATCAGGTCGTTGGAGCCGACGGAGAGGAAGTCGGCGGCATCGGCAATCTCTTCGATCTCCCACAGCAGCGACGGCACCTCGACCATCGCGCCGAGCTTGATGGTGAGCGGCGGCTGGCGGCCGCAGCGCTTCATGAAGGCGATCTCCTTGTCGAACAGCGCGCGCGCCGCGAGGAACTCGGCGACCGTCGACACCATCGGGATCATCACCTTGAGCTCGCGGCCGGCGGCGGCGCGCAACATCGCGCGAAGCTGGGCGCGCAGCAGGCCCGGCCGGTCGAGCCCCATGCGGATCGCCCGCCAGCCGAGCGCAGGGTTCGCCTCGTCGAGCCGCTTCATGTACGGCAGCATCTTGTCGCCGCCGATGTCGAGGGTGCGAAAGGTGACAACGTGGTCGCCGGCCGCGTCGAGCACCGCGCGATAGATCGACTCCTGGGCGTCGATGCGCGGAAAGCTGTTGGACAGCATGAACTGCAGCTCGGTGCGGAACAATCCGATCGACTCCGCCCCCGTCTCGTCGAGATGGGGCATGTCGATCAGTAGGCCGGCGTTCATGTGCAGGCCGATCACCACGCCGTCGATGGTGGCGCTCGGCACGTCGCGCAGCGCGCGGTACTGGTCCTGCCGGCGCGCGCGCAGCTTTGCCTTTTCGGTGTAGGCCGCCTCGATGTCGGGCTGCGGGCGCACTTGGACTTCGCCGGTCACGCCGTCGACAATGATCGCGTCGCCCTGTTCGACGATTTCGGTGATGTTGGGCACGTCGCTGACGGCGGGGATCGCCAGGGCGCGGGCGACGATGGCGACGTGGCTCGACGCGCCCGCTTCTTCCAGCACCACGCCGCGCAGCCGCGAGCGGTCGTAGTCGAGCAGCGCCGCTGGGCTCATCGACCGTGCGACCAGGATCGCGTTGTCCGGCAGTTCGCTCGGCTGCAACACCAGGCTTTGGCCGGCGAGCTGGTGCAGCAGGCGGTTGGCGATGTCAGTCAGATCGTGGAGGCGATCGCGCAGATAGGGGTCGGTCTGGCGCTGGAGCCTGGCGCGGGCGTCGTTCTGCACCCGTTCGACCGCCGCCTCGGCCGTCAAGCCGCTCGCCACCGCCTCGCGCAGCCGGCGCAGCCAACCGCGGTCGTGGGCGATCATCCGGAACGCTTCCAGCACCTCGCGATGCTCGCCGGAGCGGCCGTCGTCGCTGCGGTCGATCAGCGCGTCAACCGAGGCGCGCATCGCCTCGATCGCCTTCTCCAGCCGGTCGAGCTCCATCGAGATGTCGTCGGCGACGATCTTCGCCACCGCGACGCGCGGCTGGTGCAGGACAACGTGGCCGAGGCCTAGACCCTCGGCGATTGGCTGGCCGATCAGCGATTCCGGCCGTCGCGTCGCGATCGGCGCGCCCTGGCCGGTGATCGATTGCAGCTCGCCCGAGACGATCATTTCGGCCAGCAGCATCGCCGTCGTCTGCAGCGCCTCGATCTCCTCCTCGGAATAGGTGCGCCGCGCGCGGTTCTGCACCACCAGCACGCCGAGCGTCGCGCCGCCGCGCAGAACCGGCACGCCGAGGAAGGACTGGTAGATCTCCTCGCCGGTCTCAGGCTTGTAGGAGAAGGAGGGGTGGTTCTGCGCGTCGGAAAGCGCAAGCGGCTCGGCCGTGGCGGCGATCAGGCCGACGAGGCCTTCGCCGGGCATCATCGTCGTCAGGTGCACCGCTTCGCGATTGAGGCCCTCGGTCGCGTAGAGCTCGAGCGGGCCGTCGGCGCGTGCGACGTAGAGCGAGCACACTTCGGCGACCATGTTGGAGGCGATCAGGACGACGATGCGGTCGAGGCGCGCCTGCGCCGTGACAGGCTCCGCCATGACTTCGCGGAGCCGTCGCAGCAAGAGTCGCGGTCCGCCCGGCGCGCGCATCGACCAATCCCTGTTGCCGTCACGGGGCCCTGGGCTTGCGGCCCGTCCTCGCTCGTCTCACGCCCCGTTGCGCCCCTCTTCGGCGCCGGCGGTCGACCCCCTCACGTCAGCGCCGCCGGTCGCCTTTGACGGATATAGCCAATCACTTGGCCGCGCGGCAAGGGCGCTCCGGCTGCGTTGACTCGGCCGATTCGCACGATTAGGGGTGGCGACCTCGACTTTGACGTCGACTGCGCAGGAGGCAGGAGGGCCGCCGCAGCCATGAAGATTCTCGTCCCCGTGAAACGGGTCGTCGATTACAACGTCAAAATTCGAATCAAACCCGACGGTTCGGGAGTCGATCTCGCCAACGTCAAGATGTCGATGAACCCGTTCGACGAGATCGCGGTCGAAGAGGCGTTGCGGCTCAGGGAGGCGGGCAAGGCGAACGAGGTGGTCGTCGTCTCGATCGGCCCGGCGCAGGCCGCCGAGACGCTGCGCACCGGCCTGGCGATGGGCGCTGACCGCGGAATCCTGGTCAAGACCGACGCGATCGTCGAGCCTCTGGCGGTGGCCAAGATCCTCAAGGGCGTGTTCGACGCCGAGCAGCCTACCCTGGTGATCATGGGCAAGCAGGCGATCGACGACGACGCGAACCAGACCGGCCAGATGCTGGCGGCGCTGACCGGCCGGCCGCAGGGGGCGTTCGCCTCCAAGGTCGAGCTCGGCGAGGGCGCCGTCGCGGTGACGCGCGAGGTCGACGGCGGGTTGCAGACCGTGTCGCTCAAGCTGCCGGCGATCGTCACCGCCGATCTCAGGCTCAACGAGCCGCGTTACGCGTCGCTGCCCAACATCATGAAGGCGAAGAAGAAGCCGATCGACGAGAAGACGCCCGCCGACTACGGGGTCGACGTCGCGCCGCGGCTGAAAGTCGTCAAAACCGCCGAGCCGGGCGGCCGCAAAGCCGGCGTCAAGGTCAAGTCGGTGGCCGAGCTGGTCGCCAAGCTGCGCGACGAAGCGGGGGTGATCTGACCATGGCGACTTTGCTCGTCGGCGAAATCGCCAACGGCCGCCTCAGCGATCTCGTCGCCCGCGCGCTTACCGCCGCGTCCGAGATCAGCCAGCCCGTCGACATTCTCGTCGCCGGCCGAAATGTCGGCGAAGCCGCCGCGGCGGCGGCGAAGCTCGCCGGGGTGCGGAAAGTGCGGGTCGCCGACGACGCGGTCTACGAGCACGGTCTCGCCGAGCCGCTTGCCGCACTGCTGGTCGCGCTCGCGCCCGAATATGAGGCGATCGTCGCCGCTTCGAGCGCCTACGCCAAGAATGCGCTGCCGCGCGCGGCGGCGCTGCTCGACGTCATGCAGCTTTCCGACATCACCAAAGTCGTCGGGCCGAAGACCTTCGAGCGGCCGATTTACGCCGGCAACGCGATCCAGACGGTCGAATCGCTCGACGCCAAGCTCGTCGTCACGGTGCGCACCGCCGCATTCTCGGCCACCGGCGAGGGCGGGGGCGCGGCGATCGAGCCGGTGGCGGCGGCGGGCGATCCCGGCCTGTCGAGCTTCGTCGGCGAAGCGCTCGCCAAGTCGGATCGGCCGGAACTCGCCTCGGCCAAGATCGTCATCTCCGGCGGCCGCGCGATGCAGAAGGCGGAGAACTTCAAGCTCTACATCGAGCCGGTCGCCGACAAGCTCGGCGCGGCGATGGGCGCCTCGCGCGCCGCCGTCGACGCCGGCTACGCGCCCAACGACTGGCAGGTCGGCCAGACCGGCAAGGTCGTTGCGCCCGATCTCTATATTGCGGTCGGCATTTCCGGCGCGATTCAGCACCTGGCCGGGATGAAGGACTCCAAGGTGATCGTCGCCATCAACAAGGACGAGGAGGCGCCGATCTTCCAGGTCGCCGACTATGGCCTGGTCGCCGATCTGTTCGCGGCTCTGCCTGAGCTGGCTGAGGAACTGGGCAAGATCGGTCGTTGAGGCCGGGCGGCGGGGCAGGTTTGGACCTGCCGCCACGCTCGTCTATGATCGCTGGCGGGCTCGCGTGGTGTTGGAAGGTGCGATGGTAACCTCGATCGACAAAGTCGGCGTCATCGGCGCGGGTCAGATGGGCACCGGCATCGCGCTGGTCTGCGCCCAGTCCGGATTGGACGTGGTGCTCAGCGACATCTCCGAAGAGCGCATCCACGCAGCGCTGGCCACGGTCAATGGCTCCCTGTCGCGACAGATCGCCAAAGGTCAGCTCGACGAAGCCGGCCGCCAGGCGACGCTCAACCGCATCACCGCCGCCGTAAGTTCCGACGACCTCGCCAAGTGCGATCTGGTGATCGAAGCGGCGTCGGAGAGCGAGGACGTCAAGCGCAAGATCTTCGCCAACCTGCGCACCTACCTCAAACCCGAGACGATCGTCGCCTCCAACACGTCGTCGATCTCGATCACCCGCCTAGCTTCCGTCACCGCCCATCCCGAGCGCTTCATCGGCATTCATTTCATGAATCCGGTGCCGCGCATGCAACTCGTCGAGCTGATCCGCGGCATCGCCACCACCGACGAGACTTTCGAGTCGGCCAAAGCCTTCGTCGCCAAGCTGGGCAAGACCGCGACGATGTCGGAGGATTTCCCCGCCTTCATCGTCAACCGCATTCTGCTGCCGATGATCAACGAGGCGATCTATACGCTCTATGAGGGCGTCGGCTCGGTCGAGGCGATCGACACCGCGATGCGGCTGGGCGCCAACCACCCGATGGGGCCGCTGCAGCTCGCCGATTTCATCGGCCTCGACACCTGCTTGAGCGTGATGCAGGTGCTGCACGAAGGCCTCGCCGATTCCAAGTACCGGCCGTGTCCGCTGCTGGTGAAATACGTCGAAGCCGGCTGGCTCGGCCGCAAGACGCAGCGCGGCTTCTACGACTACCGCGGCGAGAAGCCGGTGCCGACGCGATAGAGCCCTTCTCCCGCTTGCGGGAGAAGGTGGCCCGAAGGGCCGGATGTGGGGACGTCAGAATAGATCCGGCCGCCGCTCGCGGGTGATCCGCTCGGCCTCTTCCTGCCGCCATTTGTCGATCCGCTGGTGATCGCCGGACAGCAGCACGTCGGGAATTGCGCGCCCCTCCCATTCGCGCGGCCGCGTGTAATGGGGATATTCGAGCAAGCCGCTTTCGAAGCTCTCCTGCTCGCCCGACTCGATCTTGCCCATCACCCCGGGAATCAGCCGCACGCAGGCGTCGAGCACCGCGAGCGCCGCGATCTCGCCGCCGGACAGCACATAGTCGCCGATCGAGACTTCAATCAGCCCGCGGCCGGCGATGACGCGCTCGTCGACGCCCTCGAAGCGCGGGCAAACGACGACGAGGCCGGGCCCCGCCGCCCATTGGCGCGCGCGCGCCTGGGTGAACGGCGCGCCGCGCGGGCTCATGATCAATCGCGGCCGCTTGTCGTCCGGCTGAAGAGCCGCGTCGAGGCTCGCCGCCAGAACGTCGGCGCGCATCACCATTCCGGGCCCGCCGCCGGCCGGGGTGTCGTCGACGGTGCGGTGGCGGCCGAGCCCGTGCTCGCGAATGTCGCGCGCCTCGAGCGACCAAAGCCCACGCGCCTTCGCGTCGCCGGCCAGGCTGAGGCCGAGCGGGCCGGGGAACATCTCGGGAAAGAGAGTGAGGACTGTGGCTGCGAACATTCGGGCGTTCCAGACGGGGGAATCCAGCGGCGCGACGACTCCTTCTCCCCGCTCACGGGGAGAGGGTGGGGGTGAAGGGCATGGAGATTGGCCGCTCCGGCGCGTTTCGCCTCCCGGCCCCTCAACCTAACCTTCTCCCCGCGAGCGGAGAGAAGGGACTGCGCGCAGCCTTATGGCAAGCGGTGGCGCGTCGTCTACGGTCCGATCGCCAGCCCCGCCGGGCGGCGGTCGTCGTTGGCGCCATAAAGAACTCCGGGTCTCATCCTGCCGCCAAAGACCGAATCGGGGTTGCCGGCGGCGGGCCCGGCTTCGCTTGGCGCGGCGCCCGCGGTCGCCGCGACTTCCGCGGCGCTCCACGGCGCCTGGACGACAATCTTGTAGCCCATCGCTTCGAGCAGCTTTTGCGTGTCAGGCGAGAAAGCGTAGGGCTCGGCGAAGACAGCGTCGGGCAGCCACTGATGGTGGAAGCGCGGCGCGTCGACCGCCTCCTGCAGCCCCATGCCGTAGTCGATCAGGTTGAGCGCCGTCTCCAGCACCGTGGTGATGATGCGCGAGCCGCCCGGCGAACCGAGCGCCAGTACGACCTGTCCGTCCTTCTCGACCAGCGTCGGCGCCATCGACGACAGCGGCCGCTTGCCGGGCGCGATTGCGTTCGCCTCGCCCTGCACCAGCCCAAACAGGTCGGCGACGCCGGGCTTGATGGTGAAATCGTCGATTTCGTCGTTGAGGAAGAAGCCGGTCCCCGGAGCGATGACGCCCGCGCCGAAGCCGCCGTTGATGGTGTAAGTGACGGCGACCGCGTCGCCGTCGCGGTCGATCACGGAAAAATGGGTCGTCTCGCTCTTCTCGTGTGGGGCGACGCCCGGCTGAACCTCCCGCGACGGCGTCGCCTTGTCGGGCAGGATCGCGGCGCGGATGCGCGCGGCGTAGTCCTTGCTCAGCAGGCGGTCGAGCGGATTGCTGACGAAGGCCGGGTCGCCGAGATAGCTGTTGCGGTCCATGAAGGCGTGGCGCATCGCCTCGACTATCAGATGAACGCTTGCGGCCGAATGAAAGCCGAGCCCTTTGAGGTCGTAGCCTTCGACGACGTTGAGAATCTCGCACAAGGTCGCGCCGCCTGAGGAAGGCGGCGGGGCCGAAACGAAGCGAAAGCCGCGATAGTCGCAAGCGAGCGGCGGCGCTTCGCCGATCTCATAGGCGGCGAGGTCGGCGGCGGAGACGATTCCGCCGTTGGCGCGCATCGCCGCGTCGATTCTCTGGGCGATCGCGCCGCGATAGAACGCGTCCGGGCCATGGTCGGCGATCGCATGCAGCGTCGCGGCGAGGTCGCTCTGGACCAGACGGTCGCCGGGTTGGAGCGGCGAACCGTCGGGACGCAGGAAGATCTTCGCCGCTTCGGGATCGCTTTTGAAGCGCGACGCGAAAGCCTGGAAGATATCGGCGTCGGCGCGGTTGAGAACGAAGCCGTCGCGCGCCAGCGCGATCGCCGGCGCCATGACCTTGTCGCGGCTCATCGCGCCGTACGCTTTGAGCGCCGCGTCGAGGCCGAGAACCGTGCCTGGCGTGGCGACGGCGCGCCAGCCGTCGAGGCTCGCGCCCGGGAACGGCGCGCCGGAGGCGTCGAGATACATCGTCTTGGACGCCGCCGCCGGCGCGGTCTCGCGAAAGTCGATGAACACGTCGCGATGCGTCGCCGCGAGATGGGCGACGAGGAACCCGCCGCCGCCGAGGTTGCCGCAGCAGGGATTGGTCACCGCCTCGGCGAAGCCGACCGCGACCGCCGCGTCGATCGCGTTGCCGCCCTGGCGCAAAATGTCGGCGCCGATCTCCGCCGCGCGACGCTCGGAGGCGACGACCATGCCATGCTCGGCCTCGACCGCCGGCCGCGACGCGGCGCGCGCCGCCCCGACCGAAAGCGCGACAAGCGCGACAGCAAGCGCCAAGAGCGAACGGTTCATTCGGATGTTCTTTCTCTCTCTTGTGACGCGACGAACGCCTCTCCGCGCTCGGGGAACGGGGCTGGCTGGCGTTATTTCGCGTCTTCGCCGAGCAGGTCCAGCGTCGTCGCGTCGGCCCGCCCGCCGCACAGGCGATCGATCGCCGTCTGGAACAGCGGCTCAGCGGGCCCGGCGGCGCGTGCGAACAGGGTCATCGACGAACGAAACTTGAGATCGTCGGGCGAACCAAAAATGTCAATCAACGGCCGCCCGCTGTGCTTCAGCGCCGCCTCGACGCATTCGCGCAGCCGGGTCCCAAGCAACGGATGGGCGAGATAGGCGCGCGCCTCGGCGAGCGAACCGATCCCATAGATTTGCGCCGTCGACGAGCGGCCGAGCCCGCGCAACTGCGGGAACACGAACCACATCCAATGGCTGCGTTTGTGTCCGCTTTTAATCTCGTCGAGCGCGACGTCGTAGACGCGCGCCTGGGCGTCGACGAAGCGCCGCAGGTCGAATGGATCGTCGCGGGTCATTGCCGGGTAAGTCTAGCCGGCTGTCGCGCCTCAGTTCAATCCGCCTCACGGACCGTCCCGTAAGCGATCGTCGAAGGCCGGCGAGCAATCGCGCCGCCGGTCGCAAAGGGATCAGGAGAGACACCATGACGCACAATTTCTCGATTCTCGCCACGGCGGCGACCGTGGCGTTTCTCGCCTTCAGCGCCGGCGAAGCTTCGGCGATGAACCTCGGCAACAGGGGAGGGCAGCCTGGCGGCCCGAGCGGCCCCACCGGATCGTCCAGCGGCCTCGGCAACGTTTACATCCACAACGGTTGCGACGATCACGTCGACCTGTCGGAACTCGTCGGCGGAGCGCGGCGCGACTACCTCCGGCGCTGCGAACAGCAGAACCGCGGATTCTGAGTCGGTGCGAAGCGTCGACGGCGGCTTAAGGTTAACCGACCGGTCCCACCGCAAGACGGAGGGGCCGGTTTTTTGCATGCCAGCCGTGCATTGGCCGATGTTGCCGAAGATCAAGGATTTTTCGTCGCTTCTAATGGCAAATGATCCGGCGGGAGCGTGGGGTCTTCGGGTCTGAGGAATGCGAGCTCCGGCGTGTCGACAGGATTGAACATCACGACAATGGCCAAACGGCGCTCGCCGATTGGCGTTGACGGCAGAAGGCCGCGTCTTAGAGTCGCGCGCGACGGAGGGCGGGGGCGTCGCCGCGTCCGGCGCGCCAGCTCGGACTTGCGGAACGCGCGTGGGTCGCTCCCTCTTTTGGCCGACGGCCAGGAACGGCGGGCATTTCGCCTCGCGCCGTCGTCGTTTGCCCCTCGCGCCGCGCCGAAAGTTGCGATTAAGGAGCCAGCCGTTGCATGAAATGTCGCTGACGGAGAGCATCGTCGACATCGCCGTCGAAGCGGCGCGCAAGGAAGGCGCGCAGCGGGTGACGCGCGTCGTCGTCGACGTCGGCGCGTTGAGCCATGTCGAGCCGGAAGCGCTTGAATTCTGCTTCGCCGCAGTCTCGCGCGGCACGCTCGCCGAAGGCGCGCGGTTGGAGATCGCGCGCCTGCCGGGCGCCGGCTGGTGCCCCGACTGCGGCAAGACCGTCGCGCTCGCCGAGCGCTTCGCGGCCTGCCCTCAATGCGGCGGCTTTCGGGTGCAGATGACGGCCGGCGACGAACTGAAAGTGCGCGAAATGGAGATCGCCTGATGTGCAGCGTATGCGGATGCGGCGAAGCGCAGGTCGTCCTCGACAAGGACAAGCCCGCGGGCGAACACGCGCATCCTCACGATCATGATCACGGACACGATCACGACCACGACCACGACCATCGCCATGATCACGGGCCCCATCGTCACGACGAGGGCGCGATCGACTACGGCCAGGGTCCGGCCGGCGCGCACGCTCCGGGCGTCAGCCAGGAGCGGATGGTGGCGATCGAGCGCGACATCCTGTCGAAGAACGACGCCTACGCGCGCGAAAACCGCCGCGCGCTCGCCGCCAAAGGCGTGTTCGCGCTGAACTTCGTCTCGAGCCCTGGCTCGGGCAAAACGGCCCTGCTCGCCCGCACGATCGAGGCGCTGAAAGGCCGCCTGGCGGTCAGCGTCATCGAAGGCGACCAGCAGACCTCGAACGACGCCGAGCGCATTCGCGCCACCGGCGCGCCGGCGATCCAGATCAACACCGGCAAGGGCTGCCACCTCGACGCCCATATGGTCGGCCACGCGATCGAGACGCTCGA
>JBEKVR010000066.1:0-23060 GCA_049513815.1 Roseiarcus sp. | reverse complement strand
TCACGACCCGATGGACGTTTCAATTTGCAAGATAATCGCTGTCCGCGCCGTTCAAACCGGCAAAACCGAATACTTCGAACCCCCAGAAAAGCCCCGCTAATCCGGGGCTCTCAAGATTCTTCGCGGACGACTCTGTAGTTTCGACCTGTCCGGCCCGTGATGCTCTATGCCTCCCTCAACTTGCGATGCGGAAAGTCATCCACCCGTCCGCGTCGCATACTTCTAGTCGCAAAACGGACAAGTCGGGAATCCAGTCCACGTCCGCCAAGCACTCGCTCTCCATCGTAGTAGCGAGCGCCACAACTTGGCATCCGGCGGCGCGGCCGGCGACGAGTCCGGCCGGGGCGTCCTCTAGCACTAGCGCCTCTTTCGGCGCCACGCCCAGGCGTTCGGCGGCGCGCAGGAAGCATTCTGGGTGGGGCTTGCCGCGTGCAACGGTGGCGGAGGTGATTATCGTGGCCGGCAACGGCAGGTCGGCGGCGCGCATCCGCGCAGCCGCCAGCGCCGGACGGGCGGACGTGACCAGCGCCCACGCGTCCGGCGGCAGGGCCGCGAGCAGCTCCGAGGCGCCTGCAACGGCCATGATTCCATCGGTTTCCGTCAATTCGACCTTGTCGATCGCCGCAACTTCCGCCTCCAGCTGAGCCGAGGCTTCGGGCGACAGAATGTCGCGCATAATGTCGATGGCGCGGCGACCGTGCATATGGCGTCGCAGCTTCTCAAAATCGGCGTCCCACTTGGCGGCGGCGCGCTTCCAGGCGCGTTCGACGGCCGCAGTCGAATCCACCAGCGTCCCGTCCATGTCGAACAGCAATGCGCGTGCGCGAATTTCCGTTCCCGCCCTGAGTTTCATCAGCTTTGAGACCTCTTTCCTCCGCAGCTTGGACTGGAGGACAAATTTGTCGACGTTGAATCGCTCAACGAGATTTGTAGGTACCGGGCCGAAGCCATCAACTTTGTGCGAATGTGGGAGTTCGCGCGGCAAGGACTTCCATGATTGGCGACCGAGCCCCTGGCGAGGTAACCCCGAGCGAGAAAGAGAACTCTGTTACGACTACCATAAGCCCAGCGACCGCGGCGACGTTGCGCGGTCCATAAGCGCAAATGGATTGGCGGTCACGGGTCGGCGCCTGTAACGTCGCGGACAACACGCGGGTCACGCGGCAAGAGGCAGAGGTCATGTTTCTTTCCGCCAGCCTCGCAGTTCCAAATCGGGTCGGAATGGTTGGACGGATAGGACGGCCGGCTCTGGATGAAAGACAATTCGGGGACGCTGGCCCAATGGCCGGCAAGTCGCGATGCCGAGACGTCAGTTCGGGCCTCTCTATTCTGGCTGACCTTTCCAGATAGCGCCCTCCGGCGCAGACTTGCGGGGCGAACGCCATTCATGCCGCGAATGTCGGGCGATCTCGGTGGCGTGGCCGAACGGAATGGCGAAATTGCGCGGCCTTGGCGCGCCACGGATCTCAGCGGCTCGCATTGCCGAGCAACGCCGCCGAGTTCGGCTTTCGCGGGGGGCATTCTGTCGCTGCGAGAGCGATCGAGTTCGGTGCAATGCTGGTGAGCATGGGGCTGAACGACTCTGGCGAAGCCGGGCTAAACTTGGGCGCCGCCGCGGTGCTACCGCCGTCGTCGCGCTCAATCCGATCAGCGGCAAATCCGCCGGCGCGGCAATTTGCCATCCTTTCAACGACCGAAGTCCGCCACTTGAGGGTTGGCGGCGCTCGTCGAAGCCTTTGGCGTTTTCACGAAAGACAGGTCGCGACGTAGGCGATCGCAATTGCGCTAAGCCTAGCGCGGCTCGCGGCCGAGGCGGGCGAGAGCGTCGGCGGCTGGCTGGCTCGCAGCGCGGAATCCGCCGGCGGGGCGCGGCCTTCGAACGACTGGTCGGTGCGCTTCACGTCGTTCCGGAATTTCTGGGCAATCGCGCTCCATTCGCCGATCCGCGCGCGCGCGAGCAATCATTGCCGGGATCGGGTTGGACAGCGACGTCGACAGCCTCGTCGGCCTCTATCTGGCGGGGCTCTGCGGAGTCGGGTACGGCGCTAGACAATTCCTCAAAGCGCAGCGCGATCGGGGAATTCAGACGGACGCGATCGTGGTCAGCGGCGGCGCGGGCCAGACTCCGCTGGTTCGCCAGATTCTCGCGGACGCCACCGGCTTGGCGGTGACCGCGACGAAGTCACCGGCGCCGGTTCTGCTCGGATCCGCGATTCTCGGCTCGGTCGCCGCCCGACGCTACGACAGCGTCGAGGCCGCGATGGAGAAGATGTCTGAGCTGGGCGACGCGCATCAGCCGCCTCGCGAAACCGCGGCGTGGCACGCGGAACGGTATTCCGCGTTCGAGCGGCTTCAGAAGGTCGGTCGCGAATTGAGGGAAATCGACCGCGCGTCAGGAGTCGGTGCAGCGTAACCGCCGCCGCGATCGACGCCGCGAGGGCTCGGCAATCCTCTGTCGCCGCAGAGCCGCGACGATCCGCTCTTCCGTGAACTCGATCGCTTCGTCGTCCGGTCCTTCCCTCATGCTGGACGTTCGCTTCGTCCGAAGGGGAGCGCAGGGATCAGCTCAGCGGCCGCGCGTCAGGCGGACGATCCGGGGCAAGCGAAGAGGCGCGTCGCCGCGTCGGCTTGAGGGGGTGTGTTGTTGTGCCCCGTTCTCGCCCATTCGGGGATACACTAAGGTGCCGCGGAGCGATCGATTCAGACCAACGAATGCCGCGATCAGATTAAGCGCCGCGGAACGATTCGACTGAGCAACCGACTGCGAGAAATGGAGGCGCGGGTTCAAATGCCGTACTTTCTAACGGTCGACATCGGCGGCACGGTCATCAAGAGCGGCCTGTACGACGAACTTGGGCGTGAGAAGGCCGTCGCCTCGCAGACGGACTTGGCGATCGTCAAGCACGTCGGCTGGAGCGAGCGGGACATGACGGCGATGTGGCGCACGGTCTGCGCTACGGTGCGCGAAGTCGTGGCGACGGCCCGGATCGCGCCCCGCGAGGTGGCGGGAGTGAGTTTCTCGGCTCACGGCAAGGGCCTGTATCTGGTCGACCGAGACGGCGCGCCGGTGCGCAACGGAATCATTTCGTCGGATAACCGCGCCCTGCCGATCGTGCGCCAATGGAGGGCCGAGGGCGTCGACGCGAAGGCCTATCCGCGAGGCTACCAGCAGCTCTGGACCGGCCATCCGGTTTCCTTGCTCGCCTGGCTCAAGCAGCACGAGCCGGAAAGCTACCGTCGCGTCGGCCACGTCCTGATGGCGCACGATTGGGTGCGCTACAAGTTCACCGGCGCCTTCGGCGCCGAAGTGACGAACATTTCGGGCAGCAATCTCTACAACGTCGGCACGGGCGCCTACGATCCGGAGCTGTTCAAGCTGTTCGGCGTCGACGAGATGCTCGGCTGCATGCCGCCCGTTCTCGGCCCCGAGCAGAGCCTGGGCGGGGTCAGCCGCGCGGCCGCCGAAGAGACCGGGCTGATTGAAGGAACGCCGGTCTACGGCGGGTTCTTCGACGTCGTTTCGGCGGCGGTGTGCGCCGGCCTCTCCAATGCGCGCTTCATCAACGTGATCATGGGTACGTGGACGATCGTCACCTGGACGACGGATCACATGGAGACCACCCGGCCGCATCCCTACATCTGGGGTCGCTACTGCATCCCGGGAAGGTTCTTCGTGCACGAGGGCAGCCCGACATCGGCCGGAAACCTCGAATGGTTCGTGCACACGTTCATGGCGGATGCGCGCAATCCCTATGATCGCTGCAACGCCATGGTGGAGGCGCTGGGCAAGGCCGAGACCAACATCCAGTTCCTGCCGTATCTGTTCTCGTCGAACCTCGGCGACAACCTCTCCGCCTGTTTTTACGGGCTCGCCAACGCGCATGGGCTGAACCATATCGTGCAGGCGGTTTACGAGGGCGTCTGCTTCTCACAGCATGTCCATCTCGAGCGCATTCGCGCGCTCTCGGGCCCCGACAGGACGCTGCGGCTGACCGGCGGACCGACGCGGTCGAAGGTGTGGATGCAGATGGTCGCCGACATCAGCGAGCAGCCACTCGAGGTCATGGACGTTAGGGAATCCGGCTGCCTCGGCGGCGCCGTCGCAGCGGCGGTCGGATCGGGCGTCTACGCCTCCTTCGCCGAAGCGATGGCGGCGATGTGCCCGGCGGGGACCGTGGTGCAGCCGGATCTTCGCGCCGCGCCGCGATACCGCGCCAAGTACGCCGCATACCGGCAACTCGCTGAGCATCTCGACAAGCTGCCGGCGCAGCCATGAGCGCGCCCGGGCAAGACAAGGCGGCAGGCGCTCCCGGCAATCCGCTGGGCATCTACGAGAAGGCGCTGCCGAAGGGGCTCTCGTGGATGACGAGGCTTTCGCTTGCGCAGGCCCTCGGCTTCGACTTCGTCGAGATGTCGATCGACGAGACGGACCAGAGGTTGGCGCGGCTGGACTGGTCGAAGGCGGAGCGCGCGTCGTTGCGCACCGCCGTCGCCGCGACCGGCGTGACCGTGCCGAGCATGTGCCTCTCGGGGCACCGGCGCTTCCCATTCGGCAGCCGCGACACCGAGATTCGAGCGAAGGCGCGCGAGATCATGCGCAAGGCCATCGACCTTTCGGTCAGCATCGGCCTGCGCACCATCCAACTCGCGGGTTATGACGTCTACTACGAGCCAAGCGACGAGGGGACGCGGCAGCGCTTCGTCGAAGGATTGCGCTGGGCGGTGGATGAGGCGGCGCGGTCGCAAGTGATGCTTGCGGTTGAGACCATGGACACGCCGCTGATCAACTCCATTACGGCTTGGCTGGAATACGCCAAGACCATCGAGTCGCCTTTCTTCTGCGTCTATCCCGATCTCGGCAATCTGTCGGCATGGAACAATGACGTGCCGGCGGAGCTAAGGAAAGGAATCGCCAAGATCGTGGCGATCCACCTCAAGGACACGCTTCGAGTGACGGCCGACTTCCCCGGACAGTTCCGCGACGTGCCGTTCGGATCAGGCTGCGTCGATTTCCTGACCAGTTTCAGGACGCTCGCGGAATTGGAATATCGCGGCCCGTTTCTGATCGAAATGTGGACGGAAAAGGCCGCCGATCCGGTCGCAGAGATCGCCCACGCCCGACGCTGGCTGCTGGAGCAGATGCGTCAGGGTGGGATCAACCGATGAATGACCCGATCGGGCGGGCGCGCCGGAGCGAGTTATCTTCAGATTGAAACACCGACGCCGTCATCGCAAGCGGTGGCGAAGCGATGACAGCGGAGACAATTCGACTTGAATGCATCGCGCTCTGGCGCGTTCACATTCCTCTCAATGACGGCTTCAGGCCTGCGCGGAGGAACTCTTCGGCGGATCGTCCGCCCAGTCTCTATCGCCGTCGACCTTAAGGCGCCGGCCAGGGAACTTGCCGGCCTTGGGAGATTGGTTACCCACGATCTTCATCTGCTTCGCGCCGTCTTCGCAGAAGGTCAACGCCATCGCTTTGAGGATGACGACCGCACTGGCGGCGCCGGGGTCGAGGTGGCCGAGGGCGCGCTCGCCAAGCCGCGCCGCCCGTCCTCGCGCAGCGATCATCGAGCAGGTCAGAGCCGCGCCGGCTTCCGCCGCCGTCAGGACGTCCCGCCACATCTCTTCGGTGGTCGCTGAGCGACGGACCGCGTTGGCGGCCGCCTCGGTCGCCGGAATCCAAGCGTCGAGCATCGTCTTGTCGCCGCGCCGTCCCTTGCCGCGCTCTCTCACACCGTCAGTAATTCCCTTGATGAGCGCGGCCTCGACCTCCGGCGTCGCGTCGGTCGCGCCTGCGATCGCTTGTGCGGCGCGGCGGAACCCTGTCGCATACAATGGCCCGGTCGAAGCGCCGATGGAATTCAGAAACGCCATCGCCACCAAGTTCATCAAGTCGTCGGGCGCCATGGCGTCGAGATTTCGTTTGGACAGCTCGGTCTTCACAGCCTGAAATCCAATCGACATCGTGACTCCGTGGTCGGCGTCGCCGATCTCCCCGTCGAGTTCGGAAAGATGGTCCTTCGCCTCTTCGATCGAGTCGGCGATGTTGTGAAACATCCGGCTCAGGCAATGGGAAAGAAGCTCAGCCATTGGTTTCTCCGCGAGGCGATCGCCGATCTTAGCCCACCTGCAAGAATGCAGTTCGACAAGGGTGATGAAGGAGTTCCTGCAGCTCGCGATCGAGGTGCAACAGCGAAATCGACGCCCCGACCATGTCAATTGACGTGCAGTAGTGTCCGACCAGGCTGGTCTCAACCTCGACGCCTTTGGCGACAAGGCGCTTCTCCACGCGGCGATAGAGGATGTACAACTCCATCAGCGGCGTTCCGCCGAGCGAATTGACCAGCACGGCGACCTTGTCGCCTACTCCCGGTTTCATTTCGACGAAAATCTGGTCGAGGATCTGATCGACGATCTCGTCCGCCTGCGCTAATTGGCCGCGCAGGACGCCCGGTTCGCCGTGAATGCCCATGCCGACTTCGATTTCGTCGGGGCCGATCTCAAAATTGTGGCGGCGGGTCTGCGGCAAAGCGCACGGCTCCAACGCGACGCCTACCGTGAAAGTGCGCGCGTTGGCCTTGCGCGTAACGGCCTCGCACGCGTCAAGGCTCCAGCCCTTGTCGCACGCAGCGCCAGCGATCTTGAAGATGAAGACGTTTCCGGCGACGCCGCGCCGCGCCTGACGATTTTCATACGGCGAAGAGGCGACGTCGTCCGTCGTCGTGATCGACCGCGTCTCGATGCCGTGGTCGCGGGCGATCTCGGCGGCCATGTCGAAATTCATGACGTCGCCGACGTAATTCCCGTAGACGAACAAGACCCCGGCGCCTCCCGACGCCGCTTGCGCGCACTGAAAGATCGGGTTGGGCGGCGGCGTCGAGAAGATGTTGCCGACGGCGACGGCGTCGGCGAGGCCCTTGCCGACGTACCCCAGAAAGCACGGCTCATGGCCAGACCCGCCGCCGATGACGAGGCCGACCTTGCCCGGACGCGGCCCGTCCAGGGCCACGAGAGCCCGCTTCGAAGTCGCGACCGGCCGCAAGAAGGCGCGGTGAGCGAGGACGGCCCCCTCGAGCATCTCCTCGACGACCGCGTCGGGCTCATTGATGAATTTCTTGACGTAATCTCGAGGCTGATGCGTGCGCTGCTTGACCGCCAACTTGGCGCCAGGGCGGTGGTCGAATTCGTTTACGCCGTCGGCGCGCAGGATGCCGCGCGCGGTGGCCGCATCGGTGACCAGCACGTTGGGATAGCCGCGGCGAAGCGCCGCGAGAATCGCCGGCACTTTGTCGAACCCGCCAGCCACACAGATCCGCAGGTCGATGCGGAGGAGATCGTCAAGAGACAAGCCGATCACGCGATCTTCGAGCGTCCCCACGACCAGCTGTCCCCACGCGTCAATGAAACGCGACACGAGCACTCCCACAGCGTCGCCATCGAAGTAGCGCTGGAGGTCCGCGCCGTCGAACACGCCGTCACTGTAAAGGGACGCGTTCAGCCGCAGAGAGGCGATGCCGAACAGCACTTTGTTGGCGCGCAGGAGGATCTCGAACTGTTCGGCGACCAGCGGCTCGGCGGCCATGATGGCCCGCGCCTCGGCGGTCGACGCGATCGCTGGCGCCGATAGGCCCACACATGTCGCGTTCACGGCGGAGGCGATCGTTGACGCGCAAAGCGCAGGCGACGAAAAGCTCTTGGCGATTGCGCCGCCGCTCGCCTGGACAACCGTTACGTCCTGCAAGCCGCTGAGTTTCAGGTTGGTCCCGACCGCCATCACTGTGCGGCCGCCGCTGACCGCCAGCGTGTCGCCCGATCTGAGGAATTTTCGCACGACGAGCGCGCCCGCCGCGCCCAGCCGATCGACGACGGAGCGATCGTCGCCGTTGTTGGGAATGACGAAGCAGTCACGCAGACTGAAATGGCTCTTCACCATCTGGGCCAGAGTCAGAGAGGCCAGCCGCGCCGGTTCGATCGAAATGTTGACGATCCCGCGTTCGCGCGCCTCGTTGAGGTACGCGATGACGGTGGCGCGCGATATTCCCATGGTCTGGGCGATATCGTTCTGCGTCATGCCTTCCTGGTAATAGAGCCAGCTTGCCCAGACGTAGGGGTCGTCGCCAAAACGCAATGGCGCCACACCGGCAGCCTCGGACGGCGCAGAGTAAGATCGCGTGGGGCGACGCTCGCCAACGCCGACTGTCACCGAAAGCACCCTCCCGCGGCTGCTGAGCAAGGCCAGCGCTGGCTAAGGATAGAGCGTCGGCCGCGCAGGTGTCGAGCGCGATCATCGCATTCGAACTCGGCGGGCCTGCGGCGGCGGCCGACCGCGCTGCCAATTTCGGCCACGCAACCGGCGCCAGGTATCGCTTGCCAGCGCCGCAATGCTCGGGCGCTGGCGCTTCAGCCGGCCCGGGTGCGGGCGTCAAGTTGGTCTATGGCCGCGACGTTCGCCGCCGACGGACCCGCCGGGTCGAACACGCAGCGGAGCCAAGTGTCGACGACGACCTTGGCCAGTTCGGGGCCGATGACGCGCGACCCCATGGTAATGATCTGAGCATTGTTGGATTTTGCCGCCCTCTCGGCCGAATAGGCGTCGTGAGTCAAGGCGGCGCGGATGCCCGGCACCTTGTTGGCGGAGATGGACACGCCGATTCCGGTTCCGCAAAACAGGATCCCGCGGTCGTATTCGCCGGCGACCACCGCTCTGCCCACCTTTTCCGCGACTTCCGCGTAGAAATGGGGCCCGCTCAAGTCCACGACAGTCAGTTCGGGCCGCCGCGACAGATGCGCGACGATGACGTCGAGCAGGGACTTTCCGATGCTATCCGCGCCAAGAGCGATCTTCATTGCTACACCTCGAGTTGTTTTCGTACGCGCGACGTCGTCCCCATCGCGAGGCGCAAGCCGCGATCGAAGCAAATGGAACGCGACTTGCCTGGCGAACCCCGCCGCGGCCGTCTTCCAGAACCAGCCCCGCCGAAACGGTGGGCGCCGGCGGCAGACGATCCCTGTCCGTTACGGAGCCCCCGCTAGTTTCGACTTCGCGCCCTCAGCTAAAGTTCGCAGGATGATCGCGCAAGACGTCGCGCCAGGATCGAGCACGCCACGCGATCGCTCGCCCAGCCGGCTCGCCCGACCGATTTTGGCGACAAGATCAACCGTACTGTCCCGTCCCTTTTCAGCCGCGACGACCAGCGCATCGAGCGCCATGGGAAAGCTTTGGCCCTTCGCCGTGGCCGCGGAAAATGCCTGAAGCGCCGGGGCGAAGGCGTCGATCAGCGTCTTGTCGCCAACCTTGGCGTCGCCAATCGACTGGACTTGCTCCATGCCGTTGCGCAGCATCCGCTCAAACGTCGGCGCATCGATCTCCTCGACGCCCTCCAAAGCGTCGGCGAAGCCGGAAAACATGACGCCGTACAACGGGCCCATCGAGCCGCCGATTTCCGTCATCAGGACCTCGCCGAGCGTCGCCAACGAGATTGACAACGGCCGGGCTTCGCCGCGCAGCCGCTCTGCCGCGAGAGAGAAGCCCTTGGCCATGTTGACGCCATGATCGCCGTCGCCGATCAGACCGTCGATGTCGCTTAGGTAGGCTCGGTTTTCGACGATGCGCCGCGCGATCTCGGAAACGATGTCGCCGCTGTCCGCGTTGGAGAAGCCTTGCATCACAGCACCCTTCACAATGGCGCAGGGCACGCCACCTCGACGGCGAGCAACTGCTTGAGCTCTTCATCCAGCGCCATGATCGTCAGCGTCACGCCGACCATCTCCAGCGAGGTGAAGAAATTGCCCACGTAGGCGCGGGCAATCTTGAGCCCGCGGGCGTGGATTTCCTCATCGATCGTGTCGTTGAGGATGTAGAGCTCGTTGGTCGGCGTAGCGCCTAGACCCGAGATCAGAACGGCGACCTCAGTTCCGCTTGGCAAGTTGTGGTCGTCGAGAACGACTTTGACCATGTCGCGCGCAACTTCCGCCGCTGTCTTCAAGGGCTCGACGTGTGTCCCCGGCTCGCCATGGTGGCCGATGCCGACCTCCATCTTGCCCGCTTCGATCGTGAAGTTGGGATGGCCGACCGCCGGCAGCGTGCACGGCCCGAGACCGACGCCGATCGAGCGACAGTTGTCGATCGCCTTCTGCGCCACCGCCTGCACTTCCTTCGCGCTCCCGCCGAGCGAAGCCTTTGCCGCGCCGCACTTCCACATCAGGATCTCGCCGGCGACGCCTCGCCGCTTCTCGCGTTGACTTGGCGGCGCGGAGCAGACGTCGTCGTTGGCGACGACGGTGAGAACTTCCAAACCTTCCTTCGCGGCGAGCTTTATCGCCATTTTGACGTTCATGTTGTCGCCGGCGTAATTGCCGTAAAGGCAAACGACGCCGCGGCCCCCATCGGCGATCTTCATCGCGTCAAAGAAGCTCTTGGCGGTCGGCGAGGAAAAGATTTCCCCAACCGCAACCGCATCGAGCATGTTGCGGCCGACGTAGCCGATGAACGCCGGCTCGTGTCCCGACCCGCCGCCGGTGATCACGCCGACCTTGCCGCGAATCGGCGCCTGGGCGAACGCGACCACCTTCGGGTTGTCGGTGAGCTTGACGAGATCGCCGTGCGCCTTGATGAATCCACGCACCGTGTCGTCGACGACAAAGTCCGGATCGTTGATGAATCTTTGCATTGCGAGGAACTCCCCTTAGTCCGTCCCCGTCCGACGTGTTGGTTCAAATGATCGTGTAGCCGCCGTCGATGAGCAGATCCGCGCCAGTGACCATATCGGCGCCGCTGGAGGCCAGGAACACCGCCGCGGCGGCGATCTCCTCCGGAAGCGCAAAACGACCGGCTGGGATGCGCAGCTTCAGCGCCTCGCCCTTCGGATTGTCCCACGCCTTCTTGCCGAGCTCCGTCAACACGACGGTCGGCGAAATCGTATTGACGCAGATGTGGTGCTTGCCCCATTCGGCCGCGAGCACCTTGCTCAGCCCGATGACGCCGAATTTCGATGCGCAATAGGCGACGTGCTCGTCGATGGCGACCGTGCCCGCCTGCGAAGCGAGGTTGACGATCTTGCCGCCGCGGCCGGCGGCGATCATCGCCTTGCCGACCGTCTGCGACATGAGAAAGGTGCCTTTCAAATTGATGGCGATCGTCTTGTCCCAATAGTCGAGCGGCAACTGGTCGGCCGGCGCGAGGAACACGACGCCGGCGCTGTTGACCAGAATGTCGAGGCCGCCAAACGCCGCCAGAGCGCTGTCGACCGTCTTCTGCACCGAGGCTTGATCCGAGACGTCGCAGGCGAACGACATCGCGCCGTCGCCGATGGCCTTCGCTTTCGCCTCGGCGGCGGCGACGTTGAGGTCGACGACGGCGACCCGCGCCCCCTTGGCGGCGAAGGCGCTGCAGATCGCTGCGCCAATGCCGGACGCGCCGCCAGTGACGAGCGCGCGCTTGCCTTTCAGGGAGAAGTCGAGATCGATTGATGCGGGTGCGTCGGACATCTTTATGCTTCCTTCGGAACTTTGGGGGGGCAGGCATACGCGCCCGGGGAGGGAGAGGCGCGTATGCCTTGTTTCGGCGCGAGCGCGCCGCTTTTAACGACTCACTTCGACCGCGCTGCGAGCAGCGTGTCGACGTTCGCCGTCGTCACCGGGGTCCACGGAACATTGTAGATCTTGTCCTTGCCGCCGTTCCACGGCATGTCCTTGTATTGCGCCCAGATGTCGGATTCCGGCTTGTAGTCGCCCTTCTTCGCATAGAAGATCGCGAGGTCGAGCGCGCCCTGCGCCTGGCCGACAGCGTCCTGCAGGATCGAGGTCATTTCCCCCGCCTTCACGGCGCGCAGCGCGTCGCTGATGCCGTCGATGCCGGAAATGGGGAAGTCCTTCAGGTTGAGCTTGGCTTCCTTGATGGCCTCGATGGCGCCGAGCGCCATTTCGTCGTTCTGGCCGATGACGCCGTTGATCTGGCCAGGATGAGCGGTCAGCCAGTTCTCCACCAACTTCTGCGCTTCGGCGCGCGACCAGTTGGCCGTCTGGTCCTCGATCACCTTGACGTTCGGGCACTCGGCGAGGGCCTTCTTGTTGCCTTCGAGGCGGGAGATCTGCGCCGACTGGCCGATCGGGCCTTCGATGATCACGACATTGCCCTTGCAGCCGATGCGGTCGAGCACCGACTTGCCCTCCAGATAGCCGGAGACCACGTCGTCCGATCCGACATAGGACGTCAGCAGGTCGGACTTAACGCGGGTGTTGGAGCCGATGACCGGGATGCCGGCGTCATGCGCCGACTGCACCGGGGTCGCGCCGGCTTCGGCGTCGATCGGCACGAAAATGATCGCATCGTACTTCTGAGTGATCATCGTGTTGATCTGGTCTTGCTGGGTCAGCGCCGTGTAGTTGCCGTCAAACACGGTCACGTCGACCTCGCCCTTCTTGACCGCGGGATGGGCCTTCAGCGCCGCCGACCAAAGCTGCATATATTCGGCCTTGAGTCCGTAGACGGCGGCGCCGATCTTGAGCTTGTCCGCCATCGCCGGCGTCGCGAGCAGTGCGGTCGCCGAAACGGCCGCCAACAACGTACCGATGAGTTTCATCTTCATCTCCTCTGCGATTCTCCTGCGCCTCCTTGCGGCTCACTATGGCGCCGCAATTTTCGCGCTCGACTCGCGCAACCCGCGCTCGACGACCTTCGTCAGGGCATTTCACCCCGACTTTGTCAGGGCTATCCGCCCTGATTTCGCCTCTGATCGAGCATCACCGCGCCGACGATCAGCATGCCTTTCAGAACCTGTTGGTAGTAGGATTCGATGCCCATCAGATCGAGGCCATTGTTCATGACGCCGATGATGAGCGCGCCGATCAGCGCCCCGGTCATGCGGCCGATGCCGCCCGAGAGGCTGATGCCGCCGATCACGACGGCGGCGATGGCGTCGAGTTCGTAGCCGATCCCCGCTTGGGTGAGCGCCGAGCCGGTGCGCGCCGCGAGCAACATGCCGGCGACGCCCGCGAGTCCGCCGCTGATGACATAGACGGCGATGCGGACGGCGACGACGTTGATGCCGGAAGTCTTGGCGGCGCGGGCGTTGCCGCCGACCGCGTAGACATAGCGGCCGAACCGCGTTCGGGCGAGAACGAACCAACATATCAGAAAGATGCCGGCGAAAATGACGACCGGCGCCGGCACGCCAAACACGTTGCCGTTGCCGATCCAGCGATATTGCGGAATCAAAGCCGGCACAGGGCGACCGCCCGCGTAGATGAGCGTCAGGCCGCGGGCCGCCGACAGCATGCCCAGAGTCGCGACGAACGAGGGCACGTTGAAGCGCGCGACGATCGGTCCGATGATGGCGCCGCTGGCGACGCCGACCACGACGCCGACGACCAGCGCGACGACGACCGGATAGGGACCTCCCGCCACGGTTGCTTGCGGCGAGGTGGTAGCGAAGCTCGCCGAGACGATGCCGGCAAGCGCCAAAACCGAACCAACCGACAGATCGATGCCGCCGGTGATGATGACGAAAGTCATCCCGAACGCCAGCACGCCGTTGATCGACGTCTGCAGCAGGACGTTCGATATGTTGCTCTGCGTAAGGAAATACTTATTGGCGAAAGACAGCGCGATGACGAGAATGACGAAGGCGAGATAGATGCCGTACTCCCGCGCGATCCGCTTCGCGACTTCGGCGGCGTCTACCCATTGAGCTTTGGCGGCAGGTTGATCGGACACGGCTTGGGCTCGATCTGCTGGGTGCGTCATCAGACTGAGAGGTGAACGAGTTTCTCGGCGGTGGCCTGCGAACGATCGAGGACGTCGACCGCCTTGCCGTCGCGCATGACCATGATTCGATCGGCGACGCCGAGCAGTTCGTCGATCTCGGAGGAGATCATCGCCACCGTGCCGCCAGCGGCGGCGAAATCGCCGACGATGCGCGAAATCTCGCGCTTGGCGCCGACGTCGACGCCGCGCGTCGGTTCGTCGAGCAACAGCACGCGCGGATTGCGCAGGAACCATTTGCCCAGCACGACCTTCTGCTGGTTGCCGCCGGAGAGGCTGGAGACCGGATCGGCGTCGCGACCGACGAGGATGCTGAAGCGATTGATGGTCTCGCGGCTCGCCTTCGCTTCGCGCCTCGAGTTGACGACGAAATTTGGGCTGAGATCGCGCAGGCTGACGAGCGAGATGTTGCGGCGAATGCTGTCGGTGAGGTTGAGGCCGGTGAGCTTGCGGTCCTCTGTGACCAAAGCGACTCCCGCGGCGATGGCTTGCTCAGGGGCGGCGAACGAGACGGCCCTGCCGAACAGCTTCACTTCGCCTTTGCTCGGGCGATCCAGTCCAAACAGGCAGTCGAAGATCTCGCTGCGGCCGGAGCCCATCAGGCCATAGATGCCAAAAATCTCGCCTTTGCGGACCGTGAACGAGATGTCGTCGATCTTGCCCGGCGAGGTGAGTCCGGCGACGGATAAACCCTCTTCGTCGGTCGGCGTGTTGATTTTCGCGTATTCCTCCGAGATCTCGCGCCCGACGATCATGCGAATGAGGCTCGCGCGATCGACATCGGCGAGCGATCCCGAGCCCACATAGGCGCCGTCTCGGAACACGGTATAGCGATCCGCAACGTCGAAGATTTCCGACAGCCGATGCGAGACGTAGACGATGCCGCGCCCTTGAGCGCGCAGCCGCTGGACGACGGCGAAGAGCTGGCGGGCCTCGCGATGACCGATCGCCGAGGTCGGCTCGTCCATGAAGATGACTTCGGCGTCGTGGCTCAGCGCCTTGGCGATCTCGACGAGTTGCATCTGTGCAACCGAGAGAGTGTACATGCGCCGCGTCGCGGAGATTGCGAAGCCGAGATCGTCGAGGATCGCCTGCGCCGCCGCGTTCATTTTGCGGAAGTTGACCCCGCCAAATCGGCCGGGCGGCTCACGGCCAAGAAAGATGTTCTCGGCGACCGTCATTTGCGGGATCGGGCTTAATTCCTGCTCGATGATCGCGATGCCCGACGCCAGCGCCTCGGCGGGGCTGCTGAACTCGACCTCCTGGCCGTTGCGCCAAATTTTGCCAGCGTCACGCCGGTAAATCCCCATCAGAATTGAAAGAAAGGTCGATTTGCCCGCCCCGTTGCCGCCGCAGAGCGCGTGGACCGTGCCGGCTTCGAGCTCAAAGCGGGCGCCGCGCAGGGCGGCGACGCCACCGAACGACTTCTTGAGCCCTTCCACTTTCAGCAGCGGCGTCACGTTCCCTTCCCACCCTGGTCAATTTGGACCTTGGTTGATATTTGTCCACCTACGATCGACAAAAGTCAAGTCTGCGACCCGTCGCCGCGATGCACGGGCAGCCACAGATCGCTCCCCGGTGGTCCCGTGATGGCGAGGATCGTCGCGAGAATGACGAGCTGGAGCGCCCAATGATGGGCCGACGGCCCGGTTCCCTGCGCGGTTTGCGCATTGCCGGCTGCCGAGCGCGTTCGTCCGGGCTCACGAGTCGCTTCGATCGACCCGCCAACGAGGGCGCTTGACTTTTGTCGATCTCTGATGGACAAATATCAACGAAGGGTCGAAGAACGGCCCGCGTTAGGGGGGAAGCGTGGTTCCGCTTCTGAAAGTGGAATGGCGGGGAAAGCCGTTCGAGGGCGTCATCGCAATGCGCGAGACCTGTTTCGAGCCTGAGGCCGAGACCGCCGATGCTCTATGCGGCGGCGAGAGGGCTGGCGCATCGACATTTCCTCTCCTTACGAGAAATTGCGGGCGTGACTTCCGGCGCGACGGCGGAAGGGGCGAGCGCGGCGATCCCGCGGAGCCGCCGGTGTCGAGCGTCGCAATCATGGAGCCGGAGCGACAGCCTGCGCTACGGGTGACGGTGGCCGCCGCCATCTTCGCCGACGGCGAAGCGCCTGGCCGGTTCGGCGGGTCAACTTCCAAGAGATCGAGCTGATTGTTGAACCGCCCCGCGGGCGGGCGGTCGCTTACGGTTTGGGGCCCGCGTCGACGGGCGGAAAGGAAAGAGAAGATGGCCACAACAGCGAGGGCGAACGCGCTTCCCGACACCATGCACGCTGTGGTGGCGTACGCGCCGCACGATTACCGCTTCGAGACGGTGCCTGTGCCGCGGGCCGGTCCCGACGACATCATCATTGAGGTGGAATGCTGCGGCATCTGCGCCGGCGACTCGAAAGCGTACGACGGGGCGCCTTCCTTCTGGGGCGACGGCAAAGACCAGCCCGCCTACATCAAAGCGCCGATGATTCCGGGCCATGAGTTCGTCGGCATCGCCGTCGAGCTTGGCGAGAACATCGCCCGTCGCGGCGAGTTCCATCTCGGCGAGCGGCTGATCTCAGAACAGATCGTTCCCTGCGACGAATGCCGCTTCTGCAAGAGCGGCCAGTACTGGATGTGCGAACGCCACGACGTCTACGGCTTCCAAAACAACGTCAACGGCGCAATGGCGAAGTTCATGCGCCTGCCGGCGACTTCGCGCACCCACAAGGTGCCCAACAACATGCCGCTCGAGCGTGCGGCGATGATCGAACCCTACGCCTGCTCGGTGCACGCGGTGAACCGCGGCCAAATTCAACTCGACGATTTCGTCGTGTTGGCTGGCGCGGGGCCGCTGGGTCTGGGCATGGTCGGCGCGGCGCGGCTGAAGAACCCGTCGAAGCTGGTGGTGCTCGACACCAAGCCGGAGCGTCTGGAGATCGCCAAGCGATTTGGCGCTGATCTGGTGATGAACCCGCTCAAGGAAGACGTGGTCAAGATCATCAAGGAGATGACTGGCGGCTACGGCTGCGACGTCTACATCGAGGCGACGGGTCATCCCTCAAGCGTGAAGCAGGGTCTGAACATGATCCGCAAGCGAGGGCGCTTCGTCGAGTTCAGCGTGTTTGGCCAGGACGTCACCGTCGACTGGAGCATCATCAGCGACCGCAAGGAGCTCGATCTCTACGGCTCACATCTGGGCCCCTACTGCTATCCGTTCACCATTGCGGCGATCGGCGACGGCCGTCTGCCAACAGAGGGCGTGGTCACGCACCGCTTGCCGCTCGGCGATTTCCAGAAGGGCATCGACATGATGCACAAGGGAGAGGGGTCGATCAAAATAGTCCTTATACCGTGAGTTCAGACGTCGCCCTGCCCGCCGCCGCGGGCGGGGGATCCGTACCGTGTTCGCCCATGAAGGAGAGGTCACCGTCGCCCGGCGTGGGGACGGGGAGGGTAGGTCCGCGTCCTTGGCGCAGTCGCGTTTGGGAAGCGGAAGCATGAGGTGAGGAAGGGGAGGAGTTTCAGATGACCGACAAAACGACCAATCTGTTTAGCGACTACGTCGCAGGGCGGATGAGCCGCCGCGAACTGGTGACGGGCGCGGCCAAGCTTGGCCTCAGCGCCGCGGCTGCCGGGATGATGCTGAACCAGGCGATGACCCAGGCCATGGCGGCCAACTTCGACTGGCAGAAGTACAAGGGCAAGGCGATCAAGCTGCTGCTCAACAAGCATCCGTACACCGACGCGATGCTGATGAACATCGAGAACTTCAAGAAGCTCACCGGGCTCGACGTCACCTATGACGTGTTTCCCGAGGACGTCTACTTCGACAAAGTGACGACCGCGCTGTCGAGCAAGTCGTCCAGCTATGACGCGTTCATGACTGGCGCTTACCAGACGTGGCAGTACGGACCCGCCGGCTGGCTGGTGGATCTCAACGAGTTCATCAAGGACCCCGCCGCCACCTCGCCTGACTGGAACGTCAGCGACATCCTGCCGGGCCTGCTGCACTCCGACGCCTGGTCGGGCGTGCCCGGCGAGCCGCTCGGCGGTCCCAACGCCAAGCAGTGGGCGCTGCCGTGGGGCTTCGAGCTGAACTCGATCGCCTACAACAAGCGCATGTTCGAGCAAGCCAAGGTCGATCCGCCGAAGAACCTGCCCGACCTGATCGAGAAGGCGGTGAAGCTGCAGACGGACGTCAAAGGCATCTACGGCGTCGGCGTGCGCGGCAGCCGCAGCTGGGCGACGATCCATCCGGGTTACCTCTCCGGGCTGACCAGCTACGGCGGTTCCGACTTCACGGTCGAGAACGGCCAGCTCAAGTCGGCGGTGAACAGCCCACAGTGCAAGGCCTTCACCAAGCTTTGGATCGAGATGATCCAGAAGGCCGGCCCGAAGAACTGGACTAACTTCACCTGGTACGAGGTGGGCAACGGCCTCGGCGCAGGCGCGTCGGCGATGATTTTCGACGCCGACATCCTCGGCTTCTTCCAGCAGAAAGGCACGAAGGAGGCCGGCAACATCGGCTACGAGGGCTTCGCCGCCAACCCGGACAAGAAGGAGCCGACGCCGAACGTGTGGATCTGGTCGCTGGCGATCAACGCGGCCTCGAACAACAAGGGCGCCGCGTGGCTGCTGCTGCAGTGGGCGGCGGCCAGCCAGCAGTGCCTGTTCGGCGCCACCAAGGCGGACCTGGTCGACCCGGTGCGGCAGACGGTGTGGGATGACAAGGGTTTCCAGGACCGTCTGAAGGAGAAGTACGCCGGCTACCTCGAGCAGTATACGGCCTCGGCGCCCGGCTCGAAGATCTACTTCACGCCGCAGCCGTTGTTCTTCAACCTGACGACGGAGTGGGCCGCCAGCCTGCAGAAGATGTATGCCAACGAAGTGTCGGTCGACGAGGGCCTCGACAAGCTCGCCGAGAGCGTGACCAGCCAGCTCAAGGACGCCGGCATCGTCAAGTGATCAAATGCGGTGGGAGCGCGCGTCGCTCCCGCTTCCTTCCAAGCACCGCGGGGGCGGCGCGCGCCGCCCCCGCTTCCTTCGAGGATTTGAGAGCATGAACACTTCCGGTGTGGCCAGCATGAACGCCCGCCCCGTCGTCAGGCGCCGGCGCGCGCACATGGCCGGCGTTCTGCCCTACCTTTTGAGCATGCCGGCTCTGCTCACCTGCATCGGCATCCTCGTTCCGTTCGGAACGGCCGTCTACTACTCGCTGGAACGCTACAATCTCGCCTTTCCATCTACCCGCGGCTTCATCTGGTTCGCCAACTACATTTCTCTGTTCAGGGACGCCACGTTCTGGAGCACCATTGGCGTTTCGATGGCCTACACCGTGCTCACGGTGGGACTGGAGCTGCTGCTCGGGCTCGGCATCGCGCTGCTGCTGTGGCGGCGCACGCTGGTGACCAACCTGCTCAGCGTGACATTGATGCTGCCGCTGATGGTGGCCCCCGCCATCGCCAGCATGATGTGGAAGCTGATGACCAACGCGGACTTCGGCATCCTCAGCTACTTCCTCTCGCTGCTCGGCGTTCACGACTTCAGATGGGCGTCCTCTCCGCACAGCGCCCTGTTCACCGTCGTTCTGGTGGACATGTGGGTGTACACGCCGTTCATCAGCATCCTGCTGCTGGCCGGCCTGCGCGGCCTGCCCCGTCAGCCCTTCGAGGCCGCCGAGCTCGACGGCGTGCCGGGCAGCTTCGTGTTCTTCCGCATCATGCTGCCGATGCTGCTGCCCTACATTCTCACCGCCAGCCTGTTTCGCATGCTCGACTCCATCCAGCAGTTCGACATCATCTACGCCATGACGCAGGGCGGGCCGGGCGACACGCTCATGGTCTTCCAGATCCAGGCCTACACGCAGGCGTTCATCTTCACCAACATCGCCCGGTCCTCGGCGATCCTCATGGTCCTGTGGGCGATCACCTTCGTGTTGAGCAACGTCTTCGTTAAGAACTGGCTTCGCCTGCGCGAGCGGGCCCGCGGACGGGCCTGAGAGGGGATGCATCGATGAACGTCAAGTCTGTCCTGCGCGCCGTTGCGCTGACCGTGATCGGTCTGTTCTTCCTGTTCCCGCTGTTTTGGGTGCTGCTGATGTCGTTCATGAAGAACGCCGACATCCTGCGCATCCCGCCCAGCCCGTTCTTCATGCCGACGCTGCATAACTACACGGCGCTGGTGTCCGGCGAGCTCGTCACCAACGTCGGCACGCAGAAGGTCGACTATATGCTCAACCTCTTCAACAGCACCGTGTTGAGCAGTGGCTCGGTGATCCTGTCGTTGATCCTCGGGGTGCCGGCGGCCTACGCCTTTGCGCGCTACAAGTTCCGCCTCGGCGAGGACATAGCCTTCACCCTGCTGAGCTTCCGCTTCGCCCCGCCGCTGTTGGTGCTGCTGCCGCTACTGATTTATTTTCAGGCCATCGGGCTCTACGACACCTACTTCGGCCTGGTGTGGGTCTACCAGCTCATCACCCTGCCGCTGGTGCTGTGGATCGTCCGCGGCTACTTCGAGGACGTCAGCGAGGACATCGAGCTGGCCTACCGCCTCGACGGCCATGGCTGGCTGCGCACCTTCTTTCGCATCTCCATCCCGTTGGCTCGGCCGGGCATCGCCGCGGCTGCCCTGTTGAGCTTCATCTTCGCCTGGAACAACTTCATCTTCGCGCTGATCCTCGGCTCGTCGCGGATCCAGCCGGTGACGGTGGGGGCGTTCGCCTTCGTCACCGCTTCCGCCATCGAGTACGGCCAGGTCGCCGCGGCGCTGGTGCTTTCCATCGTGCCGACGCTGGTGCTGGCGATGTTCACCCAGCGCTATCTCGTCGAAGGCCTCAGCCTCGGCGCCATCAAGGGCTGAAGGAGCGAGCGATGGCTTTCCTGGAAATCACCGGCCTCAGCAAGTCCTTCAAGGACCACAAGGTCATCCGCGATCTGTCGATCGAGGTCGCGAAGGGCGAATTCCTGGTCGTCTTCGGCCCTTCGGGTTGCGGCAAGACCGTGTTTTTGCGGCTGATCGCCGGCATGACGCGGCCCGACGCCGGCGACATCGCCATCGACGGCCAATCGGTCGTCGATGTGAATCCTGAGAACCGCGACGTGGGCATGGCGTTCCAGAACTACGCCCTCTACCCGCACATGACGGCCTTCGACAACATCGCCAGCCCGCTGCGGTCGCGTCGCGCGACGGAAGCGGACGTCAGCGCGCGGGTGAACGAGACAGCCCGCATGTTGCGGATCGACCACGTGCTTAGCCACCTGCCGAAGGCGCTGTCGCAGGGCCAGAAGCAACGCACCGCTCTGGCGCGGAGCCTCGTCGGTCGGCCGAGCGTGGTGCTGCTCGACGACCCGCTGCGAAACGTCGACGCGAAGATCCGTTATGAGATGCGTTTCGAGCTGCCGCGCGTTCTGCGCAGCTACGAGTCGACCGTCATCTACGTGACGCAGGATTACAAGGAGGCGATGGCGCTCGGCGACCGCGTCGCCGTGCTGGTGGACGGCGCCTTCGGCCAGGTCGCGGCGCCGCATGAAGTCTACGATGCGCCGAACTCGACCCGCATCGCCCGGCTGTTGGGCGATCCGCCGATCAATCTGCTGCCGGTTCGCCCGCAGCCCCACGCCGCCGGGATTGAGATGAGCGTGGCGGGCGGCACGGTGCGGTTGCCAGCGAACCGCGCGGACCTCGCCGGACGCGAGTGCATGTTCGGCATCCGCGGCGAGAACGTTCTCGTGTCGCTGGAGCCGAGCGACGGCATCCCGATGACGCTGGACGCCATCACGCCGGTCAACAACCGCCTGGTGATGCTGCTGGGCGGCAATGAGGGCACGGAGCTGTTCGCCAGTTGCCCGCAGGGGGGTCCGCTGGACCAGTTGCGCGGCCGACACAATGCCTGGGTCACCCTGGATCTGGCGCACGCGCACTTCTTCGACAGCGACAGCGGCGCCAGGATCTGAGAGAAGTCAATGACAGCCCTCCATTTCGACAAGGTCACGAAGGTCTACAACGGCGCCGACGAGCGAGCCGTCGACACGCTCACGATGCACATCAAGGACGGCGAGATCGTCGCGCTGCTCGGCTCCTCGGGCTGCGGCAAGACGACGTCGCTGCGCATGGTGGCGGGGCTTGAGACGATCACAGAAGGCGAGATCCGCATCGGCGACCGTCTGGTGAACGCGCTCAGACCGTCAGAGCGCAACGTTGCCATGGCGTTTGAGACTTACGCCCTGTATCCGCCGTTGCGCGTGCACGAGAACATCGCCTTCGGTCTGCTGCGCGATCGCGTAGCGCACGCGGAGATCGAGAAGAAGGTGAAGCACATTGCCGGAATGCTCGAGATCACGGATCTGCTCGAACGCTTCCCGCCGTCGATTTCGGGCGGCGCGCAGCAGCGGGTCAGCCTGGCTCGCGCGCTGATCCGCAACGCCGCGGTCTACTTGCTGGACGAGCCGATGTCGCAGCTCGAGCCGCAGTTGCGCGCCCTGCTGCGCGCCCGCATCAAGGACTACCTTATCGCCCACAAGATGACGACGGTGGTTGTGACGCACGACCAGACCGAAGCGATCGCGCTGGCCGACCGCATCGCCGTGATGGAGAAAGGCCTGTTGCAGCAGTTCGCTACGCCGCACGACCTGCAGGACCGGCCGGCCAATCTGTTCGTGGCGTCGTTCATCGGCGAGCCGCCAATGAATCTGTTCCCCGCCATGGTGCAGGACGGCGGAATCGCGGTGCTAAATGATCGGCAGGAAGCAGCCTTTCATGTGCCGCTGACAGCCTCGGCGGCGACCAGCAAATTCGCCGACGGCAAGCGAATCATGGTCGGCGTCCGGCCGCACAGGATTCACTTGGCGCCGGCCGGGCCGGTGGAAGGCGCGACCTTAACCGGCGAAGTAACCTCGAACCACTGGCTGGGCGACCAATGCCAAGTCGGCTTCCAAGTGCGCGGGTGTCATGTGATCGCCGTGGGCGGGCGTGACGTGCACGCTCCCATGGGCTCGCAGGTGCCGGTGGCCATCCCGGGCGAGGCCGTGCGCATCTTTGACGC
Source organism: Roseiarcus sp. (assembly GCA_049513815.1). GTDB lineage: Bacteria > Pseudomonadota > Alphaproteobacteria > Rhizobiales > Beijerinckiaceae > Roseiarcus. The sequence goes on along the minus strand of JBEKVR010000066.1, from coordinate 274 downwards.
TGACAGCGGCGCGGCGATCGAGCAAGGCCCGGAGTTGGCGGCTTCGCACGTCGCCTGAGAGCTTGGTCTACAGCGTCACGGCGGAAATGCTGGAAGACTTCGCCGCCATTGCCGGCATCGAGCTGACGCTGATCAACGCTGACACAACACTGCGGGCTCTTTAGCAGGATTTGCGCAGCAACGAGGTCTATTATCACCTCGCCAAGGGCTTCCGCGCCTGACGGCGCGGATGCTCAGCCAAAGGACGACCATGCTCAAGGAACTGAAACGCGAA
>JBEKVR010000065.1:0-23145 GCA_049513815.1 Roseiarcus sp. | reverse complement strand
GCGCCAGTCTTATGAACGGGTCGGCAAATACGCGCTGATCGCCCATCAGCGCTACGCCCACGCCAAGCAGTTCAAGCGGGCGAACCGGGCGCTGAGGACTCTGCGCACCTATCTCGGCCGGACCGCGCGCGACATCGTGCGCAAGATCAAGGGCGACGCGGAGCTGAAGCGCGCGTTCGCCGAACCGCTCTCGCTCGCCTGGAGGGTGCGCGATCAACGCCAGAACCAGCGCGGGCGGAAAGTCTATTCACTGCACGCGCCCGAGGTCGAATGCATCGGCAAGGGCAAGGCGCACCGGCCCTATGAGTTCGGCGTCAAGGTCTCGGTGGCGACGACGCTCCATCATTCCCGCGGCGGCCAGTTCATCGCCCATGTGAAGGCGTTGCCGGGTAACCCCCATGACGGCCATACGCTCGGCGTCGTTCTGCCCGAGATGGAAGCCCAAATCGGTGCCAACCTCGAACGGGTCGTCGCCGACCGCGGTTATCGCGGCCACAACGCTCCGCCCGAGCACAGGTTCAGGGTCTATATCTCCGGCCAGAAACGGCGCGTCACCGCGGCGATCAAACGCGACCTGCGCCGCCGCGCCGCCGTCGAGCCCTGCATCGGCCATCTCAAGTCCGAGCACCGCATGGGTCGCAACCACCTCGCCCACGCCGCCGGCGACGCCGCCAACGCTGTCCTCGCCGCCGCCGGCTACAACTTCCGGCGATTGCTGGCCTGGCTGGCGATCCTTTTGCGCGCCTGGCTCGCCGCCATCGTCGCCGCCGCCAGACCGCCCCGCGATCAAAGCGCCATCGCTTAACCGGCGTTCTTCACGGACGACTAAGTAGATTCCGACCCTGTTGCGCGCATTGCCGTGGCGCCATCTGTCTCAAACGAAAGATTCATTCCCAATCTCGGAAATGAAAGGAATCAGCCATGCACGGACCATCCATCAAAGCCGTCGCCGCCGCGCTGGCGACGCTCGCCTTCGCCGTTTCCGGCCTTACGCTCCTCTCCGCCGCCCCTGCTTCGGCGCGCACAATCTGCCAAAACAACGGTTACTGCTACAACACGAGCGGGGCCCCGATCTATACCGCGCCTCGGTGGCATCATGGCTACAATCAGGATTATTACCGATGGCACCATCGGCACTACGGCGAGAACCACTACTGAACCGACTATCGACGAGCGACCGATGCGCCGGCGGCGCGTCGGTCATGATCGGACTATCTCTCAAAGGTCCCCGGTTCTTCGGACAAACGGCGTTTCGTCAGAATTCTTGAGTTTTGCGCAAGCTCGACTCCCCCCGTCCGGTTTGGCTCTCGAAAGTCGCCAAGGCGTCCAAGGCGTCTAGCGCCGGACGCGTCGGGACGAGCGCGTCCAAAGAACTGTCCGCTTCAACAATTCGCTCGTCGGAAGCCGTCCGTCTCCTTTCGGCCAAGTTTGGTCATTGTTGATCCGCAAGCAAATGTCTCACATAAGTCGAATCCGGCCATCCAAACCGCCGCGAAGCGAATGACCCGGACCACCAGACGGCGCCGGCCGCCCGCCTGAAAGATCCGCTCGCCCGTTTGGCATTGCCCCCGCTTGCCGCTAGAACTGCGCCGCCCGACCGATCCGCCGGAGAGACCATGACCGAAGCGCCCAGCTCCAGCCCGCAGGAGCAAGCCGAAATCCTGATGCAGGCGCTGCCGCACATGCTGCGCTACGACGACGCGACGATCGTGGTGAAATACGGCGGCCACGCGATGGGCGACGAGACCACCGGGCGCGATTTCGCCCGCGACATGGTCCTGCTCGAGCAATCCGGCGTCAATCCGGTGGTCGTCCACGGCGGCGGACCGCAGATCGGCGCGATGCTCGCCAAGCTCGGCATCAAGTCGCAATTCTCCGCCGGCCTGCGCATCACCGACAAGGCGACGGTGGAGATCGTCGAGATGGTGCTGGCGGGCTCGATCAACAAGCAGATCGTCGGCACGATCAACGCCCAGGGCGGCCGCGCGATCGGCCTGTGCGGCAAGGACGGCAACATGGTGATCGCGCGCAAGGTCACGCGCGGCGGCGGCGGCGGCGACCTCGAGGACGTCGTCGACCTCGGCTTCGTCGGCGAGCCCGACAAGGTCGACACCACCGTGCTCGAGCAGGTGCTCGGCCGCGAACTGATCCCGGTGCTCGCCCCCGTGGCGCAGGGCGTCGACGGCGAGACCTACAACGTCAACGCCGACACCTTCGCCGGCGCGATCGCCGGCGCGCTCGGCGCCAAGCGGCTGCTGATCCTCACCGACGTGCCCGGCGTGCTCGACAAGGACGGCAACCTGATCAAACACCTGAGGGTCGGCGAGATTCACGGCCTGATCGCCGACGGCACGATCACCGGCGGCATGATCCCCAAGGTCGAGATCTGCATCTATGCGATCGAGAAGGGGGTCGAGGGCGTGGTCATTCTCGACGGCAAGATCCCGCATGCGGTGCTGATCGAGCTTCTCACCGACTACGGCGCAGGCACGCTCATCACCCGCTGACCAAAGCCCATGCGCATCCTCGCCATCGACACTTCCTGCGGCGCGGCCTCCGTCGCCGCGTTCGAGGGCGCGACGCGCGAGACGCTCGCCAGCGGCGTCATGCCGATGCGCCTCGGCCACGCCGAGGCGTTGGCGCCGCTGGTTCAAAGGGTGATGGCGGAAGTCGACGGCGGCTTCCCTTCGCTCGACGCCATCGCCGTCACGATCGGCCCAGGCTCCTTCACCGGCATCCGCATCGGCCTGGCGCTGGCGCGCGCGTTCGGCGTCGCGCTCGACAAGCCGGTGATCGGCGTCTCGACCCTCGTCGCCTTCGCCGCGCCGCTGCTCGCCGACCCGCGGCCCGGGATCATCGTTTCGGCGATCGACGCCCGGCACGGCGCCGTCTACCACCAGGCCTACGAGGCCAGCGGCCGGCCGCTGTTCGCGCCGCGCGTCGGCGCGGCGCTCGAGGCGATCCGCGCCGTCGGCGCCGGCCCGGCGCGGCTCGCCGGCGACGCGACCGAGATTCTGGCGGCGGAGGCCCGGCGCGCCGGCGTGGCGTGCGAAGCCTATCCCGCCGCCTATCCCGACATTGTCGCCGTCGCGCGCATCGCGCTGGCGTCCGACCCGGCGGCGAATCCGCCGCGCCCGCTCTACATCAAGCCGCCCGACGCCAAGCCTGCCGCCGGCGAAGCGATCGCCCGCCGCGACAATTGAGCGGAGCGGCGCCATGCTCTTCCGCTTCCGTCTCCCCTTCCGCCGCCCACGCCCCTCGACGATCCGCCCGCTGCGGGTCGAGGCGACCGAAGCCTGCGCCGCCATCCACCGGACGGCCTTCGCCCATCCGTGGTCGGCGGGCGAATTCGCCAACCTGCTGGCGAGCCCGACGACGCTCGCCTCGGCCGCGCTCGACCCCGCCACCGGCCGCCTGCGCGGCTTCGCGCTGTCGCGGCTCGCCGCCGACGAAGCGGAAATCCTCACTGTCGCGGTCGATCCGGCCCTGCGCGGCCACGGCGTCGGTCGCGACCTGATGCGCGAGCACCTCGCGCGCGCGGCGCTGTCGGGCGCGCGGGCGATCTTCCTCGAGGTCGATCCCGACAATGCCCCCGCGGTGGCGCTCTACCGCCGCCTCGGCTTCCGCGACGTCGGCCGGCGCGACGGCTATTACCGCCGCCCAGAAGGTCAATCGGCGGCGGCGATCGTCATGCGCAAGGACCTCGCGTGAACGCCGCCGCGACCCCATCCTCCCCCGCAAGGCGGGGGAGGGGGACCGCGCGAAGCGCGGTGGAAGGGGCATCGCGTTCGCAGGCTGCATCGCGACCGAAGACCCCGCGGCTGACGACCGTTCATTTGGTGGGCTTGGCGGCGCACCCCTTCCACCGCCCTGACGCGCGGTCCCCCTCCCTCGCTCTGCGGGGGAGGATGGCGCTCCGATGAGCCGCTTGCGCCTGATCCTTGGTCTGCTGGCGGCGGCGCTGTTCCTGCTGCTGCTCGGGCCGCTGCGCGCCTTCGCCCAGTCGCGCGGCTGGCGGACCGGTCGCGAGGCGGCGCCCCGGTTCCAGCGCCTCGCCTGCGCGGCGCTCGGGGTCGAGGTCAGGGTCCATGGCCGCCCCGCGCCAGGGAAGCGGCTGATCGTCGCCAACCATGTCTCGTGGCTCGATATCCTGACGCTCGGCTCGATCGAGCCGATGACCTTCCTCGCCAAGAAGGAGGTCGGCGCGCCGGCCTTCGGCGGCCGCCTGGCGCGGCTGCAGGGGATCATCTTCGTCGATCGCGGTCGGCGGCGCTGCATCCCCTCGGTCAATTCCGAAATGGCGCGGGCCATGGTCAAGGGCGAGCCAGTCGTGCTGTTCGCCGAGGCGACGACCAGCGACGGCAACCGCATCCTGCCCTTCCGCTCGTCGCATTTCGAGGCGGTCAGGGAGGCGGCGGCGGCCGGCGCCGCGGCGATCCAACCAGTCTTTCTCGATTATTCGCGCATCGGCGGCCTGCCGGTCGCGCGCCGCGACCGGCCGCTGTTCGCCTGGTACGGCGATATGACCTTCATGCCGCATTTCCAGCGTTTCGTCGCCGTTGGGCCGACCCGCTGCGACGTCCATTACGGCCCGCCGATCCCGGTTTCGGCCAAAATCGGACGCAAGATCCTCGCCCGGCGGACCGAGGCCGAGGTTCGCGCCCTCGCCGGCGCCGCCCGGGCCGCCAATTGCCCTATTCTCGCCGCCGCCGGTTCGTCGTAGAAAGGACCTGCTTCGGCCGGAGACCATGGATTGCCTTTAACGACTGCGACGGACGCCCAGCAGCGCGACGACGCGACTGATGTCCTTCCCGCCCGCCGGGCGTTCATCAAGTCGTTCGGCTGTCAGATGAACGTCTATGATTCGCAGCGGATGGCCGACGTCGCCGGCCAGGAAGGCTACGAGGAGACGGCCAACGTCGAGGACGCCGACCTCGTCATCCTCAACACCTGCCACATTCGCGAGCGCGCCTCGGAGAAGATCTTCTCCGAACTTGGCAAGCTGCGCGTCCTGAAGGCCGAGCGCGAGCGCCAGGGCCGCCTGACCACCCTGGTGGTGGCGGGCTGCGTCGCTCAGGCCGAAGGCGAGGAGATCCGCCGCCGCCAGCCGGCGGTCGATTTTGTCGTCGGACCGCAGAACTACCATCGCCTGCCGCAGCTCCTGCGCGACCGGCCGCGCGGGGCCGGAGCGATCGACACCGAGTTTGCGGTCGAGGACAAATTCGACCATCTGCCGCCGAGCCGGCCGCAGGCGATCCGCGCTCGCGGCGCGACCGCCTTCGTCACCGTCCAGGAGGGCTGCGACAAGTTCTGCTCGTTCTGTGTCGTCCCCTACACCCGCGGCGGCGAGTCTTCGCGGCCGGTGAAGTCGGTCGTCGAGGAGATTGCACGGCTGACCGCCGCCGGCGTCGGCGAAATCACCCTCATCGGCCAGAACGTCAACGCCTACCGCGGCCGCGACGCCAACGGCGAGGAGAGCGACCTGGCGACGTTGCTCGCCGCCGCCGCCGAGACTCCCGGCGTGCTGAGGCTCCGCTACGCGACCTCACACCCCAACGACATGAGCGACAGCCTGATCGCCGCCCACCGCGACAATCCGGCGCTCGCCCCGTATCTGCATCTGCCGATCCAGGCCGGCGCGGACCGCATCCTGGCGGCGATGAACCGCAAACACAGCGTCCGCGACTATCTCGAGATCGTCGCGCGGGTGCGCCGGGCGCGGCCCGACGTCGCGCTTTCGTCCGACTTCATCGTCGGCTTCCCCGGCGAGACCGACGCGGAATTCCGCCAGACCCTGGCGGTCGTGCGCGAGGTCGGCTTCGCTTCCGGTTACGCGTTCAAATATTCGCCGCGGCCCGGCACTCCAGCCGCCGACCTCGCCGACCAGATCGACGAAGAGGTCAAGGCGGAGCGGCTCGCCGAGCTGTACGCCCTCATCGACGCGCAACGGGTCGCCTTCAACCGCGCCCTCGTCGGCCGCCGGCTCGACGTTTTGTTCGACCGGCCGGGGCGGCGCCCCGGTCAAATCGTCGGCCGCTCGCCCTATATGCAATCGGTGCGCGCCGAGGGCGAAGCGAGCCGGATCGGCGCCATGGCGAGCGTCGAAATCGTCGGACTTGGCGCCAATACGCTGATCGGGCGGATCGTCGCGCCGGCGTCATACGCCGAGGTTCAGATCGCTTGAGACGGAGACAACCAGTTTGAAACCTCAAGACCAGACGTTGACGAGACCCGCCGCGGCCGCGGCGGAGCCCCGCGAGACGAAATCGACCGAGATCGCCCTCGCCTTCGACGACAACGGACTGGCCTCGATCGTCTTTGGCCATTACGATCAGAACATCGCCCGCATCGAGCGCCGGCTCGGCGTCAGCGCCAACGCCAACGGCAACCAGATCGTCATTCGCGGCCCGCGCGAAGCCAGCGAGCAGGCGCGGCGGGTGTTCGAACTGCTCTATGAGCGCGCCAAGCTCGGCCAGCCGGCCGACGAGGGCGACGTCGAAGGCGCGATTGAGGAAACGACCTACCAGGGCACGCTGTTCCCCGGCGAGTTCGAAACCACCGGCGACGCCTTCGGCCAGATCAAGACCCGCAAACGCGGCGTCGTGCGCGCGCGCAACGCCGCCCAGGACCGCTACCTGGCGGCGCTGCGCAAGCACGAGCTGGTGTTCGCCGAAGGCCCCGCCGGCACCGGCAAGACCTGGCTCGCGGTCGGCCACGCGGTATGGCTGCTCGAACAGGGCCTCGTCGAGCGCTTGATCCTGTCGCGCCCGGCGGTCGAAGCGGGCGAGCGGCTCGGCTTCCTGCCCGGCGACATGAAGGAGAAGGTCGACCCATACCTGCGGCCGATCTACGACGCGCTCTACGACTTCATGGACGCGCGTATGGTCGAGCGCGGCATTCAGACCGGCATGATCGAGATCGCGCCGCTCGCCTTCATGCGCGGCCGCACCTTGTCGAAGGCGGCGATCCTGCTCGACGAGGCGCAGAACGCGACTGCGATGCAGATGAAGATGTTCCTCACTCGCCTCGGCGAAGGCTCGCGGATGATGGTCAACGGCGATCCGTCGCAGACCGACCTCGCGCCCGGGCAGAAGTCGGGCTTAAGCGAAGCGATCGCCCTGCTCGGTCGGCTCGAACCGATCGGCCATGTGCGCTTCCGCCACGGCGACGTCGTCCGCCACGATCTGGTGCGCCAGATCGTCGAAGCCTATGAGGCGGCGAAGTCGACGAGCCGGACGGACGGAGAGAAATGACGCTAAGGGTAGAATTCGTCGCCGCCTCGCCGCGCTGGCGCGCAGCGTTGTCGGCGCGGTCGCTGGCGCGCGAGACGATCGCCGTCGCCGCCCGCGAATGCGGCGTCGCGCTGGCGCCGGGCGCCGAGCTGTGCATTCATCTCGCCGACGACGAACACGTGCGCGCGCTCAACGCGCGCTGGCGCGGGCTCGACAAGCCGACCAACGTGCTCTCGTTCCCCGCTGTCGCGCCGGCTGACATCGCCAGGGCGCGGCTGCTGGGCGACGTCGTGCTGGCGTTCGAAACCGTGGCGCGCGAGGCGGCCGACGAACGCAAGCCGCTCGCCGACCATTACCGCCACCTCGTCGCCCACGGCTTCCTCCACCTGATCGGCTTCGACCACGACAACGAAGCCGACGCGGAGCGGATGGAGGCGATGGAATCCCGCATCCTGGCGCAGCTCGGCGTCGCCGATCCCTATCGCGCCGACGAAGCGGCGGACGCTCGACCATGACCGCCCCTGACGACGCCAAGACCGGGCAGGCGACCAAGCCCGACCCCAGCCCCGAGGAGGGCTCTCGCGGCCTGTTCGAGCGGCTGAGGGCCTTGTTCGGCCTCGAGCCCGCTTCCGTGCGCGACGACATCGAGGACGCGCTGGAGGAGGCGGGAACCAACGCCGACTTTACGCCGCAGGAACGCGCGATCCTCAAGAACGTGCTGGCGCTGCACGAAGTGCGCGTCGCCGACGTGATGGTGCCGCGCGCCGACATCGTCTCGGTCAGCGTCGAGGCGACGCTCGGCGAGTTGCTCGCCCTCTTCCGCACCGCCGGTCATTCGCGCCTGCCCGTCTACGGCGACACGCTCGACGATCCGCGCGGCATGGTCCACATCCGCGACTTCATGGACTTCCTCGCTTCCGAGCCGAGCTTCGGCCTCGTCGGCCAGCCGACGGCGGAGGCGGAGGCGGCGCCGGCGGAGCGAAAGGCGGTCGCCGAATTCGGGATGGACACGCCGCTGTCGGCGGCGCGCATCCTGCGCCCGGTGCTGTTCGCGCCGCCGTCGATGCCGGCGCTCGACCTGCTAGTGAAGATGCAGGCCTCGCACACCCATATGGCGCTGGTGATCGACGAATACGGCGGCACCGACGGCCTCGTCTCGATCGAAGACGTGGTCGAGTCGATCGTCGGCGACATCGAGGACGAGCACGACGAGGACGACCGGCCGCAGATCGCCGCCGCCGGCGACGGCGCGTTCATCGTCGAAGCGCGCGCGAGCCTGGAGGACGTCTCCAAGGCGCTCGGCGTCGACCTGTCGACGCTCGCCGACGCCGAGGACGTCGACACGATCGGCGGTCTGTTGACCGCGACGGCCGGCCGCGTTCCGATCCGCGGCGAAATCGTCGCCGGCCCCGGCGATCTCGAATTCGAAGTGCTCGACGCCGATCCGCGGCGGGTCAAGCGGCTGAGGGTGCAAAAGCGCGCCGCGCCGCGCCGACGCAACGCGGCCGCGCGTCCGCTCGCAGAAACGACCCGACCGCCGGAATCCGGCGCGGCGCCCGACGACAAATGAGCGAAGATTCCGCGTTCGTCGATGCGGCCCGGCCGCGCTTCGCGGGTCCCGGCGCGCTCGCCCAGTCAGTGATTCTCGCCTGGGGCTGGCGGCGGCGCGGCGTCGCTTTCGTCGGCGGCGCCGCCGGCGCGCTCGCCATGCCGCCCGTCGACTTCCCGCCGGCGCTGATCGCGCCGATGGCGCTCGCGGTGTGGCTGATCGATGGCGCGGTCGACCGCGCCGAGGGCGGCGGACAATTCTGGGCTTCGCTGCGGGCGGCTTTCGGCGCCGGCTGGTGGTGGGGCTTCGGCTATTTTGTCGCCGGCCTGTGGTGGCTCGGGTCGGCGTTTCTCGTCGACGCCGACAAGTTCGCCTGGGCGCTGCCGTTTGGCGTGCTCGGCCTGCCGGCCGCCCTCGCGCTCTTTCCCGCTCTCGGTTTCGCGCTGGCGCGACTGATCTGGCGCGCCGACGCGACGCGCGTGCTCGCGCTGGCGGTGGGTCTGGGTTTCAGCGAATGGCTGCGCTGCGTCGTGCTCACCGGCTTTCCGTGGAACGAGTTCGGCATGGCGCTCGGCGCCAATCTCGAACTGGCGCAGATTGCTTCGGTCGTCGGGCTGCATGGGCTGACGCTTCTGGCCGTGGCGATCTTCGCCGCGCCGGCGACGCTATGGACGGAGACGCGGCGAGGTTGGCCGCCGACTGCGCTCGCGGTCGCTGCGCTCGCGGCGATCTTCGCCTTCGGCGTCTGGCGCGTGGCGGCGCCGGCGAGCCCGACCCTGCCCAACGTCAAGATGCGGCTGATGCAGCCCAATGTCTCGCAAGGGAGTGATTTTTCGCCCGACAACGGGCAGGCGATCGTGCAGGAATACCTCGCCCTTTCCGATCGAGCGACCTCGCCGAAGACCTCCAGCGTCGCTGACGTCACCCATCTGATCTGGCCGGAATCGGCCTTTCCCTTCCTGCTCGGGCGCGACGGCGCGGCGCTGGCGGCGATCAGCGAGTTCCTGCGCGGCGGGACGACGCTCGTCACCGGCGCGGCGCGACTCGACGAGAACGACCGCAGCGACGGTCGTCGGCATTTCTTCAATTCGATCCTGACGCTCGGCCGGCGCGGCCTGCTGCCGGAGCGCTACGACAAACGCCATCTGGTGCCATTCGGCGAATACCTGCCGTTCGGCCGCTGGTTCGAGCGCTTCGGCGTCACCCAGTTCGTCCACATGCCGGGCGGCTTCGACCCCGGAACCGGCGACGACCGGCTCCATGTTCCCGGCCTGCCGACCGCGCGCGCATTGATCTGCTACGAGGCGATCTTCCCCAACGAACGCGGCGAAAAACTCGACGATCCCGATCCGCCGCGCTGGATGCTCAACGTCACCGACGACGCCTGGTTTGGCCTCACCGCCGGACCCTACCAGCATTTCGCTGAGGCGCGGCTGCGCGCCATCGAGACCGGCCTGCCGCTGGCGCGCGCCGCCAACACCGGCATTTCCGCCGTGGTCGACGGCCGCGGCCGCATCCTCGCCGAGGCGCGGCTCGGAGCCGAGGCGGTCATCGACAGCGCCCTGCCCGAACCGCTGGCGCCGACCTGGCAGCGGCGCTGGGGATCGTCGACCGCCGGCTGGATCGCCCTCGTCTTCCTTGCCGTCGTCGCCTTCGCGCGCCGCGGACGTTAAGATCGCGTCAGCGGCGAACTCCCAACGGTTGCGCGCAATACGCGCATCGGCTAATTCTTCCCTTGCGTAATTCGAACCTGGGCCGTTGCCCGCGACTTAAGCCCTTTGTGTGAGACATCGCCCGATGGCGAAAGCGCCTAACCCTATCGACAAGCATGTCGGCGCGCGACTGCGCATGCGGCGACTGATGGTTGGCATGAGCCAAGGAAGGCTCGGCGAATCCCTCGACGTGACGTTCCAACAGATCCAGAAATACGAGAAGGGCACCAACCGCATCGGGGCCAGCCGGCTGCAACAGCTTGCGCGGGTGCTGGAAGTGCCGCCCGCCTTCTTTTTCGAGGGCGCTCCGTCGGCCGACCCCGGCAAGCCGATGTTGGCGGAGCCGGCGGCCAGCGCCTACGTCGTCGACTTCCTGTCGACCAGCGAGGGACTGCAGCTCAATCGCGCTTTCGCCCAAATCCGCGACCCCAAGGTACGCAAGCGCGTTCTCGATCTCGTCGCCGCGCTGTCGACGGCAAAGGAATAACCCGCGAATCGTTCTATAAAAAGAACGATTCTCCTGCAATCGTCTTGACCAAACGAACACCGCCTGTCAAAAGCGGCGCGCTTTTGCGCGCGCCAACGACGCGCGCGGGGGAGGCGGGGCGGAACGCCCGGCGGACGAACAGCAATCCGGAGAGAAGCGAGCGATGGCCCGGCACGATTATCAGTTCACCAGCGAATCCGTTTCCGAAGGCCATCCCGACAAAGTCTGCGATCGCATCTCCGACGAAATCGTCGATCTGTATTTCCGCGAAGGCGTGCGCGCCGGTCTCGACCCCTATCGCATCCGCGTCGCCTGCGAGACGATGGCGACCACCAACCGCGTCATCATCGCCGGCGAAGTGCGCGGCCCCGATCTCGGCGCCATGGCGATCGAGGAGACGGCGCGCGCGGCGATCAAGGCGATCGGCTACGAGCAGGAAGGCTTCCATTGGCGCGACGCCAAGGTCGAGGTGCTGCTGCACAAGCAATCGGCCGACATCGCCCAGGGCGTCGACGCCGGCGGCAACAAGGACGAGGGCGCGGGCGACCAGGGCATCATGTTCGGCTACGCCTGCCGCGAAACGCCGGAGTTGATGCCGGCGCCGATCCAGTACGCGCATAAGATCCTGCGCATCATTTCGGAGGCGCGCCACGGCGGGCGCGAGAAGGCGCTCGGACCCGACGCCAAGAGTCAGGTGACGGTCCGCTACATCAACGGCAAGCCGGTCGAGGCGACGCAGATCGTCGTTTCGCACCAGCATCTCGATCCCGAACTTTCATCTGAGGGCGTCGCGGCGATCGTCCGTCCCTATGTCGTCAAGGCGCTGCCGGAAGGGTGGATCACGCCGAAGACGGTCTGGCACGTCAACCCCACCGGCAAGTTTTACATCGGCGGCCCTGACGGCGATTGCGGTCTCACCGGTCGCAAGATCATCGTCGACACTTACGGCGGCGCAGCGCCGCACGGCGGCGGCGCCTTCTCCGGCAAGGACCCGACCAAGGTTGACCGCTCGGCCGCCTATGCGGCGCGCTATCTCGCCAAGAACGTCGTCGCCGCCGGCCTTGCCGATCGCTGCACGCTGCAGCTTTCCTACGCCATCGGCGTCGCCAAGCCGCTGTCGATCTACGCCGATCTGCATGGAACCGGCCACGTCGACGAAAGCAAGCTCGAGCAGGCGCTGATGGACTCGATGGACCTGTCGCCGCGCGGCATCCGCGAGCACCTGAAGCTCAACCGGCCGATCTTCGCCCGCACCTCCGCCTTTGGCCATTTCGGTCGCGCGCCGGAGGACGACGGCGCCTTCTCATGGGAGAAGACCGACCTCGCCGAGCGGTTGCGCTCCCACCTCGCGTAACAGCATTGGCGGAATCGACGCCCGAAGCGCCGAAGCGCCGCTCGCTCTACGGGCGGAGCAAGGGCAAGCCGCTGCGTCCGCACCAGGCGCAGCTCGTCGCCGACCTCTTGCCGACGCTCGAAGTCGACGCGGCGCGGCTCGCCGCGGGCGCGCCGCTGTTCGGCTTCGCGCCGCGCGAGCTGTGGCTCGAAATCGGCTTTGGCGGCGGCGAACATCTGGTCGCCCAGGCGCTCGCCCATCCCGACGTTGGCGTCATCGGCTGCGAGCCGTTCCTCAATGGCGTCGCCAAGGCGCTGGCGGCGATTGAACGCAACAGCGTCGGCAACGTGCGGCTGAGGGCGGGCGACGCGCGACCGCTGATCGAAGCGACGCCCGACGCGGCGCTGTCGCGCGTCTTCATCCTCTATCCCGACCCGTGGCCGAAGCGCCGCCATAACAGGCGACGGGTCGTTTCTCGCCAGACCGTCGCCGAACTTGCGCGCGCCGCGCGGCCGGGCGCGACGGTGCGCTTCGCCACCGACATCGACGACTACGCCGGGTGGACGCTCGCCCGGTTTCTCGATTCGCCGCACTTTCGCTGGCTGGCCGAGGACGCCGAAGACTGGCGTCGGCCCTGGGACGACTGGGCCCCGACCCGCTATGAAGCCAAAGCGAAGCTCGCCGGTCGGACCCCGGTCTATCTCACATTTGTGCGCCGTTAACTCTGGCGCGGACCTGTGCGGCGAATTGGTCGAATCGTAACGAAACGTCATTACCCTAGATGATCGCGCGAGAATGAAGGTCGGCTATGACGAACACCGTTGACCGCCGCACAGTGTTGAAGGGCGCAGCCGCCGCCGCGGCGGTCTCCGCCATCGGCGAAAACGCGGCCGCAGCGCCGGACGGACTCACCTTTGGCGACCCGTCGGCCTTTTCGTTCGATCTCCTCAAGGCGCGGGCGCGCGAGAAGGCGCACGGTCCCTACGCGCCGCCGCCGCAGCCGGCGCCGGAGGTCGTGCAGAAGATCAACTACGAGGAATGGGGCAAGATCCGCTTTCGCCCCGACCATGCGTTGTTCGCCAACGGTCCTGGCCGCTTCCCGGTCACCTTCTTCCACCTCGGCCTGTTCTTCCAAAAGGCCGTCGACATGTACGCGGTCGAGAACGGCCAGGCGCGCAGGGTCGTCTACGATCAATCCTATTTCGACATGCCCGCCGATTCGGTCGCGCACGGGCTGCCGCAGGGCGCCGGTTTCGCCGGCCTGCGCATCCAGGAGGCGCGCGACGGCGCGCTCGACTGGCGCAAGAACGACTGGGTCGCTTTTCTCGGCGCCGCTTATTTCCGCGCCATTGGCGAGCTGCATCAATACGGCCTGTCGGCGCGCGGCGTCGCGCTCGACGTCGCGGTCGCCGACCGCGCGGAGGAATTCCCCAACTTCACGCAATTCTACGTCGACTCGCAGGCGAGCGACGACACGCTGATCGTCTACGCGCTGATGGAGGGGCCGTCGATCGTCGGCGCCTACCGCTTCGCTCTCAAGCGCGGCAAGGGCGTGACGATGGACATCGAGTCGACCCTGTTCGTGCGCGCGCCGGTCACGCGCTTCGGCATCGCGCCGCTGACGTCGATGTATTGGTACTCGGAGACGAAGAAGCCGACGGCGATCGACTGGCGCCCCGAGGTGCACGATTCCGACGGCCTGTCGATGTGGTCGGGCAACGGCGAACGGCTGTGGCGGCCGCTCAACAACCCGCCGCGCATCATGGTCTCGGCGTTTACCGACAACAATCCGCGCGGCTTCGGCCTCTGCCAGCGCGACCGCGTGTTCGATCACTATCTCGACGGCGTCTTCTACGACCGGCGGCCGACCTTATGGGTCGAGCCGATGCCGGCCGCCGACGGCTCGGGCTGGGGCAAGGGCTGGATCCAACTGTGTGAGATCCCGACCGACGACGAGATCCACGACAACGTCGTCGCGATGTGGGTGCCCGAGCAGTCGCCGCCCGCCGGCGCCGAGATCGAGCTCAACTATCGCCTGCACTGGCTCGCCGACGAGCCCTACCCGTCCAAGCTGGCGCGCTGCGTCGCAACGCGCCTCGGCCGCGGCGGCCAGCCCGGTCTGCCGCGCCCGGCGGGCGTGCGCAAGTTCGTCGTCGAATTCCTCGGCGGCCCGCTCGCGACCCTGCCATACGGCGTCAAACCGGACATGGTGGTGACCGCCTCGCGCGGTTCGCTGCAAGGCTACCGCCTGATCGAGGCGGTTCCCGACGACGTGCCCGGCCACTGGCGGGCCCAGTTCGACCTCACCGTCGACGGCGGCGATCCGGTCGAGATGCGCTGCTTCCTACAGGCCAACGGCGAGACGCTGACCGAAACCTGGATGTTCCAGTACCACCCTTTCTGACGGCGGCCGTGTAGCACGGCCGATCGTCGAATCCCTCGCCTCGGCCTCTCCCGCAGACCGCGAGAGGGCGCGCGTTTCGCCGTCCCCTTGCGCCGGCGCCGATCGGTTGCGATAAGGCCGCTCGCTTATGAAAGAGGCGACGCGGACCGTTATGGCGAAACTTCCTGAACTGGTGTTTTCCGGCGTACAGCCGACCGGCAATCTGCATCTGGGCAACTATCTCGGCGCGCTGAAGCGCTTCGTCGAGATGCAGAAGACCCACCCCTGCGTCTATTGCGTCGTCGACCTGCACGCGATGACGATGCCGCACGACCCTGCGACGCTGCGTCGCACGACGCGCGAGGTCACCGCGGCGTTCCTCGCCTGCGGCATCGACCCTGAGAAGAACGCGGTCTTCAATCAGAGCCGCGTCGCCGAGCACGCCGAGCTCGCCTGGGTGCTGGATTGCGTCGCACGTCTCGGTTGGCTCAACCGCATGACCCAGTTCAAGGAGAAGGCGGGCAAGGACCGCGAGAACGCTTCCGTTGGCCTTTACAATTATCCGGTCCTGATGGCGGCCGACATCCTGCTCTATCGCGCCACCCACGTGCCGGTCGGCGACGACCAGAAGCAGCATCTCGAGCTCACGCGCGACGTCGCGCAGAAGTTCAACAACGACTTCTCCGCTCAGATCGCCGAGCGCGGATTCGGCGACGCGTTCTTCCCGCTGCCCGAGCCGCTGATCCAGGGACCGGCGACGCGGGTGATGAGCTTGCGCGACGGATCGAAGAAGATGTCGAAGTCCGACCCCTCGGAATATTCGCTGATCGCGCTCACCGACGACGCCGACGCGATCTCGGCCAAGATCCGCAAGGCGAAGACCGACCCCGGCGCGCTGCCGAGCGAAGTCGAAGGCCTTTCCGGCCGGCCCGAGGCCGACAATCTCGTCGGCATCTACGCCGCGCTCGCCGACGAGACCAAGAGCGACGTGCTGCGGCGCTTCGGCGGCGGACAATTCTCGCAATTCAAAAGCGCGCTCGCCGAGTTGACGGCGACGAATCTCGCGCCGATTCGCGCCGAGATTCTGCGGCTCAACGCCGACCCGGCTTACGTCGACTCGGTGCTTGCCGAAGGCGCGCGGAAAGCTCGGCTGATCGCGCAGCCGAACATGGACGCGGTCAAGGACATCGTCGGCCTGATCCACTGAGCGCGGCGGCGCATGCGTCGTCGCGATATTTTTAATCTACATCAAATTTCAGATAAACTTCGCCAACATTCGGTTAACGACTTTCTTGGCGGCTTTGCGTAAGTCTTGGGGACGTTGATTCGTTCCTCGCGGCGGTAAGAGGGCGATCGGCGGCGGCGGCGCCCGGCGGCGGGCGCGCCCGCTAAGTCTCTGGGGGCCGAGGCTTGCTACCAACGACGCAATCGGCGAGGGCGCGCATCCGGCCGGGAGGCCCGCCTCGGCGTGCGCTCGTCTCGCGCGTCGTCGCGCCGCTCGTCGTCGTCGCGCTGTGCTGCGCCGTCGGCGCGGCGCAGGCCGAAGCGGTCGGCGGGCCGCTCGCGCTCGAAGAGCCGTTCGCCGCCGACATCAGCGGCCTCGTCATCCTGCTGCTGTTGTTCTTTTCGGTGCTCACGGCTTCGCTCCACCTCGTCGGCCGGCGGCGCTGGACGCAGCGCGAAGCCGAACTCGCCAGCGAACTCGCCCGCACCCGCGCCGCGCTCGACCGCGCCAATCTGTTCCTCGCCAGCGAACCGCAGATCCTCCTCGCCTGGGATCGGCCCGACGGCGAGCCGCGGATCGAAGGCGACTTCTCGCTCGTCGCCGACGCGCCCTCGCCGCGCCGCGTGCTTGCGTTCGCCTCGTGGCTCGAACCCGCGCTCGCCACGAATTTGCAGCAGGCGGTCGAGCGGCTGCTCGGCCGGGGCGAAGCGTTCTCGCTCGCCGTTGCGAGCCTCAAGGGCCGCCATTTCGAAGTCGACGGCCGCGCCGTCGCCGGCTGCGCCGTGGTGCGCATCCTCGACGTTTCCGGCGAGCGGCTGCAACTGGCGCGGCTGCGCGACAGCCACGCCGAGGCCAACGCCGCGCTCGGCGCGCTGCGCGCCCTGCTCGACGCGATCCCGAGCCCCGCCTGGACGCGCGGCGCCGATGGCAAGATCGCCTGGGCCAATCTCGCTTACGCGCGCGCGGTCGAAGCCGCCGATGGCGCCGACGCGGTCGCGCGCGGCCTCGAGCTGTTCGATCAGGCGCTTGGCGACGAAGCGGCGCAGGCTCGGGCCGCGGGCGGCGCCTGGCGGCGGCGCGCGCCGGCGGTCGTCGCTGGCGGCCGCAAGCTGTTCGAGGCGACCGAGATCGCAACGGCCGACGGCGCCGCGGGTTTCGCCAACGATCTTTCCGAGCTCGAGACCGTGCGCACCGAGATGGAGCGCCACCTCGGCGCCTATTCGCGCATGCTCGACCAATTGTCGACCGCGGTGGCGATCTTCGACCGCGCCAAGAAACTGAGCTTCTACAACGCCGCCTACCGTCAGATCTGGTCGCTCGATCCCGCCTTCCTCGATTCGCAGCCGACCAACGGCGAAATCCTCGATCGCCTGCGCGCGACGCGCCAATTGCCGGAGCAGGCCGACTTCCGTAGCTGGAAGGCGCAGGCGCTCGCCGCCTATCAGGCGATCGAGCCGACCGAGAGCGTCTGGCATCTGCCCGACGGGCGCGCGCTGCGCGTCGTGGCGAGCCCCAATCCGCAAGGCGGCGTCACCTACCTGTTCGACGACGCGACCCAGAGCTACGCGCTCGCCTCGCAGGTCAACGCCATGACCCGCGTGCAGGGCGAGACGCTCGACGCGCTGAAGGAAGGCGTGGCGGTGTTCGGCGCCGACGGGCGGATGAAGCTCATCAATCCGGCCTTCGCCGAGATGTGGCGCTTCGACCCGGCGCGCGCCGCCGACCGGCCGCACATCGACGAAGTGGCGCGGCTGTGCGCGCCGCTGCTCGACGACGGGCAAATGTGGGACGGGCTGCGCGCGCGGATCGTCGATCTGCCGGAAGAGCGGCGCGGCTTCGCGGTGCGGGTCGCGCGCAAGGACGGCCAAGTGCTCGATTGCGCCGCCCTGCCGCTGCCCGACGGCGCGACGCTGCTGACCTTCCTCGACGTGACCGCTAGCGCCAACGTCGAACGCGCGTTGACCGAACGCAACCAGGCGCTGATCAGCGCCGAGAAGCTGCGCAACGATTTCGTCAATCACGTATCCTATGAGCTGCGCACGCCGCTGACCAACATCATCGGTTTCACCCAGCTGCTGGCCGACGGCGGCGTCGGCCCGCTCAATCCCAAGCAGCTCGAATACGCCGGCTTCATCACCAAGTCCTCGGCGGCGCTGCTGGCGATTATCAACGACATTCTCGACCTCGCCTCGATCGACGCCGGCGCGCTTGAACTGAGGCCAGAGGACGTCGACGTCGTCGAGGCGATGAAGGCGGCGGCCGAGGGCGTGCAGGACCGGCTCAGCGAATCGAAGATCGAGCTGCGAATCGTCGCCACCGACGACGTCGGCTCGCTGCGCGCCGACGGCAGGCGCATCCGCCAGGTGCTGTTCAATCTGCTCTCCAACGCGGTCGGCTTCTCCGCGCCGGGCCAGACGGTGACGCTGGCGGCGATGCGGCGCGGCGACGAGATCGTGTTCAAGGTCAGCGACCGCGGCCGCGGCATTCCCAACGACGTGCTCGACCGCGTCTTCGACCGCTTCGAGAGCCACACCGGCGGCTCGCGCCATCGCGGCCCCGGCCTCGGCCTGTCGATCGTCAGGGCGCTGGTCGAGCTGCACGGCGGCCGGGTCCAGATCGACTCGGTTTACGGCGAGGGTACGACCGTGACGTGCGTGTTCCCGATCGACGGCGCGCCGCGTCAGGCGAGCGCGGCGGCCTAAGATGGCGGCGACGACGCAAGGCGAGGGCGCCGCCGTCGGCGAGCCAATCGCGCTGGTCGACGAAGCGGCGACCGAAGCGCTCGCCCGACAGCTGGCGAGCTTCGTCCGGCCGGGCGATTTCATCGCGCTCTCGGGCGACCTCGGCGCCGGCAAGACCGCTCTCGTTCGCGCCGCCCTGCGCGCGCTGACGAACGATCCCGAGCTCGAGGCGCCGAGCCCGACCTTCACCCTGATTCAGGTCTACGACGGTCCGGGATTTCCGATTGTCCACGCCGACTTCTATCGCCTGCGCGGCGACGACGAACTCGCCCAGATCGGCTGGGACGAGGCGATCGACGGCGCGGTGACGATGGTCGAGTGGCCGGAGCGCGCGGCGAGCGCCCTGCCCGCCGATCGGCTGGAGATTGCGCTCCAATTCGACCCCGCCTACGGCCCCGAATTCCGCCGCGCCGAAGTGCGCGCGTTCGGCGCGCTCGGCGCGCGCTGGCGGCGCATGCGGGCGATCGAGCGGCTGTTGCGCGAGGCCGGCTGGGCGAACGCCGAGCGCGTCCCGATCGCCGGCGACGCGTCGATCCGCGCCTACGAGCGGCTGACGAAACCCGACGGCGGCGCCGCGATCCTGATGATCTCGCCGCCGCGGCCCGACGGCCCGATCCTGCGCTACGGCAAACCCTACGCGGCGATCGCCAAGCTGTCGCCCGACATCCGCGCCTATCTCGCCATGGCCGAGGGCCTGCGCGGCCAGGGCTATTCGGCGCCGCAGATCTACGCCCACGACGTCGCCGACGGCCTGGCGCTGATCGAGGATTTCGGCGCCGAGACCATCGCCGACGCGAGCGGGCCGAACCCCGAGCGCTACGCCGAGGCGACGGCGCTGCTCGCCGATCTGCACGCGCGCGAGCTGCCGCATACGCTGCCGATCGACGACGAGGCCTACGCGCTGCCGACCTACGACATCGACGCGATGCTGATCGAAGTCGAGCTGGCGCTCGACTGGTACGCGCCGACCGCCGCGCGCGTCACGCCGGCCTCCGGCGCCCGCCAGGTGTTCCTCGGCCTGTGGCGCGAGCTGCTGGCGCCGATTCTCGCCCAACCGACGACCTGGACTTTACGCGACTATCACTCGCCCAACCTGCACTGGCTTCACGGCCGCGAGGGCCTGAGTCGGCTCGGCCTGATCGATTTCCAGGACGCGGTCATCGGCCCGCCGGCCTACGACGTCGCGTCGCTGCTGCAGGACGCGCGGGTCGACGTGCCGGTCGATCTCGAATTGCGGCTCATCGCGCTCTACGCGCGGCTGCGCGCGGCGCGCGACCCGAGCTTCGACGCCGAGGCGTTCGCCGGCGCCTATGCGGCGATGGCGGCGCAGCGTGCGACCAAACTGCTCGGGACCTTCACCCGACTCGACCGCCGCGACGGCAAGCCGCAATATCTCCAGTTGCTGCCGCTGGTAGAACGGCGGCTGGCGCGTAACCTCGCCCATCCGCTGCTGCGGCCGCTGAGGGGTTGGTTCGAGGCCTGCCTGCCGAACGCGCTCGGCGAAAGCGGGTCGGCGAGCTCGGAGCCATGAGCCGATGTCCAAGCCGACGCCTTCGACCGCGATGGTGTTCGCCGCCGGACGGGGCGAGCGCATGCGGCCGATCACCGACGCGATTCCCAAGCCGCTGGTCAAGGTCGCCGGGCGGACGCTGATCGACCATTGCCTCGATCGGCTCGCCGAGGCCGGCGTCGGCAAGGCGATCGTCAACGTCCATTGGCTCGCCGACCAGATCGAGGCGCAGCTCAAGAACCGCGTCGCGCCGCAGATCGTCATTTCCGACGAGCGCGCCAGGCTGCTCGACCAGGGCGGCGGGATCAAGAAGGCGCTGCCGCTGATCGGCGACGCGCCGTTCTTCATCTGCAACACCGACGCGCTGTGGATCGAAGGGCCGCGCTCCGAACTCGACCGGCTGATCAAGTTTTTCGATCCGGCGCGGATGGACGTGCTGCTGCTCGTCGCCCAGGCGGCCGGCGCCGTCGGCGTCGACTGGCCGGGCGACTTCACCATGGATCCCTTCAACCGTTTGACCAAGCGCGACCCGCGCTGCGTCGCGCCGTTCGTCTACGCCGGCGTCGGCATCATCAAGCCGCAGCTGTTTGAAGGAATCGCCGAGGACGTGTTCCGTCTGGCGCCGTTCTTCTTCCGCGCCGCCGAGCAGGGACGGCTCTACGGCGTGCGCCTCGACGGCGTCTGGCTACACGTCGGCCGGCCCGAAACGATCGCCGAGGCGGAGCGGGCGATCGACCGCTCGCAGCTGATTCTGTGAGGAGCGCGCCTACAGTCGCGGCCCGGTGAAGACGCGCCAATAGGCGATGGCGAAGCCGAAGAAGGCGGCGATCCAGGCGAAAGCGGCGACATGCAGCGCGACGACGCCGTGCTCGGGCGCCAGCGCCGCGCAGATGCGCGCGATCGCCGCGCCGAAGATCAGGGCATAGACCGCCTGGACGGCAGGGCTGGCGATCAGCGCACGGCCGGTGTGGCCGAGCGCGGCGCGCGACATCACGGCGATCGTCATGCCGCCGATCGCCCCGATCGCCCAGGCGTGCACGCCGGCCGATTCCGGCGCCAAGCCGAACGCCGACAGCGCCGTCAGCACGAAACCGACCGGCACGAACAGATAGGCGACGTGCAGGACCAGCACCAGGCGGTCGCGCCACGCCCGCCAGCCGCGCCAGCGCGCGAGCCGCGCCGCCTGCGCAAGGCCGGCGGCGAGTAGCGCCAAGCCGACGGGCGCGGCGTTCGGCGCGGCGATCCAGCCCGCCAGGGCGACGGCGGCGAGGATGATCGCCGCAACGTCCCAACGGTCGGCCGGCGCCGGCAGCGCGCCCGGATTCATGCGCGCCAGCCAGTTGCGGGTGAAACTCGGAATGATGCGGCCGCCGATCAGCGTGATCAACAACAGCAGCGCGGCGAGACCGATCCGCACGCCATAGTCGGCGTAGCCGTGAGCGATCGCTTCGACATGGAAGACGAGATCGCCAAGCCACAGCACGGCGAGCGCGACGGCGACCTTGCGGTTGTGGCTCTGGCCGCCGTGGCCGAGCTCGCGCGCGACGAAGGCGATCAGCAGGGCGAGAAAGGCGAGATCGATCGACGCCGCCGGAATGGCGCCGATCAGCGCCGAGAACGCCATCGCCAACCGGCCGGCGAGCCATAAGCCGGCGAGCGCGATCAGCTTGCCGCCCTGCAGCGGCAGGCCCCCGGTCCAGTTGGGAATGGCCGTCAGCGTGAAGCCGGCGACCGCCGCGGCGCCGTAGCCGTAGATCATCTCGTGGATGTGCCAGTAAAGCGCCGGATAGGCGGTCGGCAGGGTCAGCTCGCCGAAATAGGTCGGCAGCCACAGCGCGACCGCGAGCCCGGCGAACAGCGAGGCGCCCAAGAAGAACGGCCGAAAGCCGTAGGAGAACAGCGGCGGCCCGTCGTAGGGCTTGGTGCGCGGGATTGGCGGCATCGGCGGACTCCAGGGCAAACGGGCGCGGCGCAGCGCCCTGTCGACTTGCCGCGGCAAATCGGAGACAGTCGCGCCGCGCGGGCCAACGAGGCGATCTCGCATGGAATCAAACAGCGCGACGTTGCGCTTCAACAAGGTCGGAGAACGAATGCGCTGGCGACGGAGCCTGGCGTCGTGAGCGGCGTCGACCGGTCGGTTCTCGCTGGCCTCAAGCCGTTCGCCGGATGGCCAGCCGCCGACCTCGACGCGCTGTTGGCGCCGGCGCACGCGCGCCGTTTCGACAAGGGCGCCTCAGTGTTCGAGCAAGGCGCGCCGGCCGAATCGTTCTTCCTGCTGCTCGACGGCCATGTGCAGGCGAGCAAGCTGACGCCCGATGGGCGGCAAATCATCGTTCGCTACATCGACCCCGGCGAGCTGTTCGGCATCGCCACGCAGATCCGCGAGACGACCTATCCGGCGACGGCCAAGGCGGTGGTCGAGAGCCTGGCGCTGGCGTGGCCGTCTTCGATCTGGCCGGAGCTGGCGGCGAAGTTCCCGGCGCTGTCGTCCGGCCTGCTGCAGTCGGTCGGCGCGCGGCTCGCCGACGCCAACGCGCGGGTGATGGAAATGGCGACCGAGCCGGTCGAGCGCCGGCTCGCCCGCGCCCTGCTCAGGCTCGCCGCGCAATCGGGCCGATCGGTCGAAAGCGGGGTCGAGATCGACTTCCCGCTGACCCGCCAGGACCTCGGCGAGATGATCGGGACGACGCTGTTCTCGGTCAGCCGCCTGCTCAGCGCCTGGGAGAGCGACGGCCTGGTTGAAAGCGGGCGGGCGCGGATCGTCGTGCGCCGCCCCGACCGCCTCGCCGCAATCGCCGAGGGCGGCGAAGCGGAGTGAGCGACGGCGCGCAACGTCCCTTCTCCCCGTTTACGGGGAGAAGGTTGGGATGAGCATCTGTGTTGGCGGTCAAGCATGGATTGGCGTCCAGGGGCGATCCTCTTTGATGAGGACGTTGGCGAGGACGACGAGCTTTCGCATGATTGCGGTGATGG